>JBMYQB010000029.1:0-20828 GCA_049600935.1 Candidatus Poseidonia sp.
TGATTGGAACAGCGGGAATTCTTATGGTAATTCTTTCAGTTGTTGTGGTCCGATTTCTGAAGCGTTCAAAGAATGAAGATGAGGATTGGTTCGAAGAAGAGGAAGAACTGTATGAAGAAATGACAAGATCGTCTCCACCTGCAGCGAAGAAGGACTTCACCTCTGCAGTCAAATCTCAAGCCGACCCAGAGCATGTTGACTCCTGGGAAGATCTCCCGGATGGAGAATGGTTGGAAAATGATGATGATGGCACCCATTGGTACCGCACCAACGATGGAGTACATTGGTACTCAACCGACGACGGCTATCGAGTCTGGGATGAATCATAACGATTGATACACAGGAGAAGCAAAGGGTCAATACACAAACCCACTGCTTCGTTTTAACCAAATCAAAGGGCTTGTAGTGGGTCGAATCACACTCTACCCTCGGATGAAGGATTGATGATAATTCTCTTGATTGATCGTATGGTCGAAATACAGGCAGCAGAAGCATGAGCATGCAAAGAAAAGTTCAGCGCAGCCGAGGGAAATTGGTTGACTTGCCCTCACCTTGATGCCCCGAACCGATTATGAACGGATGACCCGTGAACAACCCTGAGGGGGAGGCATGGGGAGCAACAAACCGGCGCAGCACATTGCCTTGACACCAGGAAAGCGCGTGCTTTTTTTGACCAAGGATTTGGACCTCATCAAGCAACAGCTCTACGACGGACTTGACCTCCGTATGGAAGATTTGACCGTTGACGACCTCCTCGACGACATCAACACGGACGTCATGACCCCTGCCTGGGTTTGTTTTGACCACGACCCTGCTGAAATCGCCAAGAACGCTTACGCAGGCTTGATGCACAACGGACTCCGCGTCTTCCGAGAAAACGCCCTCAAAGACGGCAACTTCGAAGTCATCGTCTCGGGTCAACGCAAAGGAACCGGCTCAAGCCGAGAAACGGCCGCACAGTGCGAACGATGGGCTGGAATCAGCATCGTCATCGCCGCCTCCTTTGCTCCTATTCACGAGCGCAACAACATCAATCTCGGCCAGTTGATGGGCGACCACGCCATGCTCAAGCGATTGCAAGACGGCGAATCCATTGCGCTCTCAGAGTTCACTGGACAGTACGACCCAGTCACCCAACTCATCGTTGAACACGGTGGGCTCTTCCCCTTTGCGAAGGCCCTCAAGTCGGGGTCGTTGGACCTCGCTCCGCTCAACACGGGTACGCGTCCCATGACCATGGCCGAGCACATCATCAGTCGCAACTTGGTCGGTCAGCCCGAAGGTCAGTGCGTCAAACCCGGCGACCCCGTCATCGCTCAAGTGCAGGGTGGCTATTCCCATGAATTCACCACGGCGCAAGTTCACACCTTCCTTCAGGAGGAATACGGCGAGGATTACGCCCTGCCCAACCCGAGTAAATTCGCAGTGTTCGAAGACCACCTTCTCTATGCTCAACACAACCCGAAGTTTGTCCCCTTCATGCACAAGGTCCAGACGCTTCGCGACCTGCAGGTTGCCTTCCAACAGCATACGGGCGTACGGGATTACTCCGCCGTGGACGGCGTCTCTCCGGGCATTTGCCATCAAGTGGCTCGAGAGGAATTCATCGAGATTGGCGATTTCATCCAAGCGACCGATTCGCACACCTGCATGGGCGGAGCCTCAAACGCACTCACATGGGGTGTCGGCGCCACGGAGTACGCCAACCTCGTGAGCGCGGGATTCACCTTCGTGAAGGTCCCCGAATCCATCCGTTTCGAACTCGTTGGTGAACTCCATCACGGCTGCACGGCCAAAGACGTCATCCTCGCCATTTTGGCAGACCACGCTCGCAAGGAATTGACGCTCAACCGAAGCATGGAATTCGGTGGACCGGGGCTCACCTCGCTCTCGGTTGACGAGCGCGCCACGCTGTGCAACATGGCGACCGAATGTTCCGGGCGAACCGGAATTTGTGAAGCCGACGACGCCCTCATGGCATGGATGCTCAAGGCTCAGCCGCACCTTTCTGAAGAAGAGCAACGCGCCCGCATGGTCGCTCCCGATGAAGGCGCTCACTACGACGGTGGCGTCCACACCATCGACCTCTCCTCCATCGTTCCGATGGTGGCTCATCCCGGAAACCCCGACGAGGGTATTCCCAGCGATCCCACCAACGGAGCCAACATCGTTGACATTGGAGTGGTCACCGTTGACATCGCTTACGGTGGCTCGTGCACGGCCGGCAAGGAAGACGACATCGCCTACTACGCTGAGGTATGTCAGGCTGCAAAAGACGCCGGCCTCAAAGTGAAAGATGGCGTAGATTTCTACATCCAATACGGTTCAGGCCAGGTCAAGGCGCTGGCCGAACGAAAAGGATGGCACGACCTCTTCCTCGAGGTCGGTGTGAAGCTCATTGACCCCGGTTGCGGCGCTTGCATTGGTGCCGGTCCCGGCGTTTCCATCACCCCTGAACAAGTGACCGTTTCTGCCATCAACCGAAATTTCCAGGGCCGGTCTGGACCCGGGAAACTCTACCTTGCCAGCCCGCTTACGGTGGCCGCCTCTGCGTTCACGGGTCACATCAGCATCTGGAATCCGAGCCTCTTTGCCTGAGTGGATTTCTCAGAGGCCTGCAAATTTCGGCTTGCTCCATGCCGTTTCGCCTAAGGAGATTATAATCCCTCAAAGAACGGGGACGGTCATCTGTCGGCCCGACGTCGTCAAGACGGAGGAGGACCGAGGGAGGTGAACGCCCATGGCAGGCACAGCAGAACGTATGGCAAAAAATCAGAAACAAGTCGCTATTTCAGAATTTTTTGAGAAAAACAAACACTTCCTTGGTTTTGATTCCCTCACCCGTTCACTCATCACCGCCGTCAAAGAAGCCGTTGACAATTCGCTCGACGCGTGCGAAGAAGCTCGTATTCTGCCAGAAATCAAAGTCAAGATCACCAAAATCGACGACAAGAAGAACATCATTGAACTTCAAACCGAAGACAACGGCCCCGGCATTCCAAAACGGAGCATTGAGAAGGTCTTCGGACAATTGCTCTTTGGTTCACGTTTCCACGCCATCCGCCAATCTCGCGGTCAGCAAGGTATCGGTATCACCGGCGTGGTCATGTACAGCCAGTTGACGACCGGGCAGAAAACGCACGTGCGTTCGAAAATCGCCACGGAAACATCGGCAGCCATCGTTGACATTGGTTTGGACACGCGAAAGAACAAGGCAACCAAGACCAATGAAGGACGGGAGCTTTGGGAAAAAGATGACGGGACGTTGAAGGAGCACGGACTCGAAATCACCTGTCGCATGAAGGCCAAATACCAACGCGGCCGCCAAAGTGTCTACCAGTATCTTCGCATGACGAGCATAGTCAACCCGCACGCCGACATCACCTTCGAAGACCCTGAAGGGGAAGTCCACCACTGGCCACGGGTGACCGAGCGCCTGCCCCGAAAAGTGGAGAGCATCAAGCCGCATCCACACGGCATTCACCTCGGAACGCTTCAGCGCATGTGCACCGAATCAACCGACACTCGGATGACCTCGTTCCTGTACAAGAATTTCTCAGGCGTCTCTTCACGTGCTGCCAAAGAACTGCTGGCTGCGGCTGAAATCGAGGAGAAAGCAAAGCCCAAATCAATGAAGGCTGACAGCATTCGTGCGCTCTTGGAGGCCTTTCAGGGTGAACGTCAACTCAACGGTAAAGTCGTGAAACTGCTGAATCCTCCCACCAATTGTCTCTCGCCGATTGAAGAATTGCTCATCAAAAAGGGGCTCTCGAAGACCATCGACTCTCGCTTTGTCACCACCATGACCCGTTCTCCCACCGTGTCCCAAGGTAACCCCTACCAGGTTGAAGTCGGCTTGATTTTCGGCGACGGTATGGCGGCTGATAAGCCCGTGGAGGTGTTGCGATTCGCCAACCGTGTACCGTTGATGTATCAGCAGGGCGGTTGCCTGTTGACCAAAGCCATCGAATCGGTGGATTGGCGGCAATACGGCCTTGACCAAGCAGGAGGACGAGGCGTGCCAAAGGGCCCCGCCGCCATTTTGGTCCATCTTGCCAGCACCAACGTTCAGTTTACCTCCGAAGCAAAAGAGGCGCTGGCCGATAACGCAGAGGTCATGGACGAGGTCCGCAAGGCCATGCTCGAAATGGGGCGTGGGCTTCGCAAGCACCTTGAGAAGAAGAAAAAGATGGTCAAGGTGCAGGAAAAGTTTGAGCTCGTCAACGACATCATTCCCGCCATCGCGGCAAAGTCGGCTGCTATCCTCAAGCGTCCCGTTCCCGACTTGGCCGGTTCCATCACCAAAATCATGGGGGCCGTCATCGCTGAGAGTACAACCACCTGGAACAAAGAGACCAAGCAAACCGACGTTTCGATCACGCTGTTCAATTACACCTCTAGGGCCCGAGCTTACACCCTCTTAGCGTCGTGGCCTGAGCGCGATGGAGCCGTCATGGAACACAACCAGACGGGCGGGCGAAAGGAAGCCACCGGGGTCTGGGCGTGGAAACTTGACACGCTTGAGCCCGGCACGACCTACACCATCACGTATTCACTCTCCGGACTCGAGAAAGGCGATTGGACCGAGACCGATGTCTTCTATCGTGGCAGCCAAGAGGTCATCGGAGCCTCAAAGATGGACGAAAAACTGCTGGAAGAGATTCGACGACAGGAAGCCCGAGCAGAAGACAGCGAAGAGGCAGAGATGGAAACAGGTGAAGATGAAGCAGCGGATGACGATGAAGAGCCTGTTGCGGAGGCCGAAACGCCGAAAGCCAGCGGCCAACAAACCCTGATGGGATACGGGAGTGATGAATGATGTCAGCGAGCCACACCCCAGAAGAAACGAAAGCAGCCCTCCACGAAGTTGTCACCGAAATGTACGATAAAATCGTCAAGGGCGAACCTCCCACGATGACGTTGCCCGTCCGAACCAAGAACAACATCGGATTTGATGATAAATTGGGCGTCTACAAGTACGGCAAGAAGCGTTCCGTTCGGGATGCGACAAGCCTTGGCTCAGCCAAGCAATTGCTGCGGGCACTTCACGTGGTTGAGTTCATTGAGGAAATGATCGATGCTGGAAAATCGTCCACCTTGAGAGAGATGTACTACATTTCAGAGGCCTGGGGCCTCGGAAAATTCTCATCCCAAAACGAATCCAACAACCTCGCTGAAGATTTGGAGGTCGTCACGAAATGCCTTCGGGAGGATTTCAAACTCCGACCCGAAGAAGACGGTGCTCGGATGATTGGTAACCTGACGCTGCGAGAACGAAACCGTCGTGGAGAATGGATGCGCATCAACGCCCGTGACGACGTGGGCGATTCGGGCTACGGTGTTCCCTACAACGTGGAGGAAGAGAAGATTGAGTTGCTGGAACACGACATCAATTTCATCATGGCCATCGAGACCGGTGGTATGTTCGACCGACTTATTGAAAACGGATTTGACGAAGACTTTGGGTGCGGTTTGGTCCATCTGAAGGGTCAACCTGCGCGTTCAACCCGTCGCATCCTCAAGCGGATGAGCGAAGAATGGGATTTGCCGGTCGTCGTCTTCCTTGACGGCGACCCCTGGTCGTTCCGTATCTTTGCGTCCATTGCCTACGGTGCCATCAAGACGGCGCATATTTCGGAATACCTCGCGACGCCGTCAGCGACCTATCTCGGCATCACCGCCGACGATATTGAAGCCTACGACTTGCCCAGTGACGACCTCTCTGCACGAGACGTTGACGCCTTGAAAGCAGAGCTGTCGGACCCGAGGTTTGCCTCGTCATGGTGGCAAGAACAGATCAACATGATGCTGGAAATCGGGAAGAAAGCCGAACAGCAGTCCTTGGCCAAATACGGATTGGACTTCGTTACCGACACCTATCTGCCCGAAAAATTGGCCGAGTTAGGGCTCGCCTGAGGCCATCAGCGAGCCTTATGGAGGAAGAGGGTCTGGAAGACCATGATGCAAGCACCTGAGCCTGCCAGGCGGTCTCCATGGGCACTGCGCCTCGCCATCGCTGGTGGCGTATTGCTCTTGATTGGAGGCATCTTGATGCAGAGCCAAGCCTCGACCATCGGTTCCGTGATGGACCCACGAGAACAACACCACGCTGCCTACACCGGAGAGGGGACCTTTTCCACCGAGACCCTCAACGACACGTGCTACAGGTTCTACCAGGAAGAGAAGGCCAGCCTCATGTCGGTGAGCCTGTATCGCGTGGAAGGGTCGGCGATTGTCGGTGATGCGCTCACTGAAAAGAAGTGCATGCTCGACTGGCAACCGATGACCGTTGACGGTGTCGTGATGGTTGAACGTGCTGCATGGACGCTCAACCAGTCCGGTGAATACGCCTTGACCGTTGAATGTGAGGAAGACTGTGCCGAAACCACGGGCTGGCTCGTTTCGGTGGACGAGGTGCCTGAGGAATTGATGCAATCAACCACGCTACTTCTCGGAGGAGCCATGTGCTGTTTGGGCGTGCTCACCACACCCATCGCCCTCATCGTCTACTTCGCTTCCAAACCGAGTCGAGCGCCACGCGTCATGATGGTGGGCGAAGACGGTCGGTTGGTTGCCATTACGGACGTCAATCCCGACCATCCAACGCTCTTCAATCAAGACGAAACGCCTGGAACTTCCCAACCTGCCGTGGCACCGCCCTTTGCGGACACGGCCGAACGTCAACCGTCCGAGGAGTTCGTTGACGGACTGAACGATGTCGCAGCAGGGGCAATGTTGACCACCGAGCAAGTCTACGCTCTGATGCGTGGTGACGTTGAAGGCGCCCACGAACACGCCAAGACGGAGCGATATCAAACCACGAGTGCCGAAGAGGCCATTCAGGACGCTGCCAATGCCGCAGCCATCGCTTCCTGGGACGAAGGCGTTCCGTTGGCCGAGCCAAAACCAGTGGAACGAAAGACAGCACCTGCACGACAGAAAACGCCCGAACCTTCGGCTCAGCCCAACGATGCGTGGAAGTCTTGGGACGAGCAGTGAGCAAACGGTGTGTTCATAGGGGGGTAGGCACTACCCAACCTTGAGTTGAGAAGTATGGCCGACATCGACCAAGCCCTGTATCTCTTGCAAAACAAGACACGAAGGCAGATCCTCGAGCGTCTTGCGCGCGAACCGCACTATCCAATGCAGCTGTCAGAACTCATCGGCGTCAGCCAACCTGCTGTGGTCAAACACCTCAAAGAACTGGAAAAGGGTGGTATGGTTTCCAAGAACAAAGTGCCTTCAGAGAAAGGTGGACCGCCGCGCACCATATACGCCGTTGAACGAGCCATGTCCATCCACGTTGACATTGGCCCCGACTTGTTCCGTTGTGAAGAACGAAAGCTCCCGGCTGGCGGCCCGATGCGGTTGTCAAGCAACCTTCCCGCTGCCTCGGTACCCATCGCAGAATCCCTGAGCGGTCGGAAGAAAATCGCCGTCGCTGAGGGCCTCGCCCACATGCGTTCCCTTGCCAACGTCCTCGAAGAATTGGACGCCCAGCGGGACGCCCTCATCTCACTCCACCAACACGTTCGCCAGCGCGTCTCGGCTGCTGTGGAATCCGACTTTGATTCCTACCAAGAGCGAAGCATCATTCAAAGCATGGTGGAAGCCACCGGCGACCGTATTGACCTGACAGCCTTGGTTCAGCAGGAATTGGCAGGCCACACCAACGTTGGAGAGGTGATCACGGCCTTACGCTCTCGCCTTGAGAAGCAAATTGCACGACGCTCAGGACAGGTCATTGCCGCTCCGCTCGACACGGAGCTTCGCTGGTACCTTGGACCGCGAACCAAGTGAGTCGTGCGCTCAGTTGTCCGCTTCATCAGCCAGGACTGAGACCAACGACGACTGTTCAGCGAGTCGCTTGTTGACCTCGTCTCGTCGTCCCTTTCCGACCATGTAGACCACGCCAAGCAGAGCGATGGTCAGCAGGATGACGGCAAAGGGCAGGGCCGTCTTGCCAACGACTTCCTTGGCCATGTCAAAGACCGGACTGTTGGATTCAAGGGCCTCAGGAATCGGCTTGACGTTGTCCTTCTCATCGGATTCGACGATCTCGTTCATCGGGTCAACGACCACATAGACGCCTTTGCTTCCGGCGGTGACCGGGTAGAGCAGATACAACTCAATCTCCTTGGCGTCCTCAGTGTCGTCTGGAGCAAGAAGAGCACCGACGACTTGTCGCATGACCACGCGTTCTTCATCGCATCCGTTGTTGCGGATTTCTCTGATGGTGTCAGCGTCGTTGGCGTCGTCGTACTCACAGAGCACGATTTCGATGTCCGTAGCGTGTACGTTTCCTGTATTTTGCAGAATGATACCGATAGGAATCGTCGAGTCAACATCGCTGGACGTGGACGGCGGCATGATGATCTCCTTAATTTCGAGGTTCGGAGCACGCAGTCGGAGCGTGAGAATGAACTCGTTGGTGTCAAGGTTCTCGCCTTCCCATGAAGGGGAGTCGTCGTGGTCGCCGTTGTTTTCCATGTCGCCGTACATCGAAACGACCTTCAGGCCGAGAGGACGGGTCTGGAGTTTGGCTTCGGTGCTAATTTCAACGGCTGCAACCACGGTGATGGTTTCGTATGGCGCCATTTCAGGAAGCCGCCACTCATCAAGGTCAGTGAGGTAGATGCAGGAATCTTCGGGGTAGGAAGAAGCCGTGGAAAGCATCTCCATGCAACCTTCTTCAACGACCAAATCAGCGCTTACCTGTCGCATGATGAACCAATCCACATCCCAATTGGTGAGGGTGGGCATGCCGGGCAATTCGCTCCAGAGCCAGTCGTCGCCGTCCTGTTGAGCAGAGTGGTTGTTCAACGTTGGAACATCAGGGACGTTGCCGTTGTTGGTCACGTTGAGGGTGAAGCGAACGATCTTTCCAGGTGCAGAGGTCTTGATGGCGTTGTCCACGGTGGGGTCCATCGAGATTTGCATGTCATGGAATTCGTCAACGGTCACTGCAAGCGAAATGGTGTCGCGGATTCGCGTCTCTCGGCCGCTCGCATCCGGATACACTTCCTCGGAGAAGGCCTGCAGCACGACGGTGTATTCGCCCGCAGGAACACGGTTGGGGACGTTCATCAAGACATCAAACGACTGATAGGTGTCGGGTGAGAGTTCTTGCAACGTTTCACGTGGAATTTCAATGTCCCAGATGACGTCGACGCCGTAAGCGTCGGTGACGCGTGCCAAGCGGAAGTCAAACCGGTCCGGGCCGTTTCCTTCGTTGGTCACGGTGATGGGGAGTGTGAGCTTGTCGCCCGGATTGACGTTCATGGACGTACCAATCGCTGGGTCGATGCCCGCATTCAGGTCGAAAACGTGCTCAACATTGGTCGAAAGAATCGCCGAATCCGAAATTCGCGGATAGCCGTCAAGATAGCCCTTCAACGTGATCGCCGGCCCAAGGCCTGCCGTAGCGTTTCTTGGTGCACATACGTGGACCGTCACTCGCTTGGTGATCTTCTCAGCCGTACCAGGAATCGTCCAGGCGATGGGGTCGCCCAAACCGTCTCCGGCGTCAGCAGAACCGGTTGCATTGGCAAAGTCAACGATGACCACCCAGTTCTCCTCTCGCCAAGCGTCCATGGCAATGCCGTCGGGTTTCGCTTCAGGAGCACCCGGTGTAGCAAAGACAAGTTCACCGGAGTCGAAGTTCTTCGTGACGTTGATGTCATAAGACGCACACTCCCCGGGCTTGACCTGTGAAGAGCGGTCGTCAACAGCGAACACGATGTTTCCTGTTGAGCGAATCGACACGAAGACGCCGAGCTCAAGGATGTCATAGGTACCCTTCTCTACCGATTTGATCGGTTCTCCTTCAGACCATCCCTTCACGTAAATCACGAAGGCCCCTGGATCTTCGGAGGTCGGAACAAAGACTTCGAGGTTCTTCGTTACCGATTGACCAGGGTCAAGTTCAACACGAATTGGGAAGTTCACCTGCCAGCCGAACGGAAGCAACCACTCTTGTTGACCTTCGAGACTGTTGGGGTCCCAGAACACAAAGGCGTCGTGGACGTTACCCGTGTTGGTGATGGTGATGGAGAAGATCGCAGTGTCTCCTTGTTCGATGTCAGCCATGCTGTGGGAGGTATCGAGGTTAATGCCGTGAACCACGTCCATCAAGGTCAGCGTGATGATGTCGTTTTGAATGGCCGGGTCCTTGTACGATTGCGCCGTCACTCGGATTTCAGCCAGTTCATCGCCGTTGGCTTGGTAGATGGACGGTGCTTGGACTCGCATGTAGAACCGAATGTCTTCTCCGCCTTCGAGGAAGATGGGCGTGTCAGGGAAGATGCTCGAATGGTTCGAGGCAAAGTAAAGGTTCGCTGTCCAGTTCATTGGCACGCCTGAGATGTTCAGTCCGTACGTGTCGGCCACCAGGTCTTTCGGTCCAGGTGTTGAGTTGTTCATCGTCATGTTGTAGATGGTTTGCTGACCGGGTTCAATCACGTGGTAGAATGTCTCACCTTCGTCAAACTCCACGTCGACCTGGCCGGTCAGCACGTGGGAGTAACAAATGGTAAACCGGTTGTTGTTGCCGTTGTCGTCACATTTGTTGGTGTCTGACCACGCCAAGTGCGCTCCGCTTCCTAAATCGTTGGAGAACGCCGGAGGCATACCAATGGCGGGTTGTCGGCCGCTGTTGGGACCTAACTTGTTGGAATTCCACGAAGTGACCGCAACCGCTTCCCACGGGTCAAGGGCCGTGAGGCCGTCTCCTGTCAAATCGGTCTGGTTGAGGCGAGTGTAGAGAATCTCTTCGTTGGCGGAAAGGTTGCCTGAGTCAACCCATGCGATGTGGACGTTGTTTTGGTCGTCGGTCAACAACGAGGGGAAGACGGAGTTGCCCGCATATGGAGAAGCGGGTGGAAGACCGTTCTTTCCTTCGACGTTGGAAATGGGTGTGTCGTTGATCTTCTTGATGGCGTAGGTCGAAAGGCCTTCTTCCGCACCGTCCCAAGCACCAGCGCCTTGGAGTCGGAGTTTGGTGTAGTAGACTTCGTAATTTACGTCCTTCTCGAATCCGTAATCGCGACCGTCCATCCAGGCGATGTGGGTGTTGCCTTGGTTGTCCACACCGATGGAGGGGTGGAAGGAGTAAGCGTCGTCAATGGTGACACGGGTGTCGTTGACAACAACGAGGTGACCGTCAGCGCCAGCACCGGTGTCTTCGGCGTAGGAGCCGCCTTGGGAGGAGTGGCCTGGCAATCCGGGCGTGAAGCTCGGGTCGTTGTTCATCTTGGCATAGGGGTCGAGAATGGACATGTAGATTTCACGAGAGTTGTTGGTGGAGATGTAGACCATGGCTTCTACGAGGAGGGCCATTTGGTTGGTTCCGGTGCCGGAAGGGAACTCGTAAGCCTGTCCACCAGCGTCGGTGTTCGCAAGTGTGTTTCCTGGGCAGTTTCGTGTTTGGGTCGAAACGATGCCGTTTGGACACTGGACGA
Organism: Candidatus Poseidonia sp.; assembly: GCA_049600935.1. Lineage (GTDB taxonomy): Archaea > Thermoplasmatota > Poseidoniia > Poseidoniales > Poseidoniaceae > Poseidonia. The sequence goes on from JBMYQB010000029.1 coordinate 11,460, forward strand.
GGTCCATGAAGTGGGATTGGATGTTTCCTGCACCGCCGTAGCCCTGGCCGTAGAGTCCGACTGGAATCACGCCGGCAAGGAGACAGTTGTCGTGGGCTTCCTGGATGGCTGCCTTGTCGTCTGCTTGCTGCGATGGGTCGCCATCTTTTGGTCCCTCATCGGAAACGGGGATGACAATCTTGGTGGCGTTGGGGTTCCAGCGGTGGTCGGACTGCGTTGGTGGGTTTCCGGGGACGTTTCCTGCAGAGTCTTTCCAGGAGAGACAAGCCCAGTTAGAACCAGGACCCCAGTCTTCACCGGAATAGCCGGAATAGGTGTTGCCGTTGTAGATGGTGCCTGGGAGTTTTCGAATACCACCGGAATCATCGCCAGGTGTTTGTCCGAGTGGCGTGGTCCGTGGCCCTGTGTTCTTGTTGTAGCCCTGACAGTTTCCAGAACTTGCTGCACCTGGGAGGGTGTTGCCAAGACCGTAGATGGTCTCGTAGACGGTCATGTTGCCTTCTTCAAGCATGGGTTTGATGCCTTGGAAATACGGTCCGCTGGCAAAGTTACCGCCGTAGATAACCGTACAGATGTCCGCCCATTCAGAGTACATGGAACCGGAGGTGTCAACGATAAAGGCCAACTCGACCTTTCCACCACGGGTGTCGTCCCAAGCGATCTGGACATAGTCGTTGGCGTCGACAACCACATCGGGGTGGCCCTTGTGGCCGATGATGGGCGTCAACAGGGTGTCATCAAACAAGGTGACAATGGCGCCTGAGCCGATGTCGGGCTGAATCATGGAGTAGTAGATTTGGGGCTGGTTGAAAAATCGACCAAGTTCGTCGTAGTTGTCTTGCCAAACGATGTGAACGTTGTTTTGGCTGTCGATGTCAAGAGCGGGCCAGTCACGGTTTTGAGAACGCCGTGAAATGATGGTGTCGTCAATGGCCGTGATGGTACCGTCATCGGAGGCCATACCGTCCATAGGTGCAGCCCAAGGAGAGAGGGCTGTGTACATGATGGCGTGCTGCCCGGCTTTGTCAGCCCAAACCACGTGAATGCGGTCGTATTCGTCAACAGCGAGGTCAGGGTGCCAAATCTTGTGAAGTCCAGAATTGGTGACTTGGGTTGCGTCGATGAGCGTTTCACCGCGCGGCGAAATCATGGCATAGTAGAGGTGGAGATTGTTTCGTGTCCAAACCACGTGAACGTTTCCAGAACTGTCAGAGCCAACGGCAGCTTGCGAATCGGAGGCTGTACCTCCATCCACAATCTGAATGGCTTCGGTGATGACCACCGTACTGGCACTCACCGAAACGGAAGCGATCAGCAACGAGGACATCACGGAAAGCACCATGATTGATGCTAGACTAACGGATTTGATTTTCTGGTTCATAGGTACACCTCAGACTTCTACAAATTTTCGTGTCATTAATCATACTTAACCGCGCGCCCTATCGGTCATGTTTCGGGGGATTGCGCCACAAGTAACGCGAACCAAACCGTGGAGAGTAAGATGTTGAAAATTTGCGATTTTAAGCCCATTCTGAGGGGTCAAATCCTGAACCAAACGACATCTTCTCATCAAATTCAATTTCTGCCGTGGGACTCAATTCCTCTGGAACGATTTGCCCGGCGTTGGCGGGCTTTGATTTCGCCCAATCATCAACGGGCCCTGGTTTTCCAACACCCGGCCCGTAGGAGTATTTGATCTCGTGAATAAGCGCAAGCTTGGCCAGCCAGAGTCGGCGCAGACTGTTCATGAATTCATGCTTGGTCAATCCGTCAAACCAGATGGGGAGGCTCACGTTGAAGGCTTGAAGTGGCCCTGGTTTTTTCTCGCCCTCGTGACCCATGTGAATGACCCAGTCAACGCCGGTTCGGATGAGATGCAAGCGGCTCTCATGAATCCATTCGGACCAGTCGCTGTCCTCGTCGTTCATGTGGTCTTTCATCTCTTTTTGTTGGCCCTCGTCAACTCGCGTCATACTGGAAACGGCCACCAAATCTCTTTCTTTTGGTACGACAATGGCAAACATGTGCCCCTGCTTTCCGCTGGGGTAGCGAACGAGAAAGTGAGCGTGGGCGCGACGGTCTTGCTGGGCTTTTGCCGAAAGACGTTCTTCGGTGAGCCATCGCTTGAGCAGGTCAACCGTCTCGTCTGGCGTCATGGAGTGTCCGAGTCGCTCATCCCGTTTGAATGCACCCGTTCAGAGGAAAGTTCTGAAAGAAGGTGGTTGAGTCGGTTTTTGTCTTCTTGAGGGAAGCGAGCACGCATCCATGCTTTTCGAGTATCAACCCAAACATCCCACGCCGCGGCGAAGGATTTTCCACTGACCCAAAACACTGGAAAACACAGAAAGTAGGTGATGACAAGACCTGCAGCAGGAAGAGAAGACTCGAGCGATAACCATCCAGCGCCCCACCCGAAGGCTTGACCGATGACGTCCTGATTCAACCAAACCGCTCCCGTCCAAGCCATGGCGACCACGGGCCATACCAACAGTGACCCGAAAAACGCTGCCAAGAATTGGTAACTTGTCCTCGCATCAAGCCCCTCGTCGGTTGAATCGCCCAGTACACGGCCAAGCGTGATTTGAAGGCCGAGCGAGGTGAGTGAAAACGGCAAGAAGAGCAGGAACAGCACGATTGCCAACATTGCGGAAGGGAGACGCGAAACACGGGCTTTGCGGAACAACCGGCCTTTTCGACCAAGGTCGCGTCCGTCCAATCCCCGGGCCTCGAGCAATTCTGCTGCCTCAGTGGCAAGTTCGAAACGTGTTCCTGTGAGCGGTTGAGGCGGGAAGTCAGCCGTACGATTTGGCCAAGTTTCACGGATGGTTCGTGCCGCATGAACCTCGGCCTGCCAGTTCGGAAGGGGGCGGTCCTGTTCACGCGCATCAGCGTGAGCGAGAAGGTGAAGGGCTCGGTGTTCCTTCCATGTGGCCGTGTTGGGTGTCATCAACGGAAGACGTGATTGAAGTTCGTCCCGAATGCGATGCACAACATCAGCGGGCGGCTCAACCCATCCTCCCTGGCCCACGGCGGTAGCCATGGCATCGGAGATCATGTCGTCCTGCAGCAAGATGGGTTCGCCAAACTCTACGTATTGGTCGGTGCGAAACAACTCCCGGCGACGGAAGTGCAAGCCAACCGGCACAAGTTGAGGAAGAGGAAGTTGGTTGGCTTTTGCCAGCGCCGCTGCTGCCAATACCGTGCGAATGGGGCCCGTCTTGAACCGAATCATGTGAGATTCGCTGTGGCTGGTTCCCTCAGGAAAGAGGACACAGCCAAAACCGTGGGCGATGCCACTGGAAAGGGCCAGCAATGAACGGCCGTTGAGGTGGAGGGCTTCTTCTTCCGTGCATCCTCCTCGCAAAAGTTCGGCTTTTCTCACCACGGGTTGAACCGCCAGTCGTCGTGTCCACCATCCAAGAAGCGGTCGAGTGACGAGGTCGTGTCGGGCACCGACAACGAACTCTTTCGGGTGATTCAGAAAAATACCCAAGGGGTCCATCAAGCCGTTCGTATGCCATCCACAACACATGGCGCCAGCGCCGCCTTTGGAGAGTGCAGTATGGGCGCTGGACGATGTTGTTCGGAATTGAACACTGGCGACCCTCCGACACATCCAAAACGCAATTTTGGTCCACAGATAAGAGCCGGGGACGGATGAATCATAGGTGGGAAGAGGGGCGTTCAACAGCTTGTCGATTTTCATGTTCTTCGCCGAGGCTGAGAGAACGGGAAGCACCTCGCCATTGTGGACCATCTCCTCTTCTTCAGTGACGATGGTAGCCATCACTTCACGTCCTGAATCGTTGCTGCAAGGGCGCCAAGCGCTTCGTGGTCGGGTTCGCGATGTGGCGTGTTGGGCCACATGGACATCAGAGTTCCACCCCCGTCGCCTTGGGTCCGGGGGAGAACATGAACGTGGACATGGGGGACTTCTTGCCCTGCTAGAGGTCCGTCATGGAGACATACGGTGAAATCGGTTGTCTCGAAATGTTGGCCAAGGAGTTGTTGGACCTGAGCGACGCCTTCCATGAGGTCGTTTCGCTCGTCCTCATTCAATTCCGCGAACCGCTGGACAGCTCGAACAGGGATGACGAGGGTGTGACCTGCGCGCCGTGGAAAAATGTCAAGGAAGGCGTACCATCCCTCGCCGCTTGAAACACGATGAGAAGGAATTTCGCCTGAGAGAATCTTCTCAAACAGCGTGGTCATGCAACGACGGTGGAGGGTCGATGTCTTTCTTCATTGTGGAGGGAGGACCCAGTGGCCGCCTGCTCCTTTCTTGACGGCCAGCGTACCAACCGATCCGTTCTGGTCAACGGTGATGTGGTGAAGGAAATCATCGTTGGATTCGGGGAAGTCTTCACGTGAAAACGAGCCTCGGGATTCCTCTCGGGCACGACCGCTTTGAACCGAAGCTGTGACCATCCGAACGGCAGCCTGAGTTCGCATTACCTCCAGCAAATTCGTGTTGGCAATCAAGGATTGCTGGTCAATGTGAAGGGATTCGGCTGTGATGGACAACTGTTCAAGCTTATTGAGGAGGTTGTCCATGCTGTCTGCCGAAAAGGTCGAGGTTGTACCCAGAGCTGCGTGAAGGTTCGCCATGACCGTGCCGCACCGAACCACGTGCGTGGCGTCGCCAGCATCCATCATGGCAGAGACATCGGCTTCAGCTTGGGCGACGGCGGCTTCCAAGCCTGCTGCCGTGCTGAATTTCCTGTCGCTTATCCATCCACCGGCGTGATGGCCGGCTGCACTTCCCGATGTGAGGGCGTCTAGAAGGCGATTACCCGTGAGCGGGGCTGCGCCATGAAGCCCGGTGCAGGCTGCATCTCCAGCGGCGTAGAGGCCCGTGAACCAGCGAGACCAGGTACCAACAACACATCGCCCATTACCGTCAACAGGCAATCCGCCAAGGGTGTGACCAACCGTTGGAGCGAGCGGTACGGTTTGGCGATTCATATCGATTCCAGTGCGCTGCTTAACCAGTCGGAAGAGTGAGCCCCACCATGGAGCACTTTGTCCCAAGTTTCGAGCGTCCAAAACCGGCTGAACGGCTCTTGAGAGCGATGCCGTGATTTCCAACATGGATTGCCCGTCGGTTTCAATTGCAGCGCCTGAGGCCTCGTGGAGTTGTGCACCATCGAGGAGAAGGCCGGTGGGGAGGAACACATCGGTGCCCTTGACGGTGAGGGCATGATGGGTCATGAATTCCATGTCTCGCAACGCAACACCTGCTCGGAACGCCATGTCCATCCCAAGGCCAACCACGCCGGATGAAAAGGCCCCCTCAAAACCGTCATCTGCGATGATGAGAGCTTTGCACTGGAGGCCGATGATGCGCCCGTTGACCATGTCAACCACCACAAGTCCCTCAACGGATTGGTTGGTATGAACAAGCGTGAGGGGGACTTGGTCGCCACGGCGAATAACGCCGTGACGCATGCATTGTTCTTCACCAAGCTGTTGCAGGCCCAGGGCGGTCGCGCTACCAGCGTCCACCGTTCTCGGTTGTTGATGGCCGAAGGCTTTGCGAACCATCGGCAAGCCTTGTTGGTCGCGCCTGAAATTCAAACCTCGTCGCTCGAGGAGGTCGACGACCCTGGTGGCTCCTGACGTTGTTTCCGCCACGACATCTTGGTCACACAGGAAGGCTCCACACCGAATGGTGTCTTCTCGGTGACTTCGATTGTTGGATTCTTGAAGGGAAGCGGAAAGACCCTCAAGCGACCCTGGTCCAGGGTTTCCAAGCCCTGTTGAGGACATCATCAAAGTACTCGCACCAGATTTTGCCGCCTCTGCTGCAGCGTGGAGAGCCGCAGGCCCGTCGCCAAGCACAATGACATCCCATGCTTCCATTCCAAAACGCCCCTGTGGCTGGCGAAGCAGAGGACCGCCATAAGGTGCGCGCTCCCCTCACCACAAAGATGGAACGCATCCTTGGGAAAAAGACGGGCTCAAGCCTTGGGCATCGGCCGAGTTGACCACAGACGAGCCCGTTCCAAATTGCGATTTTTGGTCCTTGATTGAAGGTTGGATTTTCGCTTGACGACCGTTCGAAGAACCCTTGATTCAATGACAACGCCTTCCTCGTCACGCAAAATGACTTGGACGTATCGCTCGCTCTCTTCTCGCTCGGGCCAAGCCACGCCCAACCAAAGAACGACCCCTTGTTGCAAATAGCGAGGCACCCAGTCCAACGCATCATCTTCTCCTTCGGCGTTGAGGCTGACGGCTTTTCGTGGAGGAGGGCAGGCCTGAAGTTCGAAGCGATGGTCTCGAGCGAAGGGCTCACCGCCGGGGCACACCACCTCAATTCTAGCCACGGCCTGCTCAAAGGTCTGATTGTTGAGAGCAATGAAAAGATGGCCGGTTCCCTCGTCACATTCAGGGTCCAATGCCACATCCATTCGCCATGGGGAGCGAAGCATGTTTGGCGTGCCAGAGAGCAGGTCGAGTTGCAGACGTTCCAACAACCGGAACGCACTCGGTTGCCAAACCCGGGCATGAGCCAGTAAGCGTTGAAGGGAGCGCCAGTTGAATTTTGCCCCTTCATCAAGCAGGACATCCCTGATGGCGTCGGGACGGATGAATTCATTCAGTTCAGCCATCGCGGTGCTTTCACTGAGGTCGCCCTTGGCGTTCAAATGTAAAATGTACAGAACGCGTTCCCAGGATTGCTCCTTGTCGTATCCCGGAAGAATGCTCTCTCTGAAGTCTTCAAGCCACGAACGCCAATCAAGGTACAGGTCGGGGTCCAAGTGAAGAACGATCAGTTCGCCAAGAATAGAACCCAATTGCGTCGGGTGGTGGGTTGGGGCGTGATGAACGAGGCAGGGCATATAATCGCCTTGTTGGCGAACGTAATCGGACGTAAAGAAGGCATGGAAGGAATGAGCGAAGCCAAGCGTCATGGAGACCAAGAAGGACAGATTCCACACCAGCGAATCTTGGCGAATAACGGTCCCCAAGCCGAGTAATATGACAGCACTGAGTGCCAGCAAAATGTTCACCGTATTGTATCGTCGAACGTCGGTCAATCCCTCGAGAATTCGGTCCATTCCCGGCTGAGAACGAAGTGAGAGTTTTCCCCCGTGCGCTTGGTCGTCAATTTCTCGGATGGAAATACGGGCCTGTATGGATTGCCACATCGCCTCGCCGGCAAGAAGCGGAGGGACGGTGCCCACAAGCAGAGGCAAGAGCCAGAACAGCGCCACATACCCTGGATTGGCGGGCGCAAAGGAAGGAGAAATGACCGAAAGAAGGGCCACGACGGCGACGCTTGCGCCAAAGAGGAGGCGAATGGTCATGGGTGCTCGATGTCGAGCAAACTGACCAAATCGCATGCGGAGCAATTCTTGCTGCTGCCATTTTTCGATGGTGCGCTCGACGGGGTTTTCCGCGCGTGAAAAGCCGTGGCCGTACGGATCTGGAAGCACCGCAGCGGCGTCAGGCGCATCGTCGGCCATGTCATCCCCATCCGTGGGGGGGGCGGGCTTGATTATGGCTCTTGTCCATTATTTGGCGGGCGTGGCAGGATTCGAACCCGCGATCTCCGGCTTAGGAGGCCGGTGCATTATCCAGCTGTGCTACACGCCCAAGGATGGCTGATGTGCGACCTTTCAAGACGGTTGCGATGAGGGTGTGCGGAGATGTTGTTCGCCAATCTCGGCAAAGCGATGAAGGAGTTCTTCCAACTGAATACGCTGTTGAGCAGAGCGTTGAAGCTTCATATCGCAAGCCGAAACAGCATCCAGGAGGTCGGCAAGGAGGGGTTCAGGGTAGTGAGTTCGTCCCGCTACCAGAAAATGATGGAGACGGTCGACCATGCCACGGCCGTCAAGGTCGTGTGTTGACATCATCTGATCCAGAGCGCCCATAGCGCCTTTGAGGACGCGCGCGTTTTTCTCGCCCTGACGCTCCCATTTCCATTCGTGGACTCGGCCCCGAAGAGCCTCTTCAAGTACCAATTGCACTTCTCTCCGGCTGCTGTTTGCCATCAAAATTTGAACGTTCTTGCGGTCATTGAGAAGATTGCGTTGGGCGAGCAATTGCATGGTAAACATTGCTTTGCGCAGGTTGCCGTTGGCAACATGGGCAATGTCGCCAAGTACGCCCGACGCAGGCTCGAGGTTCTCGCAAGAGGCGATGTGTTCCAAGCGCTGTTCAATTTGGAGGCGCGTAAGTGAAGGCATTCGAACGTGTTGCGTTCGACTGCGCAGCGCCTCGATGATGCGAGACGGCGTGTGGGTGGTAAAGAGGAAGCGAGCGCTCCGGCTGCTTTCCTCCATCATTCTTCGAAGATACGACTGGCGTGCGTGTCCGAGATAATCTGCATCTTCAATGATGATAATGCGTGAGACGGCGGCGAAGGTGCCAGCCTCTGGGGCGGCTGATTCTTCACCAGCAGGAGGAGGTGATGTGTCGGCTGAGGCGCTGATGCCGTGGTCAAAGGCATCGAGGCTTGTTCGTCCTGCCAGCGTATCTTCCGAGCCTGCCCCCTCGGGTCGAAGAAAGGCCTCGAATTTGGCCATGGCGCCCGATGTCTTGTCCAAATCACGAGCTTGCAATACGTGCGTGGTCGCTTGCCAAGACGGACCCAAGACCTGACGGCAGACGAGGCGTAAAGCAGCGGTTTTACCGCAACCTGTTGGGCCAGAGAGAAGAAGATGGGGTGGGTTGGCTTGGAGTGCAAGCTGCTTCAGGGCGTCAATCACACTCTGGGAAGTGAGCAGATCGTCAAACAAAACGGGCCTGTATTGCTCAAGCCAGACGGTCATGTACCGAAAGGTTGGACCATGGTCCTTGAACTCTGCGAGAGAAATTCCTCACTCAGCGCTGAGGCGCTTCGTACCGTGGCGGCGGAGTTTCATGAAAATGCGGGAACCGCAAGCCTTGCAACTGATACCGTTGCGTTCTCGGTGGAACGATTCGAGGTTTCCGCAATTGGCGCACTTGTAGTCGACGAGTTCAACCATGATTCTCTCTCCAATCCTCGCGACCGTGGCTCCTGTTTTCAACCTTTCAGTGTTGAATTCGTTTGACGAGAACATCAAACGTGTCCTCAGCCATGATCACCAACGCCCCTTTCTGATAGAGATGAATCATCTTGAGTGCGACCGCAGATGGCGTTCGCCCAAGCGTATCAGAGATGATGTCAAGGTCCTGTCCGAGTTCGAGGTTTTCGATGAGGAGGTCTTCCTCCATCGGCGTCCACGAACCTGACATAGGATTCAACAAGCACGTCCACCAATAAGGCCGGGCATCAAGCGGATGCGGCTGCCGGCTTCCAAGTTCATGTCAGCGATGTCGGTGGTGTTGACAAGCTGGTCGTTCACGAACACCCAGGAGCCTTGGGTTTGGCTG
>JBMYQB010000030.1:0-20531 GCA_049600935.1 Candidatus Poseidonia sp.
TGGCCTTCTTGATCATATCTGGCAACCAGTCAGGACCGCCAGCAGGCTTGGGGACCATCGAGATGCTGCCCGTGAAAACGTGGACACGCTTGGTGCCGCGCTCTCGTAGGCGGATGGTCTCATGTCCGCGGGTTGCGGCCTTCAAGGCTGCACCGCGGGGTTGCTTGCTCGCAAATACCTGGCTCGTGTCTTTTCCGTTCTCCATGAGAACGAAGTATTTCTTTCCGTCTGACATTTGGATTTCCTCCGGTTCCCCCTTATGCTGTTGAGCATATAATGATTTCCCCGAAAAAAGGGGGTACTGCTCTACATATGGCGTTCAGTACCCCATTCCGAGGGCGTTTTTTTCGTGTTTCCCGTTCAGTGCAACGGTTTCATCCGTCGTCGGAAAGGTCTGCTCCAGCAAGGGTCTTGGTGTTCACGACACCTTCAACGGAACGAATGTGTTCAACCACCGCTTTGGCGATGGTGGCCAGGTCGGTTGCTTCGAGTTTCACAATAAGGTCGTGATCGCCAAAGAGGACCGTAGCATCTGTTACGTGGGGGAGTGTCCTGACGTCGTTGTAGACCTGTTGTTCCATTCCGGGGTGAACATTGATGAGGACGTAACCAATTGCCATGTTGCTCACTTCCCACCATTCGATGCCAGCACATCACCCTTCCGCTTGGGGCTCAACCGCTGAAAGGGTAGCTTTTGATTCTTCGACATAGGTGCGCCACTGCTCTTCGGTCCACCCCTCGGGCAGCGGGCCATCAAGCCACGACGTGTAGTCTTCCAGAGACCAACCCTCTGGTACGATATCGGGCAACGGTGGAGATTCCCTTTCCTCCAGCACGCCTTCGTCTTGGTCTTGTTCAAACAAATCTTCTGTATTGGCGTACGGATCCAACTCATCTGAGGCCCACTTGAGGTCATCGACCGGACCACGCCGACGAAGCACCAGCAATCCAGAGACGATGGCGATGACCACCATGACGCCAACCAGCAACAGCAGCGAACCGTTGTTGGCGTCAAGATCGTTGGAAGGACGTTGGACATTCTCTCCATCGTTCGTGCAGTCTTCGCAAGGTTCAGCGGCCATGACCTCAACGCTGGCGTTGGAAACGAAGGACTGCTGAAGATTGTCCATGCAATTGATGCTCGCCGACAAGGTGGTGTTTGCCGCAGCCACCGTTAGAGGGTAACGGTAACTCAATTCGTTCACAAAGACACCTTCAGGTCCTGCCGTAAGGACGGATTGTGTGAGCAGGGCGTCGTCTTGACCGTAGAGGCTGAAGGCACAGACCACCCTGTCCAAGCCGTCCAAGTCGGAAACGGTCACGTTGGTGTAGAGGTCTGAACCCGGCAAGGCTTCAGAAAACTCAACGCGTTCAATGACGGTGGGTGCGTGTTGAAACATCAAGTCCATCCCTTGGGATTTCACCAAACCGTCAATGTTACTGGTGGAGAACACCACGCGCCCCTCGCCGTCCACCAAGGAGTTGTCGAGTTTTAGCCGGAAATACATCACTGTTGCATCTTCCGTCATCAATTCGCTCACGTCGCAAGCCAACGGGGGTTCGCCCTCACCCCATACAGGGGCCTCCATGCTTGGTGCATTGATGGCCCAGCCCGATTGCGCGAGTTGTGCGGCGGAGGATTGCAGCGGTCGTTCGCTGGCCAAGACGACCACGAGGGTTGCGATTTGACCAAAGGTCATGTTCCGCACAACGCCGGTGGCATCACAGGCCTCAAACAGCAACAATTCCGGGGGCGTGAGAAGGAACGGTACGTTGAGCTGTTCGGTCGCCGTTGCACCGTGTTGACCCCGGCCGCTGGCCACGAGTTGCAATTCACCCCCTTCCAGCGGAATCAACATTTGCTCCAGAACGAGGACGGTATCGTTACCGTCTCCCGAAATATCCAGCGGAAGTTGAATGGGTTCACCGCCAGGCCATTGGATGGTCAAATCACCGACAAAGGAGGTCGATGGGTCGTCAACATCGCTCACTTGAATCCGTACCTGCTCGTTCCCATCACCAACCACCCGGTCAAGCGCTTCGCCCTGTGTTGATTCGACAGCGAGCGATAATTGAGGCGGTTTGTCTTCGATTCTTAGTGTGCGTTGCAGGAGCAACGAGCCACCGTTGTTGCGCACTTCGATGTCGACATCACCAAGTTCACTTCCAATTTCGAGACGAAGGTCAACCGTGTAACAATACAGGTTGGCTGCAGATTGAGGCACATAACTGACGTTTCCAAGCGTTCCCCGTGAGGAGAAAAAGACGGGGAAAGGTGTTTCAAGGTTGTAATCTGCATCCATCACGCAGGCAGTCAGTTGACTGGTTTGATGACGGAACAGGCCTACCGGTGGTCGGTTTGGAAGCATCGAAGCGTTGTTCCAGTTCGTGGGGTCCACACCCGAAGCATGCGGCCCGAACCACGTTGGTGGTGCGTCCACCACCCGGGTGACATTTTCCATCATCATCATGGCCCTCATGTTGTTGTTGTCAGAAACGGTGGCTCGCAGCGCAACAGCGCCCAGTGAGGCGTTGGCAGGAATCACCAAGGCTGTTTCCCAGACGGTGGGATTGATCTTGCCCATGAACAACACCGTCCAATCGCTTTCATTGATGCTCTCATTTTCTCCGAGGATTTGCCACTCGAGCGTGGCGTTGACGACTTCCCGGTCATCGGTGGCTTCAACGGAGCAAATGGTGTACGCTCCACGAGAAAGGAAGGCTGCGCTGCAGTACACATCTTCGATGCTTGGCGGCGCGTTGACCACGACCGAGAACGAAAGGAGGTTGTTTCCGAAGGTTCGTTCAGGACTTGCGTTGGTGTAGCGTATGCGAAGGTCAAGCAACCCTTCCGTGGACGGTACCATCGTGAGGTTCACCGTCGTCCGGCTTCCCACAGCATCACCAGCGGGCAAGTTGAGCTGACTTTGGTTGAGCACCGTGTTTCCAAGGACGGTCCGAATTTCGAGCGTTCCGTTTGAGGTGGCCATTCCAAGGTTTTCAACAAGGACCTCAACGGTGACGACTTCACCTTGGTTGACATCACCTACGGTGCGAACGTCCACGATGTTGATGTCGTGAAGGACGTCCGTGTATGGGGCCATTTTCGGGTCGCCGACCACCACGCCCATCCAACTCGCATAGCGATTGGCGGCTGCATGGCTTTCGGCGAGATTGTATCCTGAGGCGTAGGTGGGAAGGAAGGTGCTCGGAAGGCCAACCGCTGTCAGGTAGGGCTCGTAGACGTACCCTTTCACGCCAGAGACACCGTCTTCGAGCAGGTCAGCGATGAGGGATTGACCGTAGCTTGTGCCCCAATTAAACGAGCGGCCTCCTGTGGAGACGGCGGTGTCGGCAATGGAACCGTTCACCCAATCCATGTGCGGGCGAATGGCTCTAAGAACAAAGGAATCGATGAACAGGGAACCGACCGTGGACGTTGAGTCAATGTCAAGACTCACACGAATGGTGAACTCGGTGGCGTTCGGATGAGGTCGCATTCGCATGGTCTGTGAAGCCCAGTTGGCGGTGAAGGTCTTCGCATCCGAGGTGTTCGTTGAAACGACGGTTCCCGTGGCATCGGTTCCCTCGACCACCATTCGGAACGCACCGTTGACTTCCCCTTCGCTTGCGCCGTAAACATAGATGTTCCACGCGTGCCCCATGAGGTTGTTTGGGACATTGTAGGTGGTCTCGATGGATGCAACATTGTTACCTGCGCCGGAATAGGACGTACAGTTGTCGATGATGGTGCGGCGAAGGGCGGTGATGTCGGCATCATCTAGAGCGATGTCCCACACCATGACTTCGTCGATCATGCCCTCAAAGTAAGCATTCCCAGCCCGATTTACGCCCAACTTGTACAGGTCAATGTTGTTGAACGAGCCGTTGGGATAGACGTTTGTGTTCACCAGAACGCCGTCCATGTATTGCCGAATATCACCGTCGTCAAACACGGTCACCAAGTGGGTCCAACGCTGAGCGACAACATCGCCAAAGACACTCGTCTGGTTGTTGTGCAATCGCCATTTACTGCTTGAAACCATGTGCTGAAACGACAGATTGGAGCCAGCTTGGTCGTCCACTGCAAAGGTGGATGCATAGGTGGTTTGGGCCGTGGTGTTGGCCCAGACCCATTGGCTGATCGTCATGTTTCCGTACCAGTCATCGACGTTCACCTTCGCCATGTCGTCGCTCCCATCGAACCACAAACACATGCCGTCGGGGCACGTTCTCCAGTTGGAATTGTCCATGCCGGTGAGCGTCATGTTCGCTGTATCCGAACCGTTGTCGACGGCGGTGCTTCCCGTCCCGTCTTCAAACGCCCAGTGGTGGACGAGGTGTGATGGTTCAGGGGCCGTGTCCGTGGCCACATAGAAGGCCGATGCAGGGACGGCCGCTTTGCTGGTGTTTGGGCCCTGCCATGAAAAGATGAGTCCGTGTGGTCCGCCGCCCTGGAAGAATTCGATTCGGAATTCGTGCAAGCCTTCGGTGAGGTTCAACCAACCTGAACGCTCTCGCATGCCGTGCATGCCGTAATTTTGGGCGAGGGAGGCGCCGTTGATCCACAATTCAGAGCCGTCATCGGAATTGATGAAGAAGGTCCAATTTCCGGTGTAGGGTACGTCGATGAGTCCGCTGAACCGAGCGCCCCAATGCTGCTTAAATCGGTCGTCGAGACCCGTATAGGCGTTGTATGAGGCTCCTCGGTTCAGGTGAGGTTCAATCTGGATTCTGTCGGGGTGGCGGTCGATGAGCGACGGCATGGACGAGGAACTGAAACTCACGCCGTCGTTGTCGAAGTATTCTCCGTAGATCCCCTGCATGCCTTTGGCACCGTCTTGGTCGCAGTCGGTTCGTAAAGCGGCTTCAAAGGCGCCGTTTCCACCCTGTTTCGTATCCGTTTGATACGACCAATTGAACCCGTCCTCGGGTGCGATCGTTGGAGACGTGTGTGTCCAGTAGCGAGAGCCGCTCTGCCAGGCGCTGTCCAGCGTGTCAAAGCCGCTGTTGGGGAGGTAGTTTTTGTTCCAGTTACCGTCGTTGCTTCCCCACGATGCATATCCCATGACGTTGGAGACGTTGGTGAGGAATTCGGTTTCCTCGTCAAAATGAACGGGCAGGCCCATGCTGGCGTTGAGCGTGGTGTTGGCCGTGTAGAGGTCGTCGTTCCAAAATTTGTAACCCGAGTTGTTTCGATTGGTCGCCAAATCAAGGACAAAAGTGCCACGTTGACCCAAACTTTGGTTCGCTCGTTCTATCAATTCCAAGGCGGTGTCGACGGTATAACCCGTCAGTCGGGTGACGAGAAAGAACCCGTATTTTTGCCTCGTGAACGGCTCCATAGGTTTTCCAGCGAGCGGTCCATAATCGTGCGTAATCCAGTAATTTCCGCCGATGGAACTGTTGTAGGCGCCGCCAAGCAACGACAATTCTTGGTCAAAACTGGCCTTATCGTTGCCGCCCGATACACGCAATGGAATGCCTTTCGTGGTTACGAGGTAGTTGAGTCCGTTCACCGAGGTTCTGTTCTGCAACATCTCAAGGAAGGGGGTTGCGAAGAAGGTGTTGAATTGATTTCGATTGATCGTCTCGCCTGTTGGCGTGCCCGAAGCGTTGAACAAGAACACACGGTCAAGTGAAATGTTTCGAGCAGCGACAAAGGCCCAGCCAATGGTCCTGCTCTCCTCTGAAAGGTTGTTGATGAGAACGCCGACGTCGCTGTAATCGATGACGCTGTCATACGAAAAGCCCTGAGGAACAGCGATGCTCTGCCATGGAGTTTGGTTCCAGACATCTTCTTGCCCGCCGACGAGGAAGCCATCGAAGAGGTCCTCGGAGAGTTCGGCTTGCTCGTTGTCTGCCGAAAATGCAACAGGAGAATAGTGGAGAAGTGAAAGAAGGAACATGACAACGAAAGCGATGCTGGTCGCCTTCGTGGACATGGCTAAGGCAGCGCTGCAGCCGATTTAGCCGTATCGCTTTCGTGAACGAGGGCCATGAAGTGGGCCGAAACCGTGAACATTGACGGGTTTCATTCAAATTTGGCGTAGATAATATGTAGGGTCGCCTTCTCTCAGAACCGATGGCCGAACTTTACATGGCACGAACATGCAAGCACGGCGTCCTTCGTGTGATGGGCGGCGATGTGTGGAATCACAGCGGCGACGTACTCATCACCCCTGCAAATAATCGTCTCTCAGGGCGAGAGGGCCTTGACGCCATGATCCACCAAAAAGCCGGGAAAGAACTGACCCAAGTCACGCGCAACATATGCTTGGAGATGCGGAAGATCAACGCTCCACCATGCGCCGTCACACAAAACGTCATCACCGAACCGTTCGCTCTTTCTGAACAATACAAGCACATCATCCATGCTGTTGGACCCGA
This sequence comes from Candidatus Poseidonia sp., assembly GCA_049600935.1. GTDB lineage: Archaea > Thermoplasmatota > Poseidoniia > Poseidoniales > Poseidoniaceae > Poseidonia. The sequence goes on from JBMYQB010000030.1 coordinate 6,391, forward strand.
TTGCCGTCGCCCCAACCAGGATGAAGCACGTCGAGAATTGTTGGCCGAAACCTACGCCAATCTCTTCGCCACGATTGAGGAAATGGGTGACATTACCTCGGTGGTTTCGCCTCCGCTTTCGATGGGCGTGTTTGCTTACCCCCACCGAGAAGGTGCCCGATTGACTTTGCAGGTGCTCCTTGAGATGCTCGACGGTGAGAAAGACTTCGGCATCAAAAACTACACGATTGTGGTGAAAGAAAAGAATTTCATCAGCAACATGCGAACCGTTTACCGAGAAGGGGAAGACCAGTTCCCTGGCGTGGACACCACGATGCAGGACTCAGGTCGCTAATCGGTTGTTGATGCGGTCAAGCTGTTGGTCAAGCGACGCCCGTTCATCAGTGACTTTGTCCAGCGATGCACTTTCCAAATTTCGTTCAATGGACGTCCTCAATCGCTTGATTTCGTTGATGCGTTGCGTTCGGTCCTTTGGGCGATTGATGGCGCTGCGCATGTTCATTAACCACTCCTCGAGCAGGGCAGCTCCCCACTCGGGCACGCGCAATTCGCTGGAGAGGTAGATGCTCTGTCGTCGATGCTGAAATCGCGTTTTCCCTTCGCTGGTTCGTAGCCCTTGAATGGACCCGGGGTTCCACGTTTCGAGCGGAACGTGAAGGTGTTGCTGAATGTTCAATTTTCCATCGGTGTCCAGCAAAAAATCTGCGATGAGGACGCTGGAGGACAGCCGAATGAGTACCTGAACGATTTCATCGTGGTTCGCCCACTCCGAAATGCGTACGGGACGCTCGCCCCATGTCTCTTCACACCAGACCTCTATCGCCATTTGGTGGGGGTGCATGTCCATCCACCGATGACAACCCATCATCAAGTTTTGTCCATTTGAACAACAACGGAAGCATATCAACGTTCAAGACAGAACGAGGCGTGGGCGGTTCATGGTGGGGTCGTGGGGCTCGGTTCAGGCAGACTGGACCATCGTGTTCGCTCTCCTCATCGGCTGGTACATCCTGATTCGTACATGGGAGCGAAACGGCACGCTTGACCGTTGGAATGCGACCCGAGCCCTCGGGATTGTTCTGATGGTGCGAACGCAGCGCGGTCAGCGATTTTTGGATTGGATGGCTCGTCCTCGGCGGTTTTGGCGGGCATACGGTGAAGTTTCGCTTTGGGTTTGTTCGGTTTCCATGCTCGTGGTGGCGCTGGTTGTCATTCTCGCCTTTGTCGCTTCCCTCCTCTCTCCACCAACCGCTACGCCACCTTCAGCCAGCGAAATGGTCGCCGTCCCGGGCCTCAATCCGGTCATCCCGCTCGGTTGGGGAGCGCTGGCCTTCGTCGTTTCCCTCGTCATTCACGAGTTTGGCCACGGTCTGTTGGCTCGCGGTCATGGCATGCGCATTCGCTCGTTTGGTCTGCTTCAACTTGGCCCGTTGCCTCTCGGTGCCTTTGCTGAACCGCAGTCGGACGAGTTGATGCGAGCGCCTCGCCGAGAACGCCTGCGCATGTTTGCCGCTGGTCCTGCCACCAACCTCTTCGCTGCGTTCATCATGCTCCTTCTGCTCGGCGGGCTCGCCACACAAATCGTCGCCGAGGAAGATTACATTCACGTCCAAGGCATCGTGGTTGATGGTGGTGCCGACCAAGCGGGCATGCAACCGTGGGACACGTTGGTTTCCATCGACGGTCAGCCGGTTCACACCACGGACGACTTCCGAGACATCCTCGTTGGCTACAAGAGCAACGACACCGTTGACATGGTGGTCATTCATCAGGACGGTACCCGAGAAACCTTGCAGGCCACCTTCGGCGACAAATACCAGTATTACATTGACCTGGGTTGGAGCGAAGATTTGCTGGCTAACCTCGAGGTTGAACCTGGGGATGCGTTTCTTGGCGTAGAAGGGCTTTCAGAGGGAACCGCCGGGATTGATCGCTTAGCAGGCCCCTTCTCTCCTCGTTTCGAAGGGAATCTCGCTCAGCGCGCCCTCTCCATCCCCTTTCACATTCTCACCATCCTGCTGATACCGTTTGAACTGGGCGGTGTGGCGATACACCCGTTTGAGGAGTCTTTGATGGTCGCTGGAGACGGTCTGTTCGGTGGCCTTGTCGGCACCGATGTCCTCATCTTCCTCAGCCACCTCATGTTTTGGTTGATGTGGGTGAACATCCTCCTTGGATTCACCAACCTCATTCCGATGGTACCCTTTGACGGCGGTCACATGCTCAGGGACATGCTCCACGCTTTCCTCAGCGGCGTGAAACGGGTGGGTCGAAAACTCAAGTTGTGGGACCTGCATCCGATGTGGGTGGACCACCTCTCATCGCGAGCCTCGAGTTATTCCTCGTTTGTGTTGCTCGGGATGTTGCTCTTCACGATGTTCATTCCCTACCTTTGATGACGGGAAGAACGGCCGAGCGACGACGCTCCAATTCGGCGAGAATGTCCCTGGCGCTTCGTTGAGGTTCTTCGGCCATGGTAGGCGAGGTGTTCGCCGATGCTCGCTTTTTCAAGGACGTCAGCGGGCGTTCTTCACCGCCGAGCGGTGAACACATCATACCAAGAAATCGATGGAGCGGCATACCCTGTTCCCAGTCGATAAAGGGCGAGCCGTTTCGAGTTAACGGCAACGCAGGAATCATCTTGGCGAGGCGAGCAAGGGTTCCCTTGAGCCCCTGCGTCTCAACGCGGAACAGTCGCCACGAATCTCCTCGTACGCCCTTTCTTCGGTGAGCGTACAGCGGCATCAGGCCCGAGCGTTCACCCTCCCGAATCATGGCGTTGAGCTGATCTTTGGTTCTGCCGGAGAAGTACAATTTGGTGGCGCGCGTGGATTTGACTTCGATGGGGAAGCAACAATCTCCTCGAAGCGCGACCAAATCCCCGCTGCCTTCCATGCCAGAGCCCGCAGCCCGGACCACAAGGAACGGGCGCTCTGCAACCAAGCGCATGTGATGTTTTTCTTCGGGAGTGCAGCTGCGAGTCACCGCTGTGATGCCCTTTTCGGTGCCGGAGAGAACCTCACGAAGTTCCCGCTCATACGCACCTGTCATGGGTGGACATCGTTGTCCATCGTTCTTGATAACTTCGGCTGAGGCTGTGAGTTGACACCGAGTTTTCTCCTCTCGCAGAAACGCCGACCGATAGGTTAGAACAGGACCCGAACGTAGGTCTTGCCGTGAAGCCACTCTACGTTCGGACGAACGATTTTCGTTTGGCCCATCGATTGTTGAGTGAATTCAAACAGCGCGACCTCCCCGCAAAACAGGTCGCCATCAACGACCCCATTGACACCGAAGCCTATTGGTTTGGGACGGCCGATGAAGTTCGAGAGCACGGGGGACGCGGAGTTGCCGTTGACCCAGAAGAGGTGGCGGAAACGGTCTCAACGTGGCTTCTTTCCCGCCAACTTACGGAACCTCCGAGCCGCCTCATCGTTGGTGTTGACCCAGGCCCACGCCCCGGTTGTGCGTTCTTTGCCGACGGGATGCTCCTCGGAAAACGAGAGTTGGAATCCATTGAAGAAGCGCTCGACCACATCGTGAATTTGGTTGAGCACACCCGTCCATCCAGCGTGTTGGTCCGCATCGGGCACGGCTCACCCGTTCACCGAGACCGATTGCTCAACCGCGTGATTTCGCTTGGTTATCACGTCGAAATCGTTGACGAACACCGAACCAGCACGGGGCAGCCCCGACACGCCCACGGTTCAGCGGCGCTCAAAATCGCCATGCTGCAAGGTGCGCCGGTTCATGAGCAACGCACCGTAAGTGCGACACCGGGAGAATTACGCAACCTCCAACGCATCAGTCGCCGTCGCTCCAAAGGTCAACTGACCATCTCATTGTCCACCGCTCTGCTCGTCAGTCAAGGTAAACTCACGATGGACGAAGCCCTGAAGCAATCGGGCTACGATGCTTCCTGATCGTGTTCTTGCTTCGCCAACTGGCTGAGTTCCGGCGACCTGTTCAACCACCAGCGAAACCCGCTTTCGGAGGCTTGCGGTGCGAGCAGGACGCCTCCAAGAACGGCAAAGAGGGCAATGAAGGAGGACGATGGGACATCCTTGGTTCCGTAGGAATCCGGCCCGCCGACCATCAGTTTGACCGTGCCAAGCCACGGGATTTCTCCTCCGGCCACCCCGATGACCCAATCGTTGCGAATCGGGCCCACGACGCCGGAGGGGCTGTGAACGCCCGCCGAACCGTTGGTTGCGCCCGCCCCTTGGTCAACCGAACACTTGTTGTTGTCTCCCAAGGTTAGCATGCCCTCATGTCGAGGCTCCCACTGCCAAACAACGAGGTAAGGTTCGACATTGCCGTGAGCAGGTCGCTCGCAGTCGTAGTAGCCGGCCTGAGACCCGTCAAAATGGACCGTGATGTTGGAAACGTTGCTGACCGAAGTGCCCGGAACCGACCAGGTCAGGATGCAGGACCCCGGCAAACCGTCCTCTGCAAGTCGGACGTCGTCGTAGGTCGCTTCTTCTGGGCACGGGTCGGCAGCGCCTCGGTCGGGCGCCACGGTCTCTTCGGCCACGACACGCATGATGGCGCGATGAATGATGGGCGTGCCAGCTTCACCGTTCTTGGCGTAGATGATGACATCGCCCTCAAGACCGTGCTGTTCGTAGCCGTAGGCGCTGTTGGAAGGGTCGGTTGCTTCGGCAAAAGTCACGATGGTATCGCCGGGTTGGTCGTGCACGAGAATCAAATCTCCCGCGTCGATGCTTCCGATTTCACCGCCCTCTTCGTGAATCATGGATTTTGATTCCACCACGACCAACGGCGGCATGGAGCCCGTGTGAATGAACATGGCACCGACCAAACAAGCGATCATGCCGACGGCCAGTGCCAATTCGAGCACCAAAGAACGCAACGGGTCGTGGTCCGACATGGGCTAGCCTCAACTCACCGCTTCACGCCACGGCTATCAAGGAATGCTTTCCACTGCTCAAGATGTCCTGCACCCAGCGCCTCTGCGGCTTCATCACCGTCGGCCTTTTGTCGGCGAAGTTCGGCCGTGGATTGGATTTCTTTGAGTTCTTCAAGCACGGCGACATAACCCTTGAAACGAAGGTATTCGGGAAAGGCGATGAGGAAGATGAGGAGCGAGAGAACGGCTCCGACGATGGCGCCACCCGTGTAGTCGTTCCACTCAGCGTGGTCTTGGAGAAAGAGAAGTTGATACATGCACGCCACGAGAAGAATACCGCTCGCACCCGCTGCAATCGCACTGATGCCGAATTGTTTTCCATGTTGCTTGGCCCAAAGCCGCCCGAAGAACGTCCCCTCTTCGCTCATGTCTTCACCGATGTCCACCAAGCCGTTTGAGGCCTTCAAACCTCCCCATAGGTGGTTCAAAACCGCCAGAAAAAGAAGTTGCCCTGTAAGGGCATCATTCAAATGCGATGTGAACCATGCTGTGAATACCTCGGGTGACCACCATGCGTCAAGCCATCTTCCTCACGCTGCTCTTCGTGCTCTCCGTCATGTCCCCGTTGGCCGCCGCTGCGACCACGGAAACGCAGTTCAAAGACGGAACGACCTCCTACGAGCACACCTTTTCTCAGAAAGGAACCGGGCCTGCAGGCGTCATCACCTTGCCCATCGGAGCAAACGTCCAATCGGCGAGTTTCAACCTGCTCGGTGAAGCGAGCACCACGACCTACAACAATTTCACCACCGACGAGCATTACGGTGGAGCAGGGGATACCGATTACACCAGCAGCAACGCTGGCAAACCCTCTCCGTTCACCACGGCTCGTCGAGACAATCTTGAGGTTGACAGCCAGACGGTCTCTCTGAAAGGCAACCCAACGGAATACACGCCACGGTTCTCATCCTCAGGCTCGGTGGCGAGTCTCGGCAGCGCCCACCTCAACACCACGGGTGAATTCGTTGCATTGAGCGATCAGGGCTACACCAGTCCCACCAAAAAATTCGCTGATTTGACCGCTGCCAGCAACACCCCTTGGGGCTACACCGGTGTGGCAGTCCCCATCAACAGCTCTGAAGTTCACATCATTCGATACTCCAGCCAATACATCTCCAACGCGCCAACCAGCATCATGCGAATTGATGCCAGCACCGGCCAGTACCTTGGTACGGCTTCCTACAGCACGGGCACCTGCGGCTCTTCTGCCACCCGAAGCATCCACGATGCCGACGTGTACAACGGTGATGTTTACACGGCTCACTATTCCTACTACAAAGTCCACAAGTGGGACGTGGGATGGAACGCGGCTGGAACACAGGTGCAATGGCAATGCCAGTCCACCTACAACTACAACTATCCAAACTACATCACGGGCGTTGACTTTGACGACAACACCGGTAAGATGTACATCGGCGTCTACGATACTTCCGCCCAAAACCACTACCTGAAGGAAGTGAACCCTGCATCACCAACGGTCGTCACCGGAACCTGGCTGATGACGTCCACCTCCTACTACTACGACCACGGGGCGGGTCTTTCCGTGAGCATGCCCAACGTCATGTACAACATCTACTACATGCAGACCGACTACAAGAGCACCCACTACCACTACACCATGGCCAGCGGTCTGTTGGCAAGTCAAGGCGAGCGGGTCATGCCTGGCGGTGGGCACTACGGCATGGTTGATACCGACGACCACAAGGTCATGTTCTCCTGCCACTGGTCAAGCACCAGTTATTGCAGCCAAGGTCTTCGCAAGATTCACACCTACGGCGATGGGGCCCACTACGACGTGCGCTCAACCACGCTCACCTCACAACTCATCGTCGGACAGACCACGTCCATCTCTCGAGCCATCACGAGCATCAACGTTGAGGGCATCTTTGGCTCCATGCCCACCGGTACCAGCATCAACGTGGATGTTTCCAACGACGGCGGCACCACCTGGAAATCAGGGGCGGTGGGTCAAAAGGTCAACTTCGCAAACTCGGGGACGTCGATCAAATGGCGCGCAACCCTCAACGGCAGCGCCTCCAAAACCCCCGTCCTTGGCGACGTGGTCTTGACCTACACCACAAACTACCAAACAAGCGGCTACTACTACGCCTACCAGTACATCGGCTCAGGCTCAAGCGGCGTCATTGCCGCAACGGTGGATTGGAACGAAACGCGACCGGCTGGCACGTCCATTTCCGTCAACGTAGGCTACAAGGCAAGCTCCTCGAGTTGTAACAACGGAAATTCTGGCGTGCAAACATACACCGCTCCAAACACGACCAAATCAATGACCGGGACGTATTACTACTACTGCGTCCGCATCGCTTTATCAACGTCTTCAACGGGCGTCACCCCCACCATCTCCGACCTCTCCATCGCGCTGCATTCCAACGCCCCAAATCAACCCGGTCTGAACATTGACGGTGCCTCCGCTTGGAAGCGTTCATCCTCAGCCGGTGCGCTGATTGGACCGGTGACCGTCACCAGCCAGCAGTCTGGAAACACCCTCCTTGACAAACTCAACGACGCCATTCCTGACACCGGTTCCGGCACGGTCGACATTCCCATCGAATTGACGGCGGAGTCGGCCGGTAAACTCTCCATCACCTCCTTTGAAATCACGTACGTGATGCAAACGGTGAACCTTGATTTGATGATTCCCGAGGATGAGATCCTTCACGAGCGGATTACGCCCTACGAAGTGGTTTCCCGGCACGTCATCGGTGAATCGGCAACGTCAATGGTCAGCGCTGAATTAACCCTCATGACCGCAGGAAGCGCCGCAAATTGGCCGGTTTTGTCGTGGCAGTACGGTGATGTGTTCCCCGACCCCAACGACCCTGCACAGTACATCGAGGTCGACCCAACGTCCTATTCGGTTGAGAGTAACGGGATTCTCGAGATTCACTGGAAGTTCTTCGTCACCAGTGAGATGCCAGACCAAGACAGCGTCCGTTTCCGCGTTGGTTGTCTGGATGACAGCGGCACCGCTGGCTTTGCTCCCGAACCCCTTGTTTCTGACGAGGGGCTTCGCGTGAACCGCTCCTTTGGTCTTGGTTGGCTCAACGTTCGCGATAACGAAGGTGAGTTGACTTCACAGGACGTTGAAGACGGCTCATGGGTGGCCGCTGGCGAACAAATTCACTTTGTTGGCGCCATGTGGTTCCAAGACACGGACGATGCACCAAAGGACAGCGCCTTTGATGTCCGAATCTCTCGAAACGGCTACGTTGAGGCTACGGCCAGGGACACGACCAACAACAACGGGTCGTTCTTCATCTCCATTGACCTGCCCGCCATCGACGTTCCCGACGGTTTGACCTACGAGGTGCAGACCTACAACGAACGAAATCCCGACCATGTACAGCAGCCCAACACCGAGTGGCGACGGACCTATCTTGTTGACGCAACGCATCCAGAACGAAAGCAAGTTGCTCCGGTCGAAGACGCTTACGAGGCAGCGAACAACGAGCAGATGGTTCAGGTGCTGGTGGAGGACAAGGTCGGTCATCCCATGGAATTGGAACTCAACTATTGGGTTGAAGCCGACCACGATGCCAATCGAAACGGAGAGGCAGACCCAGAGGAGTACGTCACCAAGAGCGTGTCAAACACCACCGAAGCTCGCTCAAAATGGTTCATCACCACCATCGATACCTCACGAAATCCGAACATGGGTCGAGTGTCGTACTTCTGGGACGGCGGTGACCAAGCGGGCAACCCGCTTCACTTCACGGTCATGAACGATGAGGATGAACTCCTGAAGTTTGAATCCTCGGAAGGCTTCCTTTACGACGACGCCACCTTCCGAACACGCAAGGATTCCTCGGCAATCTTCACGGGTCTTGAGTGGTTTGGCCACGAGGATAACGAACCCGTCTTTGCAGGCATGGAGCAGACGATTTCCCTCGGCTTCATCGATGCGAACACGGCCATTGACTTCGAGTTCATCTCGCTCGTGTTTGACTTTGAAGGCCCCAATCCCGCACGGGATGCACAAGCGATTTCCTACTCCGGTACCAACAACAGCTTCTGGTCGGATTCACCTTACATCCATCTCTTGCCCACAAGCAAGATGACGCAAACCACCAACGAATCTGGACTGCCGTGGATCATGCTCGACTTCCACTTCAAGTTCAGTTGGGACTGGCCCGATGAGGAAATGGGCGATGTTGCCTTGCTCTACAAGGAACTTGGAAGTTCAGACCCCTCTCGTATTCTGCTGCTTGAGCACACGTTCAGGGTTGAAAACGACCTGATGCTCTCACCCACGGACTTTGAGGTTGAGGACATCAGCGAGCCCCGTACGGGTCCCGTGGCAGACGGTAGCCGTGTCCGCAAGGACGACCGTTTGGCGTTCACCGGCCGCGTGGTTTACGAAGGCAGCCAAACACCGGCACCTCGAGACGTTGGTATTCTCGTCGAGGTCTTTGACGGTGAGAAACTCTGGTCCGACGGCTCCTTAACCGCTGAAGGCGGTTATGCCGTCGAAGTGCCGCTGTCCTCGGCGTTAACCCTGCAGTCCTCACCGTCCCGCACCTGCCTGATTTCCATCACCAACATTCCAGGTCGAGGCGAGGACATGACCGGTACGCTGGTCTCCACCACCCTCCAGGTGGTCGTTGACGATGCGGCACCTCGGGTCACCCGTCGAATCGCCCCGCTCAACGTCATCGACATCTCAGCGAACAACGACCTAACGCAGATCGAGGTCGAATTCCAAGGCACGGAAGACGCCGACCTAACGGGCTCGAAGCAAATCGTGCACTGGGTGATGCGAGACGCCACGCGAACGATGACCATCGGCGCTGGCTCCACGCTGCTGGGCATGCAACAGGACGGTCAGAACGTCATGTGGACCGGAGTGGTCGACATCACCGCTGGAGGCACCATCGCACCCAAGGCTGGTGATTTCGTTGGGTTCTATGTCACCGGCTACGATGCAGCCGGCAATCAATTCCCTGTCGTTTCAAACTCCGAGGCAAGCCCAATTCCAGAACTGGCCTCAGACGACACCGACTTCGAGCGCCAATGGGTCCGTTTGGGCGCTGTTGGACCTGAACTGCGCGTGAAGAACATCGCCATGAGCGACGACCATATCGCTCCTGGAACCAAGATTGACATCCGCGCTGACATCTTCAACGCTGGTGGAAACACGACGGCCCAATTCAAGGTCGCCTTCTACGCAGGTTCGGATGAGAAACCGTTTGAGACGGTTCGCGTCAACGGTATTGATGCGGGCGAGTTGTACTCGATCAACGTCGTCTGGGAGTCCGAAGATGTTGACCGTATACGCGTGGTCGTGGACGCTGAGGACGAAGTGCCCGAGGCCAACGACGATGACAACTCGGCTGAGCACGCCGTCACCATTGCCTACGCTCAATACCTCGGTTGGTTTGATTCGGTTCGTGAACAACCCCTGGCGTGGATGTTTGCTATCTTGAGCATCCTGACCTTGGCGATCGTGTTCACCGTCGCCACCAAGACGTCCATCGATTACGGTGAAGGCGCCTTTGATGAAGACGAGGCGGATTGGGAAGAAGAGGACGAGGACGACGACTTCGACGACGATGACGACTGAGGCTTGACACCAGCCGCTGTTGACAGCCAAATCCTCAAATGCACTGGGCAGAGGGACTCTCCACGAGGGTGGGGAGAGTATGTCACGCGTCTTTGCCCGGCTTCATCCGTTGTTAGCAGATGCGCTTCACGAAAAAGGATGGGAAGCGACCCCTGTTCAGGACCACGTCATTCCTGACTTGATGGAAGGGCACGACCGATTGGTCATCGCCCCGACGGGCTCTGGGAAGACGATGGCGGGGATTCTCCCGCTGTTCCACCGTTGCCTTTCCGAAGGTTGGCCTTCCCTGTCTATTCTCTACATCACGCCGCTGCGGGCGCTCAACCGAGACGTTGACCGCCGCTTACGTGAGTTGGCCGCTGCTGTCGGGTTGCGCGTGGATGTCCGTCACGGCGACACGTCCCAATCCCAACGAGCCAAGCAAACGCGAAACCCTCCAAACTTGTTGGTGACCACGCCCGAGACTTTCCAACTCATGTTCAGCGGGAAAAATCTCCGAACCATGTTGAGCACGGTGCAGGCAGTGGTGGTGGACGAAGTTCACGATCTGGCGGCATCTGAACGAGGTTGGCAACTGGGTGTTGGCCTCGCCCGGCTTGAAGCGCTGGCAAACCGTCGCGTTCAACGTCTTGGCCTCTCGGCAACGGTGGGGAATCCCGATGATGTGGCTCGATGGCTGTCCTCAGGTAAGGCTCAACCTCTCATCACCACCGGTCAGCGCATGACCGAGTTAACCGTAGAATCACCCATTCCGACACCTGAGGATGAAATCGACAGCGTGGAAAGCGCGCTCAGTCCCAAACAACACGCCTCGTATCGACATCTCTGTGATATCCTCAGAACGCAAGCACCCTGCTTGGTGTTCGTTAACAGTCGAAGTGACGCCGAGACCTTGTCCACGCGCCTTCAGGCAATGGCCCCCGACCTCAAGATTGGCGTCCATCACGGCTCCTTAGCGGCAGAGACACGCCAACAGATGGAGGATGAATTGCGGGACGGAACGCTGGCCGGCCTGGTTTGTACCTCAAGTTTGGAACTCGGAATTGACGTCGGTAGCGTGCGAAGGATCGTACAGGTTCATTCTCCCAAATCGGTTGACAGGATGCTTCAACGTGTGGGACGAGCCGACCACCGCCTCGGCGGTGTGGGCCGCGGCCATGTCATTTCATGGGACGTGGACCATTTGCTCGAATCGGCCGTCGTTGCGCAGCGGGCGATGAAGGGGGACATCGAACCGGTGGTCTGGCGAAAACGACCGGCGGTTATTGCAGCCAACCAACTCGTTTTGATGGCGCACTGTTTCAAAGCCGTCAGCATCGAAGAAGCGACACGACTCATTGCTGCGGCCCCACAATTTGAGGGCTGGGGGCGGCCCGATACCGAAGCCATCCTTCAGGTACTGGCCGAGCGATGGGTGATCCGCTTTACTCCAAAACCCAGTGAAGTACCTTGGTATCGGTGGCCGAAAGCCGTCTATGCCGTAGCCAAAGAGGCCGCCATCGCACGAGGCGAAGACCTTCCCGAAGACCTTCCTCTCTACTCAACGCCCGACGAAGAGGTCCCGAGAACCTACACCGAGCGTACGGTCGATGTCCCCAAGCGCTTCGCAAAAGGTTGGTTTTCAACCGCTGGAAAAACGCGAGAATGGGTCTCCAATCACCTTTCCATGATTCCCGATAAGAAGACCTACAGGGTCCGGGATGCCGTCACACGACGTAGCCTTGGAAACGTGGACGAAGCCTTTGTGCTCAGCCTCAACAGTGCAGGCGAGGACGATGACGGTACGCCGCGTCGTTTTGTCATCGCTGGACGTACGTGGCTGATTGTGGACGCTGACCCGGAACAGTCCGAACTCCTTGTCGCTCCGGTTAGCGACCATGGCAAGGCGCCTCAGTGGTTGGGTGAACTGCCTCCAGTCCCCGAATCGGTGGCGCGGGACGTGGGTTATCTGCGCCACCTCATCGCCCACGATTTAGGCCTGCTTCAGGCTCCAGAACCGCCTGCCCTTGACCCGCTTTCCCTCGTCCCTTCCCGCACCACGACCCTTGCTGATTATCCCCTTGACGACGAAGCTCGAAGCATGCTCGCCGAAACCATCGCTGCGCACGTCGACGCCACCGGCACGTTGCCCACCGACCGTGTGATGACGCTTGAAGAACGAGACGACGCCTTCGTTCTCAATTGCTGTCAGGGCTCAAAAATCAACGAGGCCCTCGGCAATTTCTTGCTCGCCATGGCTTCCACCAAGTCCGGAAGTTGGGGCCGACTTATCGTTGAACCGACCCGAATCGCCCTGCAGGTGGGCGGCGTGCGGCCCGAGGACATTGTCGGATGGCTGATGGAAACGCCTCCCGACGCCATCGAACAACTGTTGAGCATCACCGTGCCGAATTCAAGGCAGGTACGCTGGAGGTTCGCACAGGTCGCCAAAATCTTCGGCATCCTTCGCCACGGTGTTGACCCGCGCCGCATCAATCTCCAAGCGTTGCTTCGCAAGTATCGAGGGACGGTCGTCATGGAGGAAGTGCTCTCCAAATTATTCCACGAGCGGATGGACGTTCGGGGCGCTGCCGACGTGATGCGTGGACTCCAATCCGGCGTGCTCTCCCTTTCCATCACGGCGCGAGGCCCCCTCGGTCTTTCCAACCGCACCCAGGACGACATGTTGCTTCCTAACTGGGACAACGCCGCCCTGCGAGAACGCTTACGGGGGCGCCTAACCAACGAACGAGCGGTCCTGTGCTGCCTTCGCTGCCATGCCGTCCGCCGTTTCAGGGTCGCTCGCTTTGAGGCCATGGAGCGTCCGGGAACCTGTCTGAAGTGCGGTGGAAAACGACTCGCTTGTGCCCGTGAGGGCCTTCAAGAGATGCTTGAGGGGTGGGTGAAATCCGAGGACCAGAAAGACCAGGATCGCATGATGAAAAACGCTGATTTGGTCGCCAATCGAGGTCTTGAAGCCATCATGTGCTTGATGGGCAGAGGCATCGCTGAAGCCACGGCCAATCGCCTTCTGGTCAAGGTTTCACCCGGTGATACCGACGGCTTACTCCAAGCCATTCACCGAGCCGAGGTGGAATACGCTCGAACCCGTCGTTTCTGGGGGTAATTCAGCATCAAGGGCCCTCATGCCTCCGGAGGGTTACGTGAGTGTTTGTCGTAGACGGTGGAATTCAAGGAAGCATTGAAGATAGAAATATTTATATATGTAAATAGTTATTAAGTAATTGTGATTTTCAAAAGAAAAACAAAACCCTGGCCAAGGATGGACAGTTGCGGTGATGTTCAGAGTTTCATCGATAGGATGTGCGAGGAACACGACGTTCCGCCCATCAAGGTCATCGTGAAGTCGTCATCTTGGGTCCAATGGTTTGCAGGAGAGGGCGTCTCAGCTTGCGCCTTTTGGCCCCATGAGGGCGAAGAGGACGCCGGGTTTGGCAGGTACATCGTCTTCGACGGCCAGACCTGCAGAATTTCGGGGAAAGAAAGGTCCGTTCCCATCAAAGTGGATTCCGTCAAAGCGGTGGTTGAGAGGTTCCACACCGTCATTCACGAGTTTATCCATCATTATTTTCACCACCACCACGGCATCAACACCGATGATCACGGCCCGTCGTTTAGGACGATGGAGAA
>JBMYQB010000031.1:0-19159 GCA_049600935.1 Candidatus Poseidonia sp.
AACAGATAGTTCTGGATGCCGTAGGCTGCCTCGATGAGTAAGGATGCATAGTTTGGGGCGAAAACACGCATGCCGATGTCTGCCGTCGTTGGCCATAACCACGAACTCATTGTTTCACCCTAACGCTTGGAAACCTGCAAATTCCACACATGTTCTCCCACACGGTGAATCAGATCATCCCTGCTAAGTACAAAGGAATCCGTACGTTCGGCACCGAGGATGCACTCACATGCTGCGTTGGCCAGGAGAGCGGTGGAATGTACATCCAGATTTCTCGAGAGTGAAAACGCAATGGCCACAGCGGCGGCGTCGATAAGCCCAATCATTTGACGCAGATCAACGAGTCCACACGGAGCATGCACGGTTTCTTCTTTCGCTGAGTAAATGGTGACTCCCGCCTCGCCAGAGAGGACAACGAGATGATTCCAGTTGTATTGAGTCAGCAATTTTTCTGCGGCCTCTGCACCGGTTGGGGCTCCTATACGTCGACGCATCAGTTCCAATCCCTGTGATTGAAAGAGAATCCAATCAACACCTTCTGTTCGGTGAAGCCCGGTGAGTTTTGGGTCAGCGATAACGGGAACCCCACTTTGCTTTGCAGCGGCGAACAGCCGCTCAGAGCCTGCATCGGTGATGACACCTTGTCCGTAGTCGGAAGCGATGAGAGCAGCGGCGCCTTTGAGGTCTGCAATCGCTTGTGCGTACAGGGCTTCAGATGCTTCTTCAGGTACGGGTGCGTCCTCTTCAATGTCCCATCGTAGGAGGAGTTGCTCTTCCCGAATCAGGCTTTCTCGAGAGGCCAACATGCGAGTTTTCACGGTGGTCGTACGGTCTTCCACAATGGCGATACCGTGTGTCGTCACGCCTTCGGATTCCAGCGATTCAATGATACTCAATCCGGCGGCGTCATCACCAACAACACCAAACAAGTGACTGTCAAGTCCCATGGAGCGTAGTCCACGAGCAACGTGAGCGGCAGCACCGACATCTTCCTCTCGGGAGGTTTCTCTCAGTACAGGCACGGGGGCTCGAGAATTCAGATTGTTGGCATATCCATGGATGTAGCAATCCATCATCACGTCGCCAATCAGCACGATTTTACTTGATTCGTCCGAACGCAGATGGCGCTTCAATCCAGAGAGTGTGTCGTGCAATTGTGCTTCTTCATCGGTCATTCCCATGCTCTCACCTCATATCCCTGCTGTTAATTCATTCATGATGCGTTCGTGCTCGGCCTCTGAGATACCCAACGTCCCTCGTAGCGTTCTCAGGATGGCGTGTTCGTCAGCCGTGATGACATTGTCCTGCATGGCCGTGCGAACCGCTGCAGCGTAGGTGTGATACTGCTCCGAGACGACCGGTGCATTACGGGCTTTTTCGAGCAGTGTGTTGTGGGTGATTTGGTCGATGCCGAAATGAATACGAAAAGTATCAAGCAGGTCAATTTCATCCTGAATGATTTCACCGTCCTCCAAGGCTTGCAAAATCATGTCATAATACACCTCTTCAGGAGGAGGAATCTTGAGTGATTTTCTGGCTTCATTAGACAGTCGCCGGACACGCTCGGGGTGCATGCCGAGAAATTCGACCACCTCGTTAAGCAACGATTGCTCATCTTTGGTTATCTTTCCGTCTTCCCACGCTCTGGCAAACATTCGGCGGACGAGTTGTTCACCATACTGAGCATCAATGGATGCCATTCCTTCCGGATTTGAGACGGGAGAAACCAATGCTGAATCATGAAAAACCATGGCTTCATCCAAGTGGGAAAGCAGTTCCAAAACAGGTTGTGGCGAGGTCCATAGGCTGCCGAGGAGGACATGCTGTCCGTTTTTCTCCACCTGTTTGGCAAAG
Source organism: Candidatus Poseidonia sp. (assembly GCA_049600935.1). Classification (GTDB taxonomy): domain Archaea; phylum Thermoplasmatota; class Poseidoniia; order Poseidoniales; family Poseidoniaceae; genus Poseidonia. The sequence goes on from JBMYQB010000031.1 coordinate 1,855, forward strand.
ATTCGATCACGTAATTCCTCCGCTCGCTGACGCCCTGTTTCGGTCAGCGTGTAGACACGTTTTCGTTGCTTGCCGCCGGGTATGTGGCGCTGAGCCACTTCGAGCAACGTGTTGGTCTCCATCCGCTTGAGTGTTCGTGGGATGTGTTTTCGCTGGATGTGAACGGCTGCGGAAATGCCAGCTTGTGTCAGTGATGCGGGAGCCTCCCAACCTCCGCTTGGAAGTTGCTGATTGAGGAGGTGCAACAGTGTTCGCTCTTCGGTGGTGAGCGTACCCAAGTAGCCGTCCACCATGTTACGCCGCTTGGGGAGGTAGCACATAGGACAATCGGTTTCAAGCGACGGAATCAAAAACAGTGGGACGATGGATGAATCATGGGAGGTCGTGAACGAAAATATACGCCACGCGCCCGAAGCACACGGCCAATAGGGGAACCCCGCACGGCCAATGCACCGCCCGGGCAGGCCCTGGAAGCACCCGTTCAACGGGGAGAGTTCTGGTTTGTTTCTGAGCCCCTTTCACAACGGCTTCACCAAAAAAGCGCCCTTGGGCAAGCGACCGAAGGCGGTATCCTCCTCACTCCAGAGGAAGTGATGTTCTGCCATTGGTATCGCCATGTTCCGTTACCGGGTGGTCCAGAATGGTTCGAGCAGCGATTGGAGAAAGACGAGGAATTGGCGAAACGAACCATCGCACTTGATGTCCTCCGCAACGGCGGGGAACGCGTGGTTCCAGCGCTCCATCTCCAGGAGCGATTTTCCTCCCTACCTGGCCGAACTTGGGCCGTTCGTTGGGAACGGCATGAACCGTGGACATCGCATCATGGGTTCAGTCAAATTCGACTGCAGCGAACCAACGATGCGCTTGATTGGAAGGAATTGAGTACGTGGGTGCAAAACGTGCTGAACATGAATCATGTTGCTGAGTTATGTGTCATAGACGAAGAGTTTGACACCACTGTGTATCATCTTTCCATGGCCGAACCCAACGGAAATCAACTTCTCTTTTCCCAATTGGATGTCGAGGAGCGAGAAGAATTGGTTGAAGCTTGCCAAAATGGTGTGGACCTTGAAGGGGGATACTTCGTACAACATGAAGGGACATGGCCGCTGCCTGCAGTGGGTCTCCAACATTTTTCAGGTCGTTATCTTCGGGGAGAAGAATATCGCTACCTGATGGGTCAATCCGATCCAGAAGACAATCTGTATGCAGTGCTTGTTAACGCCGGTCTCCTCCTGCGTCCTGGCTTCAAGTACGGTTGCCGTTGGCGGGCGTATGAAGAAGGTATTGAGGTTGCTCACGCACCCTGGTTGGTCCAACCGGAGAACGAAGCACCTCAAACTTGGGAGGAGGTTTGTTTGGCAGTCCGTCTTGCAGAAGGTGTGAATAAGCGCTGGATTTGCGCTCAACACCATGACGACGGATACTCATTTCTCAATATCAAGCGAATTGGTTGATTCCAATCCGTCAACAGGCCGCCCCCATGCATCCATATCCATGAGGGGTGATTGAGTCTCAGTCGGTGTCTCCGGAGATGATGATGGCTCTTTTTTCGTGACGGTAGCCGAGAGAGCCGTCAAACCGAGAATCAACAGCATAGCGCCGATGACTCGCCCTGGAGAAGTCCAAGTCGCCACCCAATCATCAGGTTCTGTACTCGCTTCTAACTCAAGTTCAATGGACCACGACAGCCCTTCATCGTTCATCAAAACAATAGAACCGTATACCAGCATGTTGTTGGTCAGGAGCCCCGATGGTTCGATGTTCAACATGTACGACCCACCCTCCTTGACCACCACATCGTCAGGGCCAGAGGCAACTCGACTCAGCGGCCCATCCAAAGTAACGGCCAGGCGTTGCTCACCCGTCCCAAACGATTCAATCGGAACGGTGAGCGAGGTGGACTTCGTGGGATGAATCGTGGCTGAAAATGTCGAGTCTAACGGGATTCTGTTCATCACATGTACGGGATATTCAAGGTCAACAGAACTCAAACCGCATGAGATGGTTCCCTGAATGATGAGCATTGAATTGGGCGTTCCAGGCCGACCAAATTCGAGATGATACTTCCCCTCTACACTGACCAAACCAACGCTCCGTCCGTCAGATGATGTGAGGTCACTCGAACATGATTCGCTCTCTCCAGAGATGTGAACAGGAATGACATCATCAGCCAGGACCGTGGCACCATGGTCCATCATGTCAAGGTCAAAGTCAGGATTACAGTGCTCTGCGAGGAACGAAACAGAGAGGTTTTCCTCTCCGGTTACCGTTGCAGTCCAGGGCACTAAAAGTCCGTCATGGGTTCGGATTTGAACGCCACTTGCACCAAACGACATGTTGTGTGTAAACAAATCGCTGGCTTCCCCTTGGTTTGAGCCACGTACCAAATCATTTCCCTCATCAGCTTCAATCACTTTGAGCCAAGGTAAATTCGGATTGATGTTCACTTCGTTTCGCTCAAAATCACCAACCGAGAGATCCTGCTGGCTCACGAGAATACCATGCCCGGGCAAACGGCTGTCATAGCCTGAATCAGAGCGGTGTTCAATGAAGATGGATTCCATGTTGTTGAGGGGAATCTTCAACACAACACCGCCTTCGGTGACCCCGTTGAGAAGAACGCTTGGACCGATACAGGGCTGAGCCGTATTGCTGGGCCAAGAGAGTTCAATGGTTTCAACACGCTCGGGCCGAACCAGCTCCATGTTTGCCCCAGTTGGCATGGCAGGCCATCGGCCACCACCGTTCCAATTCCCGCTGGCCATAATGTCCCAATCCCCGGGACCCTTCCAAGATTGAACACCAACCTCGTCATGCACGGGGTAGAGGTCAACGGCTCCCATCTGATGGAGCATTTCGTGAATCATGGTCCCAACACCGCTCGACCCCGTTTGCAAACTGGCCATGGTGTAGTGTTCCACGACCATATCGTCAGAGAGGCTGATCGGTGTTTCAAATTGAGTAAAATGAGACCAAATCCGCTGCGTAATTCCAGGGCTCTCCTCTTGGCCTTTGGTCGTATGGAGAACCAATAAGCGGTCCACTGTACCATCGCTGTCCAGGTCGAAGGAGGACCAGTTCATATCATCACGAACAGCCGTAACGGCTTCTTCTGCTAACTTCGCTGGAAGAAAGGTCCCGTCAGTATCCGTATCTTTTCCTGCACCGTCTTTACCGTAGACATCGTAGGTGTCTTGGGCCCTGATGACGTTGGGATACACCGTAATGTCAAGGGTTGATGAATTTCCTGACAATTGTTCAATATAGGGAATGACCGCTTGCTCGAGCAAGTTTTCTGCTTCCTCCGTCCCCCAAACATTCCCCGCTTCGTTTCCTTCAAAATCAACGACGATAACCATCCAATGCTCATCATCCTGAAGAGGTACCTGTACTGACTGCACGGTGGTGTCAACGATCAACCGGTCGACCAACCAGTCTTCAATGGTTGATTCGTTCGTAAATGACCACGCTGCTGAAGCGAACAACACGAGCGCAACAAGCCCGGCCGCTACCCGCTTCATGTCCTTGTCTTGGTGTTTTTGTGTTTGAACCTTGGCCGCTCCTGCTGTCAAGAACCCTGTTTGGTCAAGGGCTGAACGTGCTGCACCTGGGCTTCAATATGTCGTCTTCCTGTACATATCGGTTCCACGGTGGCGCATCTTCTAGGTTCCGATATTGAAGGTCTCGCTTCACCAACGTATTGGTGTTGACCATTTCGAGAAGCGTTTGCTCTTGGTACTGCTGTGAGAACAGTGCAGGTATGGAATGAAACGAATAGAGGACATCGAGTTCGGGATGTGGTGTTGCTACTCGGTGGTTCTGTACATCCATGAGGTTCATCCCGTGGACAGTAACATCGAGATGATGCATGTTGCTCATGAGAGAGGTTGGGCATGCTTTGGTGTCACATCCCGTAATGACCACATCGGTCACTCGAGTTTGAATCACATGCTCCAAGAGTGTGGTTCGGCTCTCCGGTTGGGTGCAAAGCGCCTCGACACTGACGTTGTAGCACCCAGGCACCTTCGCATGACCGTGATGGATGTTGGCTCCAGAACAAGCGCAATCCACAACCGAAACGCGCCGACGGCGCCCCTCTGCGTCCAAACGCACCGTGGCTGTTCCATTGACGCTTAAGGTGGCGTTGAACCACCGTTGACCGAGCAATTCTGTGGTGGTCCAATAGGTGGCAAGGAGCGGGAGAAGCATGGGAGATGCATGGTCGGGTAGGGACAAAATGAGCAGCAAACTCCCAATGCCGTAGATGCGCAAACGCCAGTAATCTGCCGTTTCTCTGTGGACGACCTTCAGCGTACCCATAACGAGCAGGCAGGTCCACGTGGCGATGATGACCATGAAGGCCCATATGCAAAATGCAGCCACGAGCAGCATGTCAATGGCACTGTACTGTGCGGCAAGGCCTGCCTGCTGGTGTTGCTCAAATCCAAACCTGTACAATTGTGGTAGTCCTTTCGTGAGAAAGAGCACGGTGGTACCAACAAGGAGAACGGTTGTTGCGATAAGCCAGCGTCGTAATGCTTTGTGTTCGGTTGGGAAAAGGCCGGGTTTGGTAAATTGATTGACATGAAAGAGCATCAATGGCAAGGCAGAAAAAATACCCAATAACAGTGCAGTAAGCCAGCGAACAGCACTCCATTGGGCAGGGTCATACACGTTGAGGCAATCACCTGCACAGGGTTTCAGCATCTTCAGGAGTTCGTCGAGGACATCATCCACGAAATACGACCAAACAAGGGTCAAGATGATGACGGCAGTGAACACGAGCGTGGTTCGCCAAGTGAGTTCATCGAGATGAGATTGAAGGGCACGATTCCTGTCCTGTTCCAACAGAACTGACATGGACCTTCACTCATACCAGGTCGGTGTATTCTTTTGGTGCTCGGGCTTGCACAATGGTTCTGTAAACACCGTAGATGGCCCATAGCGTGAGCATACCCGCTACCAATGCATAGCCCCAAGGTTCGTTGTTGTCGACCAAGTAAGCAAAGAGGACGGCCAGACCTGCGGCCACCGTTCCTCGGCGTAGTCCTTGTGGAACAGCAATGCTCTTGTCAAGATGCGTTGGCCCGCCTCCGAAACGTCGCTCGTAGAACTCACCTTGAATGACGGCGGCGACGATGATCAGGGAGAGTGTGGTCCAGTAGTAGAGGTTCCCGTTGGTGAAGAAATCGTGTGCGATACCTTCCTGGCGCTCAGCTTCCACGGCTTCCGGGTCTTCTTCAGCGACGAAGAGTGAATCATAATCGCCAACGCTGATGGTTCGCAGTGATACATCTTCGTCGGTTGCGATTTCGGTTGCTCCAGGAGCGCTGACGGTAAAGGTGAGGATGTTCCACTTGTCGCCTTCGTCAAAGTTTCCGTTGCCGTTAACGGCATTTCCGACAAGCTGGAAATTTGCTGGCCCTGCATCTTCGGAAGGCGCCGTCCACTGAACAATCCAGTCGTTTCCTGGTTCAGACTGAGAGAGTGCACCTGGTTTGTCTGCAACGGTTTGACTGCCTTCACCTGGCGTGAGCGTGCCGATGTCGCCGTCCCAGAACAGGAATCCACCACCTTCGTTTGAAGCGTGCTGCAAGCTGATGACGAACTCGTATGTTTCGCTGATGTTGTAGGCTCTGGGCACGCCAGAAACGGAGACAACAACTTCGGTGGACGGAGCACCGCCTCCGTGGCATGTACATCCTTGCTCGATGACCAAGTTTCCTCCGTTGTCCCAAGGTGGCCCGTTGGGGTTTCCAAGGACGGGTGCGACGAGCATGAGCGTGAGAATACTCATCAGGGTGATGTTTCGGATGTTGCGTCGCATGAACTCACCTGATTTTTCCACTCGGCCCCGCTCTTTGAATGTTGCTTCATCACCAAGGTGAATTCTTCAAATCAAATTTCCTTGATGGCGTTGTTCAGCCCGGTCATCATGGCCTTTCCGTCGCCGAAGAGCATCATGGTTTTGTCCATGTAGAACAGGTCGTTGTCAACGCCAGCATACCCAACCGAAAGGGAGCGCTTGATGATGACCACTGTTCGTGCTTGGTCGGCATCAATGATGGGCATGCCAGCGAGCGGCCCCTCACCTGTGCGTGCTGCGGGATTGCAGGTGTCGTTCGCACCGATGATGACGGCAACATCGCATTCGGGGAATTCCGGGTTGATCTCGTCCATCTCGATGAGTTGTTCGTAGGGGACGTTTGCTTCTGCGAGAAGCACGTTCATGTGTCCGGGCATTCGACCTGCAACAGGGTGAATGGCGTATTTGACCTCGGTATCGAATTTTTCTTCGAGAAGGTCTCCAAATTCCTTTACCTGATGCTGGCATTGTGAGACGGCCATACCGTAGCCAGGTACGATGATGACCTTCTGAGCCCCGTCCACCATCATGGCGACTTCGTCGGGGTCGGAACCGACCTTCGTTCGTGTCACCGTTTCTTTGGTGCTGCCACCAAAGGACTTGAACAGCACATCAGGAAGCGTTCTGTTCATGGCTTTGCACATGATGAACGTCAAAATCAATCCAGAAGCACCCACGAGGGAACCTGCGACGATGAGAACCGGATTGCTGATGATAAAGCCGGTGAATGCAGCTGCAATACCAGAAAGCGAATTGAGCAACGACACGACGACGGGCATGTCTGCACCACCAATGGGGAGAACCAGAACGATGCCGAGGAGGCAAGAAATACCGATGATGGCCCAGAGATAGTCGGTGTTGGTCGGTTCGTTGATGGAGAGAACAATGAGGGCCAGGACACTGATGGTGAGCAGAACTTTCACCGGGTTAAGCCACGTTGGACCCCATGTTGGTGTGCTGAACCACTTTCCAAAAATCTCGATGCCGCCCTTGAGTTTGAACATGGCCAGGAGTGAACCTGTGAGCGTCATCCACCCGACAAGAGCAGAGAGCCCAGCAGCCACCACAATCACCTGCAAGGTGAGGCCAGTAGGCAGTGCCAGTGTTGGGTCCTCGATGTACTTCCACGTTTCAGAAAGGGCAACCAGAGCAGATGCTGCACCGCCAAATCCGTTGAACAAGGCCACAAGTTCCGGCATGCCGGTCATCTCAACCTTGATGGCCATGATGATGCCAATAATGGAACCAACAAGGAGTCCGGCGATGATGAGTTCCCAATTCATTCCGCCGGCCGAGAGTTGCATATCGATGACGGTGGTAATGACCGCAACGAGCATACCCATGGCACCGTATTGGTTTCCAAGGGGTGCAGTTCGTGGGTGGCCCAGTTTCTTCAATCCGAAAATAAAGAGGGCAGCGGAGAGCAGGTAGCCAAGGGGGATCCATGCTTCCATCTCAAGCCCTCCTGTTCTTGCCTGCAATCATGTTGAGCATCCTGTTGGTGACGGCAAATCCACCAACGACGTTAATCATGGCCAGGACCAGAGCGACAAAAGCCAAGAGTCCTGAAACAAGCGTATCTCCACCCTGATAGGCGACGTTGGCACCAAGCAGCGCACCAACGACACTGATTCCTGAAATGGCATTTGCACCACTCATGAGCGGCGTGTGGAGGGTCGCTGGAACTTTTGTAATGAGTTCAAATCCGAGGAAAATGGCGAGCATGAACAAGGTCAAGTTGGCAATTAACGAGGCTTCCGTAATCATTCAATCACCCCTGCGAGGCGGGTTTGTTTTGGATGGATGGTTCCATCTTTGCAGATGAGCACACCACCCATGCCGTTCACGTAGAAATCAGACCCTTCGGGTGCACCGACGAGGATGTCATCCTCATCAGAGATCACAACGGCACCGGATTCTTTGTCCACCAGTGAGGTGAAGAACGTCGTGAGGTTGTTTGAATACAGCATGGATGCCGTATTGGCGAGCGTGCCGGGGAGATTTGAGGTTCCAACGATGATAACACCGTTGTCCGTCGTTATGACCTCGCCCTGTACGGTGTCTTCGCAATTTCCACCGACATCTGCGTTCATGTCCACGACAACCGCACCGGATTTGAACGCAGCAACGGCGCTGGATGGCACCGTAATCGGTGCAGGCCGACCGAAGATACGCGCCGTTGTCACGATGATGTCGGCATCCGAAGCCACGCCACAAACGGTATCGTTGACTTTCTGAATGAATTCAGGTGTGAGTGGCTTAGCGTAACCAGATTCGTCTTCAAAGTCGTCCATGCCGTCCACTTCAATGAAACGTCCACCGACCGATTCAATTTGTTCAGCTGCAGACTTTCGAACATCGGATGCATAGACGACGGCCCCAAGACGCTTGGCTGTTGCGATGGCTTGCAATCCTGCCACGCCGCTGCCCATGATCACGACTTTCGCAGGTCGTATGGTTCCAGCTGAGGTGGTCATCATGGGAATGCCCTTGGGCACGTGCGCCGCACCCAACAAGACGGCTTTGTAGCCAGCAAGATTGTCTTGGCTCGAGTTGACATCCATGGATTGAGCTCTAGAAAGGCGCCGTGGAATCATGTCCATCGACAGAAGCGTGATGTTGGCATCCATGCATGCTTTCACGTACTCTGGATGACGGAACGGGTCGGATACACAAGCCAGATTGGTTCCTGCTGCAATGCCATCAACTCCGGGAAAACGAATGCACACGATATTGCCGCAAGCCAAGGCTTGGGAACGGTCAACGATGTGGGCGCCTGCTTCGGTGTAATCCTCATCGTGGTAGTTGGCTGCAAGTCCTGCACCGGATTCGACGTAGACCTCAAATCCAGCCCGTGTGAGTTTCTTCATGCTTGATGGAACGATGCCAACACGCGTTTCACCTTCGGGCTCTTTTGGGACACCAAGTTTCATCCATTCACCTGCCGACAGCACCACCGAAAGGGTAGGTGCAAATCGTCCACATGAAGGAGGTTTTTAGATGCCACGCCTTGAATCATTGCGGTCCTCTTCTGAACATCTGATACAACCCGTTCAAACTGGTTTACCATTTGACTTATGGACTGGACACAACAGGTCAGCGTAAGAAGGTGAGAATCATGGCGAGCGGACGACGAAAAATTGCGGTGATTGGGGCAGGAAATGTCGGAGCAACGTGCGCATTTGTTCTTGCACAGATGAAAATTGCAGATGTTGTGTTGCTTGATATTTACGAAGGTTTTGCCAAAGGGAAGGCACTGGACATGTCCCAAAATGCAAACGTCCTCAACTACAACGGTACCATTACCGGGACGTCCGACTACAAGGACATCGCAGGGGCAGAGGTCGTTGTGGTCACATCGGGTTTTCCCAGGCAGCCCGGTATGACTCGTGAAGATTTGATTGGTAAAAACGCGGATATCGTGTCGCAAGTTGGAGCGGGGATCAAAGAACACGCACCTTCTTCTGTTGTGATTGTGGTAACAAATCCCCTTGACCTCATGACCTATCACATGCAACAAGTCACAGGGTTCCCTTCTGAACGCGTCATCGGTCAGGCTGGTGTGTTGGACAGTGCCCGCATGGCCCACTTTATTGCTCTGGAATTAAACTGCGCAGAGGAAGATGTTTCACCTATGGTGTTGGGCGGTCATGGCGATACGATGGTTCCCTTGCCGCGTTATACCACGGTTGGTGGCATCCCCATCACGCAACTTATGTCTCAAGACCGAATCGATGCCATCAGTGCAAGAACCGCTGGTGGTGGGGGTGAAATCGTCAAACTCCTCGAGCGCGGTTCAGCATTTTACGCACCAGGTTCTGCTGCCGCCGTGATGGCTGAATCCGTTCTGAACGATCGACGAAGACTCCTCCCCGCCTCGTGTCTGCTCACGGGCCAGTACGGTCTCTCTGACGTCTACATTGGCGTTCCATGCATCATTGGTTCTGGAGGTGTGGAGCAGATTTTCGAACTCGAATTGACCGATGAAGAATTGTCCTCCCTCCAAGGTTCAGGTGAGTTTTACAAGGGACAGTTGAAGGATGTTCTTGGCTATTGAATCCGTTCGATGCAAAGACTCTGTGTTTCCCCTATCGTCGTCGCACCGTTGACGGGATTATCACGAACCACGAGTCGGTGTCCTTGTTTTCCTCTACTCCGCATTCGAGTTAACACCTCTTGACCAACATAGCATCCTTTTTGTGGATGTACAAGATCATCAAGTCCACAAGCCAAAGGATGAACGGTGTTCGTGATTTCGTGTCCGTGGTAGGGAAGGCCATGCCGTATTCGATGCTCAGTCCATTCATGGAGGCTCCATGATGGTGACCAGTTATGTCGAACTGGCACAATGTACATGGTGCCAAAATACGAGTCATGTACCGTGGCATCGGGAGGTGAATCGTCCTCACCGTTTCCGATGAAAACATCGTTGAGCGTGCTGATGTCGCTGATGGTGATCGGTTGTCCCAATATGCGTTGAGAAAGGTGTTCAACGAGGGAAGCTTTGTGCGCGTAGAAACCGACGAGCGCAACGTTTTCCCCTACTGGGATGACTTCGCAAACATCAATGATTTTTGCTGCTCTGTTGGTAATCGCGGTGGTACAGGGCCCCTCCACGAAATTGGTCGATAGCCCGTCGAGAAACGGGAGAATATGCTGGCCTTGGAGGAGTAAGATGGAAGCCTCGTGGCGTACCATGCCCATGGATGAGCCTCAAGCGAACGACTCGCCACAGCCACACGAAGAACTGGCATTGGGGTTGTTGATTTTGAAGCCGCCACCCATCAGTCGGTCTACATAATCAATCTCAATACCGTTCAGCAGATGACTTGAGGCTGAAGGGACGAGGACTCTGAATCCGTTAATACTCAATTCTTGGCAAGGTGTGTCCGTTGATTCAACAATTTGCAAATCGTACATGTAGCCTGAGCATCCACCGCTGAGAACGCCCACCAAGAGTGCATGACTTCGGTCGTCTCCAAAGGCGTCTTCAAGCATTGAGGTGGCCTTTTCAGTCAGTGTGAGGTTAACATCAACCTCGTCCGGGACGTGAACTTCCAATGGTGTAGCCGATTCGCATGTGCCGCAGTCCATGATATTCCCACTCCTCCACCGTTTTTGAAGTTGACCACGAATCCCTTGATATCAACGTTTTTTCCGCTTCTTATCAACGGCTTTCTGGAGAATATTGCATCGGCGTATCTGGTCTTTCGCCCTGCGCTTTGCCTCGTCGCTCAGACCTCGAGGAATGGCTTGCTCGAAGCATTTGATGGCGTCTTTATAGCGCTCCATTTCAGCATACGCCGTGCCCATGTTGTAGAGCGTTTCACCGCGTACTTCTGTTGGGCGAATGAGCATGGCCTGGTGATAAGACTCAACGCATTTGGGATACTCTTCGAGGAAATAGTAAGCGTTGCCACGGTTGTTGAGGATACGAATGATCATCGCATCATCGCCTGCAAACGCCGGCAATGCGCGGTCAAAACATGAGAGTGCTTCCCTGTATTTCTTGTCTTCAATGAGCTGAACACCTTGATTGAACCACGCAACATCTTGGTTGGCGATGGCGTGCGAGGATGTTGATTGCGGTGTATTCACGGCAACGGTTTGAGCAGCGTCCAAGGCTGCCTTTGCCAAATCGACTTCAGGGTGAGAGGCCGCAGGTTCAGCAACGGGTGTGGGCTCGAGCGGCGTGAGCAAGACATTCGGGTCCACCGTTGAAGTCAATTCTGTTTCTGCGGCGACAGGCTCAGAATCAACAGCCATCGGTTCGGGAGGGGCTATTCCTGACGGTTCGGGTTCCGTGGTCGGTTGGAGCAGATCGATGTTCGCTGTGGCAGGTGGTGCAGCGCCCATGCTCGTGGCTTTGGCATGACACTTTTGTGCAGTTTCATAATCGCCTGCCTGTTCAAGTGAACGTGCCAGCCCGGTCCAATGGGAGGCCTCGGAAGGCTCTTGTTGAATCATGGCTTTCCAAAGCAAGACCGCATCGCTGTGCTGTTGGCTGAGCGAGAGTGCTGTTGCACGCTGTGGCGTCGGCCCTTCATCCATGATCTCAAGCGCTTCTTTGGCCATTTCCGGGCCGGCAGGAAGCGTTGGTGGCAAGCCAGCAACTTGGTCCAACACGTTGCTCTCGCCCTGTGCAAGTTGGAGAAGCATGTCGATGAACTCATGCTTGATGGCATGATGCTCATCCATTTGAAGCAAGGTACGAGCGGCGTCCATGAAGGCTTCAATCAATCCTTCATCTCTCGCAAGAGAAACCCATTTTTCAGCCGCCTTTGTGTAGGATTCATCTGCCTCAATGGCTCGCTTGTAGCTGTTGATGGCCTCTTGGGCCATCCCTGACCGTTGTTGAACAGAACCCAAATTGAACCATCCCGATGCATGATTTGGTTCGAGATTCTGGGCGTGCGTCATGGCGGCAATGGCATGATTATCAAGGTCAAGTCGCGCCATGGCGCCGCCTGCTATTCTCCATGCACCAGCGTGTTGTGCTCCGATGGTTTTGAGATGAGGTTTGAGGATGGCCAATGCTTCCTTTGCATCACCTTCCTTGATGAGTGAAGTCGCCTCCTCAACTAGTGCGTCGATATCTATACTCTCGTCTTCTTCATGTTGTGGTTCGGGCTCAGGCTCAGGCTCTGTTTCCCGAATGATTTCTTGTTGTGCGACAACAACCTCAGCCGCGCTTTGGAGTTCCTCAACCGTCAATGTGGCGTCTTCGTCGTGGTCGTGATAGACTGCTTCTTGCAGCAAGTCTTCAGGATTCTCAATACCTGCTTCTTCGGCGACTTCCTCCACGACTTTCATGTCAACTTGTTGCGTGACTTCAACGGTGGGTTGCATTGCTTCCATGGAGACAGAGATTCCACTGTCCTTGCAACGTTCCTTCAATTGCACCAGTGCTGGGTGACCAGGGAAGAATCCAAGCGCCTTTTCTGCCATCTCGTATGCACCCTCAAGGTCGCCAATACGCTCCAAAAGAATGGCAAGGTTCGCCGTAGCAGGGGCATGTTGTTCATTCAAATCAAGGCATATCTGGAAGGATTGTCGTGCACCTCTCGCATCTTGTTGTGCTTCAAGAAGTACGCCTCGGTTAAACCAAGCCATGTCGCATGAGGGGTCGAGAGCAATCGCTTTGTTGAAGGCGGCCAAAGCACCTTTGACATCGCCCCGACGGCTTCGTTCTTCTCCGACCGTCAGCAAGACCTCAACCATTTCTTCAGGGTCTTCAACATCATCGAGTTCAGGGACTTGGTTTCGTGGTGGTTCTGGAGGAGATTCAACCTCTTCGGAATCAACGGGTTCTTCCACGTTCTCTACGGCCTCAATGGCATCACTGACCGATGCCAAGGCAATATCGTCGATGGCGGAGTTCTCGCCTTCCTCAGGGTCAATGACACGGTCGCCCTCATCCGTCATGCCATCACCGATTTACAACCAACTCCGAGACAATCATAAGCGTTGCTTCTTGTTGGACATGGGGTCAAACCTTACATTCAAGGGCCGCAGAAGACTGGGAAGGACCATGGAAGGTACTCCACTCAAAATATTGGGTCTGGCCGGTGAATACCGAGCAACATCAAAATCGGGCATGCTCGTGAACGCTGCGCTAACGCACGCCAAGGCACAAGGGGCCGAGGTCGTGTTTTGGGACCTCTCAGAGAAACCCCTTCCTCTCGTGGGTGAGGAGGGTTGTTGGTCTCATCCAAACGTGAAGGAATTTCAGAGCCTCCTTGAGGAATGTGACGCCTTTTTCCTTTCCTCTCCAGAATATCACGGCACCATGTCGGGTGTGATGAAAAACACGATGGATTGGATGTACGACAAACATGTCGGTGGGAAAGTGTTTGGCCTGATGTCTACACTCGGCGGTGTGACGAATGCCAACACCCTAAATCACATGCGAATCGCCTTGCGATGGCTCCACGGCTGGCCGGTACCAGAGCAAATCGCCGTAGGTCATGTTAAGGAGGCCTTTGACGAAAACGGTCAGCTGGTTGATGAAAACTTGAGCGGGCGTCTTGAATCCCTGGTTGAATCGGTGATGGCGGCTGCCCAAAAATTGAGTGCATGACCATGGAATCATCAACGCCCTCAACGCCGTTTTTCACGGATACATACGGGTCCAGCTACCGTTTGATTGAACCTGGAACCTTTTTGCTCGGCGATGAGCACGGTACGGGAAATCCAACTGAACAACCTGCCAGCACCGTTGAAATCACACGACCCTTCTTTCTCGCAGAGCGTCCGGTCACGCAAGCATTCTGGCTCGATGTCATGGGCGAAAATCCATCAAAATTTCAGGAGGGTTGGAGTGCAGGGCTTCGTCCAGTTGAACAGATTAACATGGATGATGTCGATCAATTTCTTCTCCACTTGAACCATCGAGATGCCGATGTTGTCAATTTAGGCCTCAGAGGTCGATGGCGCCTTCCATCGGAATCAGAGTGGGAATTTGCATCGCGCGCTGGCACACGCACACGATGGTGGTTCGGCGATAAGGACGTCGAATTGGATGAACACGGATGGCATGCTGGTAACTCGGGAGGGTCGACACGAGAAGTTGGGTTGAAAAAAGCAAATCCATGGGGCTTTTTTGACATGAACGGTTTGGTTCAAGAATGGTGTGCTGACCATTGGGTCAAAGACTTTGCAGATGGACGTGCACAGTCGCCCTTGGTCCTTGAAGGAAGTGAGCGCCATGTCGTACGTGGTGGCTCATGGTTCACGGAGAGTGATTCAACGCGAAGCGGTTCTCGGTCGTTTGCCAGCCGCCAGAAGCGAAGTGACGGACTGGGTTTGCGATTGGTTTGGGAGCCGCTGGATGCACAGTCCACCTGACGCCTCAGGGCGCTTCGTCTGCCAGAGGGTGTACATCGAATGCATGGCCCTTGAGTAGAGGTGCCAGCGTCTGATGTTCGGGTGTTTTTCCTGGTCCAATGAACCAACGTTCATTCAACGGCCCATCCAGAACAAGCATGAGGTTGTTGTGTTGGAAAAGGTTCACTGCAGCAGCCGTTCTCTGCATAACGGGTGCGATGTCTTCGTGAAAGACATCGTTCATCACTGCGCATACTTCTCCAAAAGTTCGACTACCATCCGACAACTCCCAAAGGAGGCTGTTCATGGTGTCCAGCGGCCGACGGAGTTCCTTTGGTGCTCGGAACAAGCGAGCGAATACACCTTCAATTCGTCCGAATTGTTTGGGTATCCGAAGTACGATGTTTCGCCCGCTTACACCGCGTAGATTTGGGTCCTTGTGAACATCGCCGGTGCGCGCCCACCAAACGGGAGTCCGACAGGGGTACTGCTCGAACAAGGGATGTTCTTCCAGTCCTGCTAACGCTTCCATCTCAGAAACCCCTAAAATTCGATCCATGTCCAAGAAACCAAGGACAGCATGGCAGCCGTTCCGAGCAAGGCCGTGATGCGTGTGAGTTGAACCCGCTGCGTAAAATGTCGCAAGTACCATGTGGCGACGCCACACACGGCTACGACGAACCAAAGCGCATACCAAGCGGGTGGATAGGCGTCCACATTATACGGTCATCAAAGGGTTCCATCAAGGTATTGTTGCCCGTAGTATTCCCACTGTTCTTGTGTCCACCCCGCAGGAAGGCCCCCCTCTGGAAGGGGAGGACCACGCTGCTCTGGTTGGAGGTTCGATGCAGGAGGACCAGTAACTGCGGGCGGGTTGCTTTCGGTTGATGCGGTTGTTTCACTGGAATGGTGTTCGGAGGTTGGTGGGCCGGAATGTTGGAGCGCAAGCGATTCGAATTCATTCTCATCCTTCGTTCGACTTCGCATAAGGAAGACCAGTGAGGCGATGAAGACGAATCCACCAATTCCACCTGCGGCAATGACCGTTGAGGAGAGACCTTCAGCAGCAGGCGGTGCATCAAACATCAATTCAACCGTTGCTTCCGATTGGATGTAACCATCGGTGGTTCGTGTGGATGCTACGACGGTCCCGTCGAGTGCACCGCTCAATCTCAAGACTTCGCAACGGAGTTGATTGGTCTGAGGCGTCATATGGCCTGGAGCAAAACTGACCATCACGCCGGATGCGTTAACCAGTCGCTTATCACATGAGATTTGCCAACCTTCAATTTCTGAAAAGGTGACCATGACATCTTCATTCATGCTGGAAGTGGAGGTCAGGTTCACCAGAACCAGGGCAGAGGTCCCGGACGGCACGGAACCAACTTGTTCAAGTCCGACATCCGTGGTCAATTGCCGTTGTTGGTTGAGCATGACCAAGGCTTGAACGCTCATGGGCATGGGAAGACCGTTCTCATCCACGGCGTCAAGCACCTCAAATTGGACGACAAAGCGTGTATTCAACGGTGCATCGTCGGGAATCAACACGTCCATGCGCAACCGAAGTTCTCCTCCTGCGGGCACAATGACAGGAACATCTTGGGCAACGGCACGGTCGCCTCCATCAACGGTGAAGAAGGCGATGAGGCCAGGGACAGGGGGAGAGGATGAAATCGATGCATGTACTGACAATCGATTTTCAACGGCATTCCCTGTGTTCATCAGGTTCGCTTCTGCGAAAACGGTTCCACCTGCCATGGTCGCCGTGGACTGATTGGTGAGTTCAATAGAGGGGATCCGAATCGAAGCCGTGGTCATGATCGCCTCCACTACGTTATCATCCGGTTGGAGGTCATCGCCTTCGCCTACATGTTGGGCGACGATTCGAACGGTGTGTAACTCTCCTGCTGCTTCGGTCATGGGCAGTAGAATCCACAAACTGAGGTCTTTCTCATGTTCTAAATCATAGGAGACACTGAGCGAAATCGGTTCGGTGATGTTTTCACCTTCCGATGTCAACCACCACGTCCATGTTGAAGGTATTTCTTCAACATTCAATATCACATCGGTTGCGCCGTTTCCATTGTTGATGAGTTTGAGAATAAGTTCGTTCGGCACACCTGGGGTCAACTTGGTCGGTGTCATGACGGCTTCAACGTGGACATCATGTGTTGTGGTGACCCGAAGTCCGTCGTAGTCCTCGCCTTTTATTTCCATCAAACTGCGTTTGGATTCAATGACCGGTGTAATGGTTGGCCCTCTGTCGTTGGCTTGGGCGTTTTCGGGTACATCCACCACCACCTCAAAGGTGGTGCTTGTTCCAGAATTTAGGACCGCGTCGGGTCGTGTTGGTTGTTGCACGTTCCAAGCGCCAGCGTTCTCAACATCAACGCGCATTTCGAAAATATCCTGCCGCGATGCATTGTTCCAAATCGTGTATTTGAGAACGACTTGCCCGCCCGCCTCAACGTAGTGTTTCCCTCCTGCCTCGTGGCTTGTTAAGGACACGTCAGCGATGCTGATCATCGATGCCGAGACAGCGATTGGTTTGATATCCATTCGGGATGTATCGTTCTGTGATTGGAGTGTGAGGTCAAATTCAACCACCGA
>JBMYQB010000032.1:0-18402 GCA_049600935.1 Candidatus Poseidonia sp.
AGAGCGATTCAATGTAGGAGCGATCTTCGTAGGCGTCGGTGACCAAGCCGGGAAGGTCCTCAAAGAAGCGTTCACACATCTCGGCGTCGACACCGTAGAGGGCGACGGGAATCATCAACGATCACTCCGGTGTTCAGGCGCTTGCACCAATGCCGGAGGCGATTTGGCGAGCGGTCATGGGTTTCTCAGCCACCCATTGCTCCTTGAAAAGTTCCTTGAGGTCCTCTTCGTCTTGAGCGGTGGGGAGGTGGTTTGCCACGTAGGTCGTCCATTCATCGTCGGAGCCTTCGAAGAGGGTTCCTTCAACGGTGTAGCGTTGGCGCTTGAAGGTGCCAATCTCGCGGTTGAAGTTTTCGTGAGGCACGTAGAGGTCGGCAGCACCCTCAGGGAGGTAGCCACAGAGTTTGCGAACTTCAGCCACGATTTCGTCGTGATAATGCTGGCGGGCTTCTTCGTTGAGGGTCTCCTTGGAAACTTCAATATCGCCTTCCAGCTTCTTGCGCTCGTCCCAGCGTCCCTTGATGCCCCAAACGTAGGCCCAGTGGGCAGAAGAGGACTCGTCCACGCCAAACAGGTCGTGTGCGGTCGAGACCCACTTGTTGATGTAGCGCTGGAGCATGTCGAGGGGAATCACGCCGGCCTTGATGATGCGGCGCAGACCGTTGGAACCGGTTCCCAAGTGGAAGGATTCTTCCTTGAGCATGGGACCCATGCTGGCGGCGAGTGGCTTGAAGGCCGATGTGGAAAGCATGCCAAGTTGGAACTTCCCGTCTCGGTCCACGAACATCGTGTAGCAAAAGAAGTCCAGCCAGTGCGGCATGGGGCGGTTGAAGGCCCCGAGGAGGCGGTCGCCGTCCTGAGCGTTGCGCTCGAGGAGCTTTTGTGCCTCACGTCGTCCTTGCTGACCGAAGTAGGTCATGAGCAGGTAGGCCATCTGCCAGCCGTGGCGCTGCTCTTCTGCCATGATGCGGGCAGCAGCGTAGCGGTCGTAGTCGGTTGGCGCGGTGGCGAGGAGATGACGCTGCTGTTCAACGGAGGCGAATTCGGTATCACCTTGAACGGTGATCATGCTGACGAGCGCATCTCGCATGCTCTGGTGGGGAACTTGGAGGGATCGCTCCCACTTGGCTCGTCCGGCGTAGTCGCCGAATTCAATGACGTCGCCAGCACGCTCCCAGTCGAACTGGATGGAGAGGTCAAAGTCGCCCATCCATTCTCGGTCGTAGCCGACATTGTCTTGCCAGGCCTTGAAGTTTTCAATCCAGTCGTCCCAAGTCTTCGGTAGGTTGTCCATGTGTGTACGTGAACCCCGACCTCCTTATACCCTTTACGAACATGTTCGTCCGAACATGTTAGCCACTTTGACGCCGGATCTCTTCGGTGAAGGCATGAAAGACAGCTGATTCAATGCGTTGGAGTTGATTCGAAAGCGTGGATTTTGCTACGTTGAGCAGGCCCGCCAACTCGGTCAAATTGATGCGACGAGGGACATCCCAGTAACCTTCTCTTGAGGCCACTTCGAAGACTTCTCGCTGGCGCGGCGTGAGCAATTTTGAGCCTGTGCTTCTGGTCGATAGCAAGCGATGCGGGATTTCATCGGTGCGAAATCGGTTCACCAATTCTCGCATGGTCTCTCTGCTTCCTTCAACCGTCCACTCAACCCAGCCGTCGCGAACCTCAAAGGGTGTGCGGGGGACCACGCCGAGGTCAACCAACGGTCGCAAAAAGCCGCCGCCACCCGCTGAGATATCAACTGAGAATCGGCCGTCTTCGGGGTTGGTGCATTTGTCAATGCCGTGGTGGTCCCGAACGGTTTGGTAAAGATCTTCATTGGACCAGCATCGTGCGGTCCCTCGTCCTTTGCTAAGTGGCATGTGCTGTTCAATGCGGAGCGTGGCGGAAGGATGGTTTCGGGTCACGTCCCCTGCCCAGTGTCCCTGTGGTAAGCGCACATCAATTCGCAGTTGTTGTGCCATGCTGGTTCCTCATCGTTTCAAACAGGACGGCGTTTTTCCGAGCGAACCACGGACTTCGCTGAGACATCGATGAGTTCGTTGTACGTGGTGGTGTATCCACCTTCGATGGTGACGCCGGGAAGGTAGCCGTCACAAACGCCAGCGGCAGCGAAGATAGCGTCCTCGCTTTGGCAGAGGTCGCTGGCCTTCCAGAGGCGGGTCAGGTCGTCGTTCACCATCGTTTCAGCTCGCTTTTCCTCTTCGTCCGAACGGAACACAAGTCGCCCTTCGAACATACCGCCGAGACCGAGAATAGCCGTGGCGGAGATCACGCCCTCGGGTGCTGCTCCAATGCCCATCAGCATGTCAAACGGGCCGTCCTCTTTGGCAGCCCAAATCGCTCCGGATACATCGCCATCGCCAAGGAGGTGAAGTTGAGCACCCGTGTTGCGAATTTGCTTGAAGAGGTCATGATGGCGCTCCCGGTCAAGGGCCACAATGCGCACATCGCTCGCCTCGCAATCCAGCACGTGCATGGCTTGCTCGATGTTGTAAGCCACGCCACCGTCAAGGGAAACATGGTCGGCGAGTGCAGGACCGGTCGCCAACTTGTCCATGTAACAATCCGGTGCGTGAAGCAGGGTGCCACGTGGTGCCGCTGCTAAGACGGCGATGGAATTGGGCTGGTCGTCGGCACAATTGTTCGTGCATTCCAACGGGTCGACGGCGATGTCGATGCGAGGTGCACCCGCAACGCCGATCATCGAGCCGAGTTCCTCGCCGATGTAGAGCATGGGTGCGTCGTCTCGCTCCCCTTCCCCGATGGCAACACGACCGTCAAACGGTACATTGTCGAAGGTGCGGCGCATCGCCTCAACCGCAGCGTCGTCGGCTGCGTTTTTGTCCCCTTTTCCCCGCCAGGCCGCACTGGCGATGGCGGCTTGGTCCACAGCCTCAAGGAAATGATGTGCGAGGTCGGTGGTGAGGCCCATGAACGCTTGGACACGCGGGAACGCCATCAATACAACGGTTCAATTTCCCTTGAATTTTTCAACCACTTCAAGGTCGGTGATGCGAGCGGTAGGGTATTGACCATCGCTGTCCTTTTCCAGCGACTTGACCATGTCAAAAGCGCACAGCAAGCCCGCTGCGACACCGGTGAGGGCCTCCATCTCAATTCCCGTTTTGTAATGAGCCGAAACGGTGACCGTGCACCACAGGTCATTGTCGTCCCATCGCCAGTTGACCTCGGTACCCTCGAGCGGGATAGGATGGCAGTGGGGCACGATGCGTGGGGTTTCTTTCACCGCTTGGATGGCGGCAATGGTCGAAGCTTCCAACACGTCGCCTTTTGATACATCGCCCTCAACAACGGCGGTTTTGGTTGAGGCTTGCAGACTGAGTCGCCCTCGGGCGGTCGCTCGTCGTTCAACCACGGGCTTCTGTCCAATGTTGATGATGCCCTCAATGGATTTCTCGCTCAACCCAACCCCTCCTTCCAGGTCTCCCCTTCAGAGGTGACTTCTTTCTTCCATATGGGTGCTTGCTTCTTCAACTCGTCAATGAGCCATTCGCATGCCAGAAAGGCTTCCTTGCGATGGGGGCTCCCGACATGGATGGCGACGATGGGTTCCTGCGGCCCCACAGAACCGGTTCGATGGGCCATGGCAACCGCCATGACACCAAAGTTCTGGATGGCTTGCTCCGCCAAACCTTTGAGCACCGGTGTGAGCTTGTCCTGCCAGGCGTCAAACTCCAAGCGTAGCACGTCAGCCTCGCCCTCGGTTTCTCTCGTCAAGCCAACGAAACTGACGACGGCCCCGCACCCTTCGGTGTTTAAGCGGCTGCGTAACATGTCCGGGCGAAGAACATCAGGTGCCTCCTCAACCAGCACAAAGCCCGTCATGGTCCGAACGAGAGAAGCACATCATTCAAACCTCACGCCTCCATGGCCATGCATGGCCGATGCCTCGTCAGCATCCAAACCCATTCACATCATGGGTGCAGGGTTGTCGGGATTGGCCGCCGCCATCGTTCTGGCAAAGGCCGGTAGGGAAGTTCATGTCCATGACATCCGAGAGGACTCTGGCGCTCGGTTCGACGGTGATTTTCAAGCCCTTGAAAATTGGAGCATGGATACTGACTTCTTTGACCAACTGAAGGACTGGGGCTTTGACGCCTCGACGTTCAAAGCCACATCGTTTGATACGGTGGATTTGATTCATCCCGATGATGAAATCACTCAGGCCTACACCGACGGTGCCGCCTATCGCATCGTGGAACGGGGCACATCAGACCACACCATCGACCAGGGGTTCAAGCGTCAGGCGATGGAAGCCGGAGCCCAACTCCACTACAAGTCGAGGGTCAAGGAGGAGGATTGCACCATCATCGCCTGCGGCCCCAAGGGCACCTCGGCCGTCGCTTACGGGGAAATTTTTCGCACGGACCACCCCAACCACATCGGGTTTCAACTGAACGACAAATTGGCACCCGGGTCCTACTCTTACCTCATCATCATCGACGGAGTTGGCCTCATATGCACTTGTTTATGGCGCAAACAACGTAAATCAGACCGCTTCCTCAACGAAACCATCGCTTGGTACGAGGCTCACTATCCGAACCTCAACCGGCAACCAATCAAGCGTGTCGGTGGAAAGGGCGACTTTACCATCAATCGAAATTACAAGCAAGACGGTCGCTACTACGTAGGCGAATCCGGCGGCCTTCAGGATTTCATGTGGGGCTTTGGCATGCGAATGGCCGTCTGGTCTGGCGTGCTCGCCGCAAAGGACATTCTCGGACAGGGTGATTACGAGCAGGACGTTCGAAAGCATTTGATGCCCTACGTCCGAACCAGCGTGGCCAACCGCTGGCTGATGAATCGTGTTGGCGACCGGACGTTCAAACGAATGTGCAAGGCGTGGATGAAGGACCAGAAGAAACGGGACGACGGCCTGATTTGGATCGGGAAATTATTCCGTCCTACGCTCTTCAAGCGCCTCCTGTATCGAGCGGTGAGTCCGTTCATGCTGGTCAACGACCCAAAAGCCCACGGCCGAGGTGTTCGACGACTCCCGTTCCGACCTGCCCTAAAGCGAGATGTGTGGCAGCCCTCCTCTGCCGCACAAGCTGTGGGAGACCAGTGGGACACGATTCGTCGAGGTGGCGGTCATGTTTCTTTTGCAGATGACAAAGAAAGCGATGGCGCAGCGCAAGAAAACACAGCGATTTCTTCTTAATGCCAACCCCTGTGGGTCAAGGCATGAGCGACCTCTACGGATTGAAACTTGAACCCATGGCCAACCGACTGGTCAACTACGGTGTGACTGAGAACGGTATTGCCGTGATTGAATTGACCTCCGACTCGGCCGGTGCACCCCTCGAGGGCCCCAACGACCGCTCGCCCAACACCTACACCCACGGCATGATGCGAGACATCGACGAGGCCGTCGTTCGTGCTCGATTTGATGACAGCGTCACCTGCATTGTCCTGACCGGCAACGGGGCCTCCTTCTTCTCAGCGGGTGCCTCCATTCAGATGCTCAACAGCGTCAGCCCCGGCTTCAAGTACAACTTCTGTCTTCACGCAAATGAGACCCTTTCTCGCCTTGAGCAAACCCCCAAGCTTGTGGTCTGTGCCATCAACGGCCACGCTGTTGGTGGCGGGCTTGAGATCGCCATGGCCGCAGACATTCGCATCGCTCGAAAGAATTCCGGCAAGGTCGGCCTGCCCGAAATCAACCTCGGTGTGCTTGCCGGAACCGGCGGGACCGCTCGCCTCACCCGCCTCATCGGCAAGGCCAAGGCGCTCGAGATGATGGTGACCGGCGAACTGATGTCCTTCGAGGACGCCCACGCCTGTAACCTCATCAATCACATCTGGGAAGGCGACGCCGATGATTTCCGCCGAGACATCCTCGACTGGTGCAGTCAATTCACCCTGCCCAACAAGGCCGTCAAGGCCGTTGGCAACATCAAGCGTTCCTGTCAGACCGGTCCAGAGATTCCCTTCGAGTATCACTTGGCACTCGAGCGAGAACTCCAAGCGGCCCTCTTCAACAGCAGCGACGCCAAGGAAGGTATCGCCGCTTATGTTGAGAAGCGTGTCGCCAATTTCACCGGCGAGTGATTGACGACGTGGTATCCATGAGTGTCATCAACGTTCCAGCCGATGTTCCCGACGAACTGATCGAGACGTACCTCGACAACATGCGTGCTGCTACGGCCGGCACGGGTTCCATGAACCTCTTCGCTTGCGACCAGAAAATTGAGCACTTGAACGACGACTTCTACGACGGTGGCAAGACCATCCCTCTCTCGTCCAACGACCCTGGTCATCTGTTTGAAATCGGAGCACGAGCCCATGCCGATGGCACCATTGGTGTTCTTGCAGGTCAATGTGGCTTGATTGCACAGTATGCCCGAGACTATCCAGAAATTCCGTACCTCGTCAAGTTGAATTCCAAATCTCATTTGGTCAAAACCACACAACGCGACCCCATCAGTCAGGCCCTTTGGGACATGGACGATGTCATGTCATTGGTCCACAACGGCATCAACGTGGTTGGTATTGGCTACACCGTCTACATCGGCAGTGAATACGAGCATGAAATGCTCACCGAGGCTGCCCATTTCATTCGTCAAGCGCACGAACTTGGCATGATTTCCGTGGTGTGGATGTACCCTCGTGGCCAAGCCGTGGCCGATGAAAAAGACCCACAACTCATTTCGGGAGCTGCTGGCGTCGCCAGTTGCATCGGTGCCGATTTCGCCAAGGTCAACTACCCCAAGGCATTTGACGGCATGACGCAACCTGAATCTCTCAAAATCGCTGTTGAGGCTGCCGGTCGGACGGGCATCATCTGTTCAGGCGGAGGTTCATTGCCTCCCCGTGAATTCCTGCAACGCCTTCACGACCAAATGAACGTCTCTGGTTGCCGAGGTGCCGCAACCGGTCGAAACATTCACCAAAAGGAGACCGAAGAAGCGGTACGCATGACGGCCGCTTGCCACGCCATCATCTGCGAGGGTGCTTCGGTTGACGAGGCCATGACCATCTACGAAGGTCGTTGATTGCGAAAACATTGGCCTACGCCAAGCACTTGGAACCGCGCCCTCCATTAACCGTCAAGAAGACCCGATTGCATGGACATACGAGTCTTGTCGGTCGACGATGTTCCAGCGATTTGGGCCATCAATGAAGACGGACTGCCCGGGACCGGGAAAGTGTCCCAAGATGAAGTTGCAGCTCTGCTCGCCCTCTCCGATTTTTCTCGAGGGGTCTTCGATAACAACGAATTGCTGGGCTTCGTGATTTGTCTCTCACCGGGGACGAGTTATGGAAGCCTCAACTATGCTTGGTTCAACCAACGATATGAGGCGTTCATCTACGTTGACCGGATTGCTGTTTCCTCGCAACATCGCGGGAGAGGCATTGGTTCAATACTCTACGAACGCGTGATCGCTCATGCTGAGAACAACGGGATGCCCGTTGCAGCAGAAGTAAACAGGCAACCACCCAATCCCGGCTCAATGCGGTTTCATAACCGGTTTGATTTCGTCGAAATCGGTGTTTTGCATCACGGCGAGAAATCCGTGAACATGCTGTTGCGGGAAACAACCCAGTGACCCTGTGATGGGCCTGCTATGTGCGATTGTCCGATGAAGAATCAGAGCTTCTCATCGCTGTTGGTCATGAAGTTGCCTTCGCTGTCAACAATGATGGGTGTGCCCTCGACCCACTCTGGGCAGTTTTCAGAGACCCATGTTCGAGTGGCCCATTCGCAAATGTCGTATCCTCCGGAGAGAATACCGGAACGCTTGATGTAGCCGACCTTGACAATGTCCTTGTCCTTGGACAGCACGTTGCCAAGTTGTTGACTGGTGGTGCCGTGTCGCATCGTGCTGTTGATGTACTCCAGGATTTCTGCAGTGTTTCGTGGTCGATCGCCTAAGAATTTCTTGATTTTTTCACGGATGCGTGTTGTTTTCATGGTTGTTCCCTCCTGTCATTTTTGGTGCGGCTTTCGTTAGAATGTGCCACTGTTTTCAAGGAGCGAGGCCGCTGATATAATGGTTCCTCCTTACACTGACGAGATGGTTACGTTTGATGCTAAAATATAGGTGTATTTCCCACACCACGCCGTTTTCAAGTAGGTTATTTTTCACAGTTCCAGTGGAAATATATAACTAAATGGAATAAACAAATGATTTTTATGCGCTTGAACCCTGGGATTGGATGTCTCAGGAGACGAAAGGTGACTTGTGATGACTTCTCGCACCATCCGCTCTGCTGCGCACAGAAAGATCCTGACATGGCTACGTAATGGGCCATCAACCGTTTCAGAACTTGCCGTTCAGTATGGCATGCGAATGCCCCATGCCTCGCTGGCCTGTCGACAATTGAGAGATGCAGGATTCATCACACGGGACGAGACGGGTGGTTTACGAAATGCCCCCCTGTTTCTCAGCCAACTTGGCGTTCAACGGCTGACGGAGGATTCGGTGGCCAAAATGATGCAGTATGCCGAGGACCTACGGAATCATCGCCAGCCGATGGTCCTTCACGCCGATGAAAATAACGTGTTGGTTGCTTACACAGAACCCCCTGAATGTTCCCTCGTTTTCATTCCAGACCCCGTGTCGTCCAACCAAGTGAAGTCCAGTGGAAACGCAGGGGGGGTTTGGGTTCTTGCGCCAAAACAGAACGTTCGATGGTATGACCTCGATGACGGCGGACCAAGTCAAGCGCCGCCCCAGCGAAACAACACCCTTGCCGATTTTGAACCCGAAGTACAGCGGATTGGCCTCGTTCGAGGTGAAGTGTTTGAACATCAAGGCGAAGGGCGCCTTGTTGAGGGTCAACGTTTCTCTTTGGATGCGGGCTCATCCCCTCCTCATCGTCTTCGACGCGGTGATGTTGATGTGGGGGTGCTTTCGGGAACGAATTATGCTTATGCTCCGCAGCGGGGTCTGCATGCTCATCTCACCTCCTCTCTCAATCGTTCCTTGATCCTCCAGTCGCTTGGGCGTGAAGGCCTTGAGGTGGGCGATCGACACGCTTTCAAACAGCGTACACTGTCATTCACCGTCCTCAAATACTGGTTGACATTGAAACACCCACGAATGAATCCTCGACGAATTGAGGAAGTGCATCAGGGGTTGATGGAAGGTCTGAGAAACGAATCTGCTCTTTCCTCTTCCGCACTTGAACGCGAGGTTTTGATGGATTTTGGACAGGTGCTTTGGACGGATGCGGATGCTCTGGGCGACTACGTTGACATGTACGGGATGTCGGTCAAAGGCGCGCATGCCCTCATCGAGCATGTGCTCGAACATACCCGTCGGCCGTTCGTCATCGATTGGCCGTTCGATGTTGCGAGGGACAATACATTCCAGCGAGTACTCCAACATCCGCTCTGCAGAGCGTTTGTCTCGCGACGAGGGCCGGTGGGCGTTAATGGACTGTTGAATCCCTCAATGCACGACGGGGATGAGATGGGTACGGTTGTGGTGCAAATGGGTCGGAGCACCTCATTCCAAGTCGATTTGACGGCGGCGTCATCGGCGATTCAGGTGAACTTCAATGACCTGAAACATCTGCCGAACAGTGCACGAGAACTGCTTGAACACCATGCTTCGTTCACGACGACCTCCTTCACCGGCACCATGCCACAAGGTGAAGCGGGCCTCAGACTGGCAGAGGCTTTGCATTTCTATCCCTCGGGCGACGAGGACCGAGCAAACATGTGGGAATTTAGCGACCCGCTCGCCTCCTGGATTGCTTCGCCGCCAAATGAGCGACCTGCTCGTTGGCTGCGGCTTCATGCTCGATTGCCCAAAGATTGGGTGGATTTGCTCGCCGTTGACGACCTTCCGCTGGAGCAGCTTCCGCTCGCCATGGCTGGAGCGAGCGAGCCATGGCAACGGCTTGCCCTTCTTCGAATACAAGCCACATCTGATTTGAATCCAGCAAATGTTCTTCATTGGCGAGACGAATTGAACAAGCCATCAACGCACCGTTCTGTTTATGCAGCATGCTTGCTTTGTTCGCTGGATTTCACCAGGGTCGAACACCAAGTCGCCTTCCATGAAGCGACCGATGTATGGTTTGAACGTCCCGTGCTCGAAAAGGAGGTTCTGGAATGCGTCATCCTTCCGCTCGATATGAACATCGAACCCCAACACAGGTTGGTTGACAAGTGGGCTGCACTCGCCCGCAAACAACCCCGTTCTTCCCTTCTGTATGCTTGGGAAAAGGGTCTTCACATCGGTCGTCAGCGTGAACCGTGGCTCCCAGAAACACAGCGCATGTTAATGGAACAGCTTCCTCCTCGTTGGTGGGCAGCGTTTGCCGGTCAGTGGTTGCCTGTTCAACTCGCTTCGCACGGCGGTCGTCGATGGCTTGAGTCCTTTTCCTGTTCATGGCCTGCTCAACTCGCAAGGCCGGTGGGAGAACAAGGTGGCTTTCCTGGACTTGAAATAAAGCATCCCGGATTCACGCTGACAACAGCGAACCTCATCGGCGCCAATCTCCTCGGCGATCATGACGATGCTCAGCCCCTGAAAGACCTCTACGAAATGGTGTACGCTCACGAGCAACACCTTCCAGTTCCGAAACTGAAGACCCATCCATTCGCTGGCTGGTTGGTTCGTCCCGTTGAGGACTGGCCCCGTTTTGGCTCGGAGGTCCTGAACGTTGGTGATGCTGAGATTGGGGCGCTTTTGTTTGCCCAAAGCTTCGCGCAGCGGCTGAACGATGGCCGATGAGTTGATATGGAGTCGTCAAGACGACAGGCTACCGTACCTGCAACATCAGGCTGAGCGACTGTGAAACGAGCAATGACGTCTGACACCACGTGTACGGCCGCAATCGAAGACTGGGACGACCCTTCGGGGAGTGACTTCCGGTGCAAATGCGGTAAACCATCGGTGGGTTATGGGTCCTTGTGCGACGCAAGAATGAACACAAGACAACCACCTTACCGGACAGCACGCCCCGACACCGAGGGTCAGGCCTCGGAGGAAACTGTGAACAAGGCCGTTAGGTGTCGGGGCACAGTATGCTGAACATGCGGTTTCGCCCGCTTTTTGGCGATGAACTCAAAGGCCGCTGGACCGACCAACATGCATGGGAGCGGCCCCGCAGTTCCAACTTTGTTTGGTCGGCGGCACGTTCGATCGTCTCCACGCTGGCCATCGTTTGCTCTTGGACGCCGCATGTCGTTCAGCCGAGCGCGTTGAAATCCACGTTACAAGCGACGTCATGGCCGACCAAAAATCCGTGAACATGCAATCCTTTGAAACGCGGCGTGATGAATTGCTCAATTGGGTTGAAGTGAACGCTCCAACGAGGGTATCCGTTCATGAATTGGCCGACCAGCACGGCCCAGCCCCTTCCCACCCCAAGGCGGATTGCATCGTAGCGACACCGGAGACCAGAGCAGAATGCGAGCGAATCAACGACAAACGTGCGGCGAACGGATTGGCTCCGCTGCACATCATCGAAGTGGCTCACATGAAGGACATCAACGGCCTCATCATCAGTTCGTCCCGCATACGAAACGGCGCCGTGGACATGGAAGGCCACCCTTGGTTTTCGGAAGCATGGGAGGGGCAGACGCTGCGCATGCACCCTCGAGCCGAGCCTGAACTCAAAACGCCTATGGGCGCTCTCTACGAGGGACCAGAAAGCGCCCCCGAAGTGGCCATGTTGGCTGCACTCGAAGACATCGATACATCACAACGTATCCTCATCGCCGTGGGCGACGTAACGGTCTCAACGCTGTTGGACCTCGACATTCTACCCGACATTGGTTTTGTTGACGGGCAAACCAAACGAGCGGCGTTGCCCGAGAATGAACGCGTGGACCTCGAAGCCTTTTCTCACGTGCTGAGCGCAAGAAACCCAGCGGGGGTTCTTACGCCAGAACTCAACGAAGCGATCATCGCGGCTGCAACCCTCGAACAGCCAACATTGGTGGTTGTTGACGGGGAAGAAGACCTCGCACCCTTGTTCATTCATCTTCATGTTCCCCTTCACGCCGTCGTGCTTTACGGCCAACCTGGCGTAGGGGTTGTGGTGCAGCAAAGCAGCCTTGAAACAAAGGCGCGGTGCCGTCGCCTGCTCGAGTTGTTTGAGGTGGTTTGAATGGCGGGGCCGATGGTCTCTGTTTCCGTGTGTGTGCGAGACGGTGCTCACTGGATTGAGGGATGTTTGGAGGCGCTGCTCAAACAAACGCATCCTTCGATTGAACTTCTCGTGGTTAACGACGGTTCGACCGACGGTGCCGAGGCTATTTTGGACGCCTATCACGACCCAGAAGGTGAGCGTGGTCTCCCGCTACGTGTGCATCATCAACCTCCATTGGGATTGTCCGCAGGCCGTCAGTGGGCGGTAGAACACGCCAAGGGCGAGTGGGTGGCCATCACCGACATCGATGTTCGACCAGAGCCTGACTGGGTTGCGAACATGGTGGCGCACATCCAGCCGGTTTCTGAAGAAGAGCGGGTGGTGGCCATCACTGGACGCACGGTGTTTGAACAAGCCAACGATTTGGTAAGCCGACTTCGTTCCGTGGAAATTGCAGCAAAATATCGCGCTCGCCCCCGTCGTACCAGTCTCGCCAACGGCCCGTGTTCCATGTTTCACCGGCAAGCCCTGCTCGACGTTGGTGGATTTGACCCGTCATGGTACCACGCAGAGGACATGGAAGTGAGCCTTCGCCTCATCGAAGCAGGGGGAACCATCGTCTATGCACGGGATGCACTGGTGAAGCACGTTCCCGAGACCGGCGCTGCGCACTTTTTGGCCAAACGTCGTCGGGACGCACGTGCGCATGTGCGTATCGTTCGACATCATCCAAAACATCGGCGTCGTGGACCCGGCTTTGATTTCCTTGGAAGTTCAACCATGGTGTTGTGCCTCTTTCCTTTATGGCTGGGGATTCTGATTGCCGGTGTACCGTTTCTATGGGGCTATTGGACGGGTGAAGTAGCGTTTGACTCTTCAATGCTCGAACGCTGGGAGGGGGAGGT
This sequence comes from Candidatus Poseidonia sp., assembly GCA_049600935.1. Lineage (GTDB taxonomy): Archaea > Thermoplasmatota > Poseidoniia > Poseidoniales > Poseidoniaceae > Poseidonia. The sequence continues at coordinate 12,996 of JBMYQB010000032.1, forward strand.
GCTCCTCATTTCGTTCCTTTTGCTCATCGTTCACGAAGTCCTTCTTTGGCGGGGCCGACTTGGTGTGGTGAATTTGGAAGTTATGCGTTCAACCCAACATAACCGCTTCATCGCCATGCTGGGTGTTCGTCGGCTCACCTTGCGGTGGAGCGTAGCGTTATGGCAAGGCTTGCTCCTGGGTTGCCTTGATGCATTGCTGGGTCGAAACGGCCACAAGCGGTAGGCGTTCAGTCAATTTTGTCGTCGCCGGGTGGCACGCGACTGGCATGATTGAGGGCGAAGCCCGACGCCATCAAAGCGATGAACACCGAGTAAACACCAACATCAATCCATCCGCTGTGGCTGATGCCGAAGTAGAGGTAGAACGCCAAACCAAGCAACAAGCACCAAGCAGCCATGGTGCGTTGTCCACCACCCAAACTTGGGTCGTTGAGGGCAGGCCACGTGTCGTTGATGAGCAGCCCCTTGACCCAGTCGGCCATGGAACCGTTTTGGTTCACGGTTCGGGCGCCGAAGGCGATGAGTCCGAGGCACGCTGCGATGAAGATGGTGTCTCCAAGCACTTCAAAGTGGAATCCATCTTTTGCATCACCAAAGGCGGCGTTGGTGGCTTCGAAGGTCAGGAGCCCTCCCCATGAAACGTGGTAGGTTGGGTGGGCCATGCTGAACATGTTCAACGCGGCAAGAACCAGTCCCCAAACGCCAAGGAAGACCATGGCGGAGGCGTAAACGGGCACATTCCCGTCCATCACTTGGCCGGACGCATCGTCGCTCATGCTCACGCCGACTGGCGAACTGCATTTAAGCACACCGAACCAAGCCACCGTTTGAATCGACGCTGGCATCAAAGGGATGTTTGATGGTGATAACTTGAGTTGAAGACCGCATGCATTTCTTCCTCGGCAGACGACATGATCTCTCGAGCGTCAACGTCTTTTGGAATGCAGGAATTGATTTCCTTTGATCGCCCTCCACGGCCTTTGCTCACCACGCGGGCCGTAATCAATCCAAGCATGTCAAGGTTGGAAATCAATCCTGATATTCTTCGTTGAGTGAGTGGGTTTTGTCGAACGTGGCGGCAAGCTTGTCGGTAAATATCGTACACCTGACCCGTCTGAACGTTGCGCAGTCCGTTTTGCTCGTTGATCAAGATGGAAGCCAACACCAACTTTTGTTGGCTTGGGAGGGTAGCGATGACGGGCGTCATCTGGTCTGATTCAATCTGACTTTGAGCGATTCGAACGTGGCTTTGGTTGACGATTTTTTCTCCAAATTGCTCGGCCTTTTCGGCGGAGATGCGGAGCAAATCAAGTGCGCAACGAGCGTCCCCGTGCTCTTGTGCAGCGAGAGCGGCACACAATTCAATGACGCCCGGGCCGATGGCCTCAGCCTCCAGGCCTTCCTCGGCACGCTGACGCAAGATGTTCTGCAATTGTTCAGCGTCGTACGGGCGGAAGAGCACATCCAACTGGCCGAGACGAGAGCGGACGCGCGGGTCGAGGAAATCGGTGAATTTGAGGTCGTTTGAAATGCCGATCACGCATGCACGCGCCGTTTTGAGTGAAGAATTCATGTTGGTTAAATTGTAAAGGAGATCATCCCCTGCTTTTCGAACCAAATGGTCAATTTCGTCCAACACGATGACGAAGACGCCGCCTCGTCGGTCCATCCTGCGAATGAGTTCGTTGAACACACGGTCGGTTGGCCACCCCGTGAAAGGAATTTCATCTTGCTCGTATTCTTCAAGCAACGAATTTCCAATATGGCTGAGCACACGGTATTGCGTGTCAATTTGTCGACAGTTCACCATGATGGATTCAACCTGGCGGTTCATGCTCTCGCCCTTGGCCTTGAGATGATGACACACATAGTCCGTGACAGCGGTCTTGCCTGCTCCCGTAACTCCGTAGAGCGTCATGTTGCTTGGGATGTGTCCTTTCAGTGCCTCCCACAAATTGTAGGATATTTTCTCGATCTCGTTTTCCCGGTGCGGGAGGTTTTTTGGCCTGTAGTTGTGGCGAAGATGTTCTTTGTTCTTGAAGAGGGTTTTTTGGGAAATGAATTTGTCAAAGATGTTGGTTTCCATCAAAATTCACCTCCCTATTTATACCGCTGACGAAGGAGTCATCTGCGGACTCAACGCCATGTTGCTGGTGAGTCCGAGTCCCCCTTATATGCCTGTCCACCGAGGCGAATGGAAGGTGTGGATTTGGTGAACAACGCACTCCTCTCTTTAGACTATAAAGGTAGGCCACCAAATGAAAAATGAACATTCTTGAGCAGTGATTTTGCCCGACGAGTTCATTCAAATTTCCACGTCTCGCCGTTCCAATGCATGGCGTCTCCATCCCGAAGAAGAACCACATGTTCGGGGAAACTCGGTGCGACATCGTCCAACAATGTTGGAAAGGGGCTTTCGTCGTCAATGTAGGTGTGCGTGATACCGAGCGGTGTCGAACATCGGGCAGCGAGTGCCGTCACGTCCATCGGTTTGTGGTGATGAGTAGATGGCACCCAGTCCGGGAACCCCATTTCGAGGACGGCAAGGTGCGAGCGTTCAATGGCTTCGTAGAGCGGTTCGCAAGGTCCTGAGTCACCGCTATGGACGAAGGAAGCGCCGTCTTCATGTTCAAATCGATAGCCATGGGGTTCGACAGCATCCTCATGATGGACCTCAAACCGCTCCCAATGCCAACCGTCGTCCAGTGCCCCTTCATCGTCCATCACCCAGGTGATGTGCTCAAGCATGCTGTCCAAGGAGCCCGGAAAAGCCAACTGACAGAGTTGCGTAAGGCGTTCTTTGACAAAAGGTGTCCCCACAACCTTGAGCGGTCGTAGCCCTTCTCGGTCGGAGATGTATTTTCGCTCAAGGAGAAGGAATGGAAAACCGAACACATGGTCTCCGTGGACGTGGGTAATGAACACCGTTTGAATGGAGGCCACATCAATGCCCTTTCGGCGAAGGCCAGCGAGCGCAGTTGGGGGGGCGTCAATGATGTGGTGCTGGCCGAAGAGTGCAAAGGAGTGGTGCCTTCCGTGGGGAAGAAAGGCGTTGCCCGTCCCTAACATCTCAATGCGGTGGACCATGCTATCGGGAACAGACGGTGCTTCTTGTTCTCATCGGTCGCCTTGAATGAGCGGTGTGATGTGAAAGGATACCAACGATGATATAGCGACCTTTAGTGCGAAAACTGTCCCCCGTTTGGACGAGGTGAGGAGATGGCTGATTGGTCCGCAAAGAACCCCTACATGACACAAATCACAGAGAATTTCATCCTCAACGGTGAGGGCTCTCGCAAAGAAACTCGACACATCGTATTCGCTCTGGGCGATTCAGGCATGGACTACAAGGTCGGTGATGCGCTCGGCGTGATCGCCGAAAACCCACCTCACATCGTTGAGGAACTTCTCGACGTCCAAGGATGGGACAGGGACGCCACCGTGACCACGCACAACGGTGAGCGCGCGCTCTACGATGCTCTGAAAAAGGATTTTGAAGTCCACATGGCCAACAAGAAATTCGTTCAATCCCTTGCTGAAAAAGTGGTCTCAAGCGGCATGAAGATATCGATGAGCATCGTCTCACGAACCCGCAACGATTCGTCTTGGTCAGCCTCAGATGACCAGCAAATTCCTCCTTCACTTCGCCCCTCCGTTCCCTCCGACGACCCCGCAGCTCAGGTTGAAGCCATCACGGCCGACACCAAGGCCATCGAAGATTACCTCTGGACTCGAGATTACGTTGACATCATGCGCGAATTTGACGTGAAGTACTCGCCAGAAGAATTCCTTGAATTGGCCGACCGTCTCAAGCCTCGCCTCTACTCCATTGCGTCCTCTCATGATGCCCACCCAGGTTTCGTTGAATTGACCGTCGGCATCGTCCGCTTCGAATACAACGGACGTGCCCGTGGTGGGTTGTGCACGCAGTTCATGGCCGATGAAATCGACACGTCCGGGGCACCCATTGGCGTGTTCATGTCGCCAACAAAGTCGTTCATTCTCCCAGAAGATAAGGACACGGACATCATCATGGTCGGTCCGGGCACGGGTATTGCGCCGTTTCGAGCCTTCATGGAACAGCGTGTCCACGACGGTGGTTCAGGCAAGAACTGGTTGTTCTTTGGTGACCAATCCGAGAAAACCGAGTTCTACTACAAGGACGAAATTGAAGGATGGATTGACGAAGGCCACCTTTGGCGGTTCACTACAGCATGGTCTCGAGACCAGGAAGAGAAAATCTATGTTCAACACCGGCTCAAGGAACACGGCGCTGAGGTATGGGAGTGGTTTGAGCGCGGTGCGTACTTCTACATCTGCGGCGATAAGCAATACATGGCCAAGGACGTTCACCGTGCCCTCATCCAGATTGCCATCGACCATGGCGGCATGTCCGAAGACGATGCGACGCATTTCATTGAGAAAACGATGATGCGTGAAGAGAAGCGCTACCTTCGTGACGTGTACTGATCACGCCATTGGCAGCGGGACGCTCATCACCGGTAGGCCAGCCTTGTTCGCCATTGCTTCCATGCGTTTGGTCCAAACCGATTGAGGCCCAGGAAACGCCAGCATGTGGGTTGCGTGCTTCATCATACGTTCGCCCAAATCGGCGACGGCTTCCGAACGTCCGGAATCTTCGGCACTGTTTGGGCGAGGTGCGTCCCAAGCCTCCGTAAACACGGCGACGGGGATGTTGTTGTTGTCGGCCCATCGCTCAGCAAGATAGTCAACACCGCTGGCTCCTCCCAGAATAATGACATCGGGGTACCCGTTGTATTTGCACCACATGTTCATCTCGTCTTCAAAGAAACTGAAATCGTAAAATTTTGAATTTCCACAGACGATCAAATTGATAATTTTTCCATCCTTATTGAGGTCCTTTCCTGCAAGGGCCTCGAGCGCTTCACTCCCGGTTGATGTCGTTCCGCTCATGATGGGCCATGGAGGTGTCTTGGTATGAAGGTTCGCTGAAAAAATCAGAAGATTGCCGTTTTCCGGAAGAAAATGGCCTGGATGTGTCAAAAAACGGAGATGAAATCGAGCATTCTTTGGGACATAACCCCTCATCACGAAGAACTCAGCATGATGGGTATGGAGAAGTGTCAAATCAATGCACCATTAATGGTATATACGGTGCGCAAGAAGTATCATCCATGTGGACGGATGAACAACTGCTCGAACAAGGATGGACCCAACCGCAAATCGATCAGTGGCGAAGTGAGCAACAACCGCCAGTAGCCGACATTCCCGCCGTCCACGAACCGGCCATGTCACTTCCCGCTCCCGAACCCACAACATCAGTTGCCACGCCTGAGCCCTCCATCCCCATTGCCGAAACAAAGCCCGGCTCGCTCTCCGGTGTTTCAGCAGGCTTCTCATCGGACAAAACTCAACTCATTCTCAT
>JBMYQB010000033.1:0-17721 GCA_049600935.1 Candidatus Poseidonia sp.
TGCGATGCAACACTCGTTCTGACATATAATCACAGCAGACGATATTGAGAAATCAAGCGCTCTTTGGAAGGTCGTATTCTCCACCCGAGAGCATCCCTTCGAACAAAAACGGCCCTGCTGGGACCACCGCAGCGATGAAGCCGTGAATCAGCGCCGTGCTCGTCCAGTGCTTGCCCACGCCCATCAGCAACAAGCCGACGTAGGCCACGAACAGACCGCCGTGGATGGAGCCGAACAGCGAGACCATTTCGGGCTCGCCCGAGATGTACTTGAGCGGCATCGCGTAGAACATGAGGATGAGGAAGGAAAAGCCTTCCAGATAGCCGACGAAGGTCACCCAGTGCTTCACGCCTTGACCTCGACCATCGGTCTACTTGAACCGCACGCGGGGCATTCTTGGTCGTCGCTCTCGCCGTAATCGTGCTTGCAGGCTGGACAGACCGAAGCGAGTTCCATCTTCCCCATGGCTTCGACGGCCTCGCCCTGCAGGGAGAGATAACCGCTGTTGACGTTGCCCACGGTGTAGCGCCCGGCGCCACCAAGCCGCACCAGAAGGTCGGGCGGCAAGGTCACGGTTCCCGTCTCGTCGATGATCAATTCACGGTCTTGACTGAGGTTCTCAACGTCCACGCCTTCGCCGTGTTCGGCGACGAAGCGACCGTCCCGCAATTCAAGCGAACGGTTGGCGAAGGCAGCGACTTCCTTCGAGTGGGTTACAATCAGGAAGGAGACCCCGTCGTTTTGGTGCAGGTCTTTGAACAGCGCCAACACTTCGCGGCTCGTGACCGGATCGAGCGCGCCGGTCGGCTCGTCAGCCAAAATCAGACGAGGCTGGGTGATGAGGGCACGGGCGATAGCGACCCGCTGTTGCTCGCCGCCGCTCAGCATGGCGGGCAGCGCGTTGATGCGGTGACCCATGCCAAGTCGGGTCAACATGGCATCGGCCAAAGCGAGGGCTTTCTTTGAGGACACACCTTGGTGGCGCAGCGGCTGGGCGACGTTGTCTCGGGCGTTGAGGTCGGGCAGCAGGTTACCTTCCTGGAAGATGAAGGAGACCGTCTTCTGGCGTAGCTCAACCAGTTCCTGTCCGGTCAGGCGCGTCATGTTCTTGCCCGCCAAACTGACCGAGCCTGCGCTCGGTTTCATTAGGCCGCCGAGGCACTTCATGAGGGTGGATTTTCCTGAACCCGAAGGACCGACTACGGCGATGGCCTCGCCGGCCTTCATGTCGATGTGAAGGCCACGAAGCGCCACGACGTTGCCGTCTTCGGCCTTGGATTCGTAGACGTGATACAGGCCGTCAGCGTGCAGAATCGTATCGCTCATCTTCACTCCCCCTTCAGCACGCTGGCCAAGTCGGCTTTCAGTGCCCGTCGTGTTGTCACCAAGAGCGCCACAACCACCGCAGCGAACACCGCCAGCGATACCAGGATGATCTGGGACCACGGATAGACCAGCGTCCGTTGGATGGTGGTGGTGGAGCCACCAAAGATTTGGAAGATGAAACCAAAGACGTCAAAGAAGCCGTTGAAGGACAGCGCAAGACCCACGCCGAGCACGATACCGAGCGCCATCGACACCATCACGATGGAGAGGATCTCAAAGAGCACGAGGCGAATGATTTGGTTCGGTGAAGCACCGATGGCCTGCAAGACGGCCAGTTCCTTTTGCCGCTGACTGAGCACGAGCGAGAGGAAGACAAAACTGGAGGCGACGGCCGCAACGCTGGCGACCACGAACTGCAGCGAGAGGAGACCGGGCGTTCCGAAAATGAGCCCCCCGTTGCGCTCTACCTCCTTGTGGGTGCTGGCCCAGTCTTCAACGCTTGAGACGCGGGCATCGGCCGAAATCTTCGAGCCCAAGGCTTCGAGTTGTTCGTCCTCAACGCCTTGAACGTCAACAATCCAGGTGGTTGAGGTGTAGTTGTTGGCCTCGTCGTTGCCCACCAGGGCACGCCACGACGATTCCCCGATGATGAGGGCGCCCGAGGCGGTGGCGGTGTTGACGCCCGGAATGTATTCGTGAACGCCCATGTAGTACAAGTCGGTGGTGTAGGGCGTGGTGATGATGCGAACGGTGGTGTCGGCAAAGAAGAGGCTCTCACCCAAGGGCGGAGGAATCTCCGAAGGACCTGAAACGCAAGCCGTGTCGTCGGCGGCCGAGCCGTCGGGACAGGTGGCGTTGGTCAGGACAGCGCCTGAAAGGTCGAAGAAACCGAACGCTCCTTCGAGGTTGGCATCGGTAAAGTCCGTTCCTTCCAAGGAACCGCCCATGAAATTCACGATGACGGTGTTCTGCAAATTCGCTCCTCTAAAGTTGGCATAGGACAGGTCGGTGTCCACGAGAATGGATTCGCTGAGGTTGGACTCGGCAAAGTTGGCACCTGAGAAATTTCCGTCCGAAAGGTCAACCCGTCCAATATCACGTCCGCTCAAGTCTTGTCCTGAGAGGTTGAGGCGAGACCAATCGCTGTCCATCAACAGGGTGTAGGCTTCGAACAGCGCCAGCGGGTCCGATTCGTCTGACCCACCGGTGGTGAAGTTGAACTCGATCTTCTCCCAAAGGAAGGTGATGGTCTCGGATTTGTCATCATCTGGCTTGAGCAGCACGTCATCGAGCCGCTTCTCATCGCCACCACGACCCGAGCCCGCCAGGTCAAGGGAGTAGGCTGAATCCTCGCCCGCACTGAAACCCCCTGCAGCGTAAGCGGCCAGCGTGGCGTCAATGTCTTCGCCGGGCAGGGCTTGTTCGCTCCACCGCAGCACGTCGCCGTTGTCGTCGAACAGAACATACGTTTGGAGCGTATCGCCTCCGTTGGCGTCCGCCAGCCCAATCTCAGGCACGGAGGTGGCCACCGGCGTGACGCTGCCCGTCGTGAATTCACTCATCAAGGCCAGCATGGTCGCCTCGTTCATGGGCTGTTCAACCGTGATTTTGAGGTCGGAACCCACGGTGGCATCGACCGTTTTCTCGTCCACGAGCGTTCCCGTGTAGCCCTGAACGGCTGCGAGGGTGACGATGGACAAAGTCAACAGCATGATGACGGCGAGACGATTCACGGATTCGGCCGAGCCCGAGCCTTTGAGGCCGCGCTTCACGTCGTTCAGTAGCGGCGTGCGGCCAAAGATAACCTGCATGATTTGAGGCCCTTTGGCCCCAATTCGCCCAAGCAAGAGCGCCCCGCCAATCCACAAAGCAAAGGGTCCGAAGATGTTGATGAGGCCCTCAAAGAAGAAGTTCGAAACGATGCCGTCCTCGCTGCCGTTGGCTTCGAGCCAGGTATCGCCAACAGCAAGCATGCCGAACAGGAAGGCCAGCCAGTGCAGCCAACGCTTTGGCTCGGCGGCTTGGGTTGTTTTTCGAACACCCTCTTCGATTTCAAGTTCGATGAACTGACGAGCACGGCTTCGTCCAAAGATGAGCGCCAGTCCCAATGTCGTGACGGCGGTGAAGATGGTGGAGCCGACCGAGAGGGTGGGGTTCACGTCGAAATCGCCGGTTCTGAATTCCATGAATCCAACAGCGGAGAGAACGACCGGTACGGCAAGCAGGGCCAAGAGATAGCCAATCAGCCAAGCAACGGAGGACATGACAAAGAGTTCCAGCAAGACCATCCCCTGCAGGCTTTGTCCGTCAGCGCCGATGACGCGGTGAATGCTCACCTCCCGTCGCCGTTGTTCAAGCGAGAGCACGAGGCCGTAGATGAGCACGGAAATGGACAAGAACACGATGGGAATCATGATGATGTAGTCGAAAATTTGGATAAGACCGAGGAAGATGTTGAGGAAGAGAATCGTCCCGCTGATGATGTCGGTGTAGTAGAGTTCAACCTCCTCATCGGTATACGAACCGTCCTGCACGTCGGTTCCCAGCGCCTCGAGCCAATCGGCTGCGTCAGCAGTGGACGAGGTGGGGAGCTGCCCGCGGTCAATCGTGACCCCGAGATACATGTGGTCGTGATTCATCAAGGTGGCTCGCTGCTCTTCGGTCAGGACTTCCCACGTGGAGAAGATGGGGTTGAAGGGCAAGGTTGGGTTGCCAAAGGGCCACGGTTCGTAGATGCCCATCACGGTCAAATTTTCCACCGTCATCCACATTCGGCAGTACATCATCTCGTTGTTTTCAGGCGTGATTTCACCCGCACAGTTGTCTTCGGTCACCGTGCCTTCGAGGATGGTGGATTCGTCAACAACGTAGGCAAAGGTGAGGGAATCGAGCACGTCCCCGACGTTGGCCTGAGCTTCACTGGCGATGGTTGAGGGAAGGATGATGCCACGGTTGGCGCTCATGTTCTCTGGGGTTGGCCATTCACCCGCTCCAGCGATGATGCTCGGGCTGTACCTGGCGGCCAGTTCACCGTCAAAGGCCTCGGGTCCGTAGAAGCGGATGGCCCGCTGGTCGGAAATGGGTGGGCCTGCGTCGGCTGCTTCGGGATAGTCAAACGTCACGTTGCTCCAGTATGGATTTTCGTTGTCGGTGATGCCCCGCATTTCAAGCGGCTGAGCGACGACGAATTCGATGTTGAACAGGCCTGCGCTGTGAATGCCTTGCCGACCAAGCACGAGGGTGCAGTCGTTGAATTGTGAAAACTCATCCATCAACTCGTCGCACACTTCAACCATCGTCGAGGTGTTGTTCGACCACCCGCTGGCGTTTTCCACAGGCGTACGAGCGTACTCGATCTTGGCGTCAAAGGGTTCGCTCTTGAGCGACTCCTCAAAGAAGAGTTGCGACAAACCAACCCCGTAGGCCAACACCGTGGTGATGACCAGCGAGGCCAGAAACACACCGGCGATGACCGCAAGGCCCCGTTCTTTTCCGCGCCATGCACCCTGGCCGGCGAGCCGGAGACGACTTGGAAGTTCCAAGACCCGATGCTTGAATCGACCGAGACGGGTGCGCCCAACCGAGAAATCGGCGGCGGTCAACTCTTCCTGAGGCTCGGTCATTCTTCCTCACCCTCCGAATCGGTGGCGGATGTCTCGTCTTCGTCCAATCCCCAAGCGCTTCGAATGTCGGAAGCCTCGGTCTTGCCGTCGTTGAGCAGGAGCATACGGTCGGCGTTGGACGCCAAGTCGGGATCGTGGGTGACCATGAGGATGGAAATTGGATTTTCTTCATCGTGGCAGAGGTCTTTGAAGAGCGCCATCACCTCTTTGCCGCTGGCGATGTCAAGATTGCCCGTCGGCTCGTCAGCCAAGAGAACGGGGCGATTACCTGCGATGGCACGAGCGATGGCCACCCGTTGCTGTTGACCGCCTGAGAGTTGGTCGGGTATGAAGTGCATGCGGTCGCCCAAACCGACCTTTTCCAGCGCATTGCGAGCCGCTGCCTCGGCTTCAGCGGACGGCATGCCCGACAGTTCAAGGGCCATCGCTACGTTGTCCACGGCGGTCAAGTTATCGAGAAGATGGAAGTCTTGGAAAATCCACCCAACCAGTTCACGGCGGACATCGACAACGCTTGAAGGGCCTTTGAGGCCATAGGTCCGCTTAGCGAGGGTGATGCTGCCGTCGTCGCCGGCCAAAAGACCGCCAATGATGTTCAGAAGCGTGGATTTTCCCGAGCCCGAAGGACCCATCAAGGCGACCATTTCGCCCTGTTTGATCTCCATATCCACGCCTTTGAGGACCTGGAGTTTGTTGGCGCCTGAACCGAAGGCCTTGGTGAGTCCATTGACTGATAACATCTCGGCACCTTTCGTATCATATCACCAAGGAGTGGTATATCAACTGATGTTTGAAAGACCCAAGCAGTCGCTCGTTTTGAGAAGATTTCAAGCAAGAACCCGCCGTGGGAGTTGCATGGCCGAAGAGCACATGTCAGAGGATAGCAAAGCCCTGATTGCGACCCTCGAACGGGAGCACGAGGGCAGCGTCATCAAATTCGATGAACAGGGTCACCCTGTTGGCATTGAAGAGCAGACTCCCCAGGGAGAAGCGCTGACCTTGGGCCTGGCGTTCACGCTGTTTGGGAGTATTTTCTTCTTCTTTCCACTTGCGATGATGCTCATGTTTTTGCAAGACGCCTATCTCGAAGAAATGCTCTGCATCGTGCCCTTTTTTGGCATCTTCTTGCTCGTCGGAGGCATCACGCTCGCAGGTGGTTTGAGAACGCTCTTCTCAGGTATCACCGGAAAAGGCCTCACCTATGTTGTCACCTTGGACGAACTTGCCGAGCGCAAAGAAGAGGAACTCATTCATGGGTCAACCGCTTTTTCCTACACCTCGACCGAGGAATTGCTCAGCCAAATCCACCGAACGAAGATGTCTGAACCTGCACCGTTGACGGCATCGGACGAGGTGGAAGACCAACCTGCTGGCGGCTTTTGGGACATTGAACACGGCGAGTCATCCGATGATTGATGCCTTTGCGTGTTGTTCTTTCATCAACCGTGAGAACAGCGGTGGAACAAGCGCCACCCAGAACATCCCGTAGTACCCGAAGGGTAGCTGTGGCGCCTCATCGTGCACGTCGAGGCGCTGGTAGGGCGTGCTCGATTTGAGGTGGTGCGAGGGGTGAAGGGGCAGTTCCATCAACGTCCAGCGTGAAAGGCGATGACGACTTTCCCAAGCGTGGGTGGCGTTGGGGCGTTCATCATCGCCTCGGCGAAGCCCGTGGTGCTGGAGGTAATTCACAAACTCAAGCAGGTAAATCGCCACGGCGGCCTGACCGAGGTAGGCAACGAGGTAGGGCAGGCCAGCGTAGGCAAGACCTGCAAGGAACATCGCTTCCACCGTCAGCGCTCGGCGTGTGTCAACGGGTCGAGCACGGTAGGCTCCCCGGACCTGCCGCGGAATCGTTTGCAGCACGTGGTAGTAGACGCTACGGCCCCAAGGTGAGGAAGTGGGGTCGACGTCTCGAGCCCAGTGTCGGTGATGCGTATGGTTGTGCTCGGTGGTGAAGTGCAAATAGAGGACGGAAAAGAGCGTGAGTCTGGCCGTCCACCAACTCTTCGACCGAGGTCGCCGGTGACCAAGCTCGTGGGCGGCTACGATGCCCGAGGCCCCGTTGGTCAAGCCCGCAGAGGCGATCCCAAACCCGGTGAGCAGGGTCAACCCGTCGAGGGAAACTCGCCACAACAAGGCCCCGAGCATGACCGGCACGAGCACCGCGTGAAGGTGGACAATGACATCGTGTGCCCGCCCTTCTTGAAGCGGTTTGGTGTTGGACGATTGCCCGAGCACCATTTCGAGCAGCGGATACACGCCCAAGAACACCAGGAGCGGGGCGGCCATCCACCATCCGCCAAGTCCCAAGCAGACCAGCGTGAACAGCGGTGTCATCAATCCCCAAAGATGGGGAACCCACGACCAACGCTCGCTCATCAAGCGTCATTACACGCTTGTGACTTGTAAAGGGTGGCTTCAGTTCATGCCGAGCCAGCTGCGAACACGAGCAGTGAGGCTTCGACGGGCGAAGATCCCGTTTCGGGTAACCTGTGCGTTCATCGTTTCGTCCACGTAGCGTTCCAAATATGCGTCCATTCAAATCGTCCTCCTCGACTGAAGAGCCCCTCGCTGGTCGACACCGGCACGGTAGAACGCCACGGCGCTCATCCATCGGTCCCAAAGGCTTCGTCCAAAGATTCCGTTTCGGTACGTCTGCACCGAAACGATGTGCTCCGTGTAGGCTTCCAGTTCCTTATCCATGTCGTTCCCTGAAGGTTCTCGTTCTTCATAGAGAATGTGGTGCTGAACCTATATCAATCCGTGGTGAAAAGGCCAACACGAGGATGTTAAAATGAAATCAGGTGTTTTTTGAAACATCTATTTGTCACCTCCCGTGGGTCGTAGGAAGCCGTCGTTATGCAAATCCAACAGGCGAACAAAGCGTTAAGGCCGCCACCGTTTGGTATACTCTATGGGGAAAAAAGGCGTCCTGCTCATGAATGTGGGAACACCCGACGAGCCCACGGTAGCATCGGTGCGGACCTATCTTCGCGAATTCCTGCTTGACCCGGATGTCATCGACATCCCCGCACCGCTTCGCCACCTCCTCGTTCGAGGCATCATCTTGCGAACCCGCCCGCGAAAAATCGCCCCGCTCTACCAAAAGATATGGATGGAAGACGGCTCTCCGTTGCGGGTCTATTCCAAGCGTGTGACGGAAAATCTCCGATCCATCAACCACGACATTGAGTTTGAATTCGCCATGCGCTACGGCAACCCGAGCATCCGAAGCGGGCTTGAGCGGCTCAAAGAACGCGGCGTGGACGAACTTCTCTTGCTTCCGATGTTCCCCCACTATGCTCAGGCCACCACCGAATCCTCCCTCAAACATGCCCACAAACAACTCAAGCTCTTGGAATGGTCGCCGACCTTGCTGGAAATGGGGCATTTCGAAACCGCCGAGGAATTTGTTGCACCGCTGGCAGATTCCATCCGCCCTCATCTTGACGAGGATACGCATCTGTTGTTTTCCTATCACGGTCTTCCCGTTTCCCACGTCAAGCGCATTGACCGCTCAAAGAACCACTGCCAGACGGTGAAGGACTGCTGCACCGTTGCCTGTGACGCCAACAGCCTTTGCTACGGCCACCACTGCTACAAGACCACCATGGCCGTTGTCGAGCGTCTCGGCTTGACGCCCGAACAGTGGTCGCTAAGCTACCAGAGCCGCTTGGGCCCGGTCAAGTGGCTTGAGCCATCAACCACCCAAATGGTGGAAGCCCTGGTGAAGAAGGGCGTCAAGAAACTCGCCATCGTCGCCCCCGCCTTCCTCGCAGACGGCTTGGAAACCCTCGAAGAGTTGGACATCGGCATCCGTGAAGAATTCATGGAGCACGGCGGTGAAGAATTGAAGGTCATCAACTGCCTCAACGACGACCAGCAATGGATTGAGGGGTTGGAACAACTCATCACGAAGGAATTCAACACCGTGGCCGCTTAGAACACATCAGCGATGCGTTCAGCCTCGGCGACAACGTGGGTGATGGAGACGCCGCTGTAGAACCACCCTGCTCGAGTGAACGTGGCCTTCGAAGGGTTCAATGAAGCCATGTACCCGGGAGGGTAAGAGGGGATGCTGCGCTCACCGATCTTCTCAAAGAGAACGGGCTCTGCCTCACACAACAGTTGGCGCAACGCTGCTTTCACCTCGTCATCCGAACCCGTTTGCGTACTTGGGGACATCACGCGAAACAGACGATGGCCTGATGGTGCCCGTGGTGAGCCGTGAACGTCGCTTTCGTGCAGCACACCGCTGACGGGTGATTCGAGGTCGGGTATCAGCGTGCCGTAGCCCAGCGGCACCGATGCTGTATCGGTCTCGATGTATCCCGCAGCGTAGATGTTGAGGTGGGTGAACTCGGACGGAGGGCGGTCGAGTGGCGCACACCAAATCACCGAAGAGAGCGGAAGCCCCCGTTCTTTGGCGATTTCCTGCGGTGCGAGGGCTGGTGCGTTCATCGTGAATCGCACGTTCTCAAGGTTGTCCAAACGGTGCTTCAGTCGGTCGATGAGCGTCTGCATACCGCCACGGAAGGAAGCCGTCGCACCTTTTTGAGGACGAAACAGCGGGTAGGTGGTGCTCATCAACTTCTTGACCCTCCTCCACGATACGGGGGGCGAGGCACCAACACGCGTCATGGAGGGCATCAGAAAATCGGCGTCAACGTTGGCTGAACGGTCGTTCACGATGCCGAGGGTCATCGCATCGTTGAGGGGTGAGAGCGGAACGGCGTCGGCCACGGATTGCCCTCCCCGTCGAGCGTTTCGCAACCCCTTCATCACTTTGAGTGGCCCGTTTCGAAGCACCATCCACGGGGAAAGTTTCTGTCGGCGCCCCCCAACAGAAATCCAACGAGCCGTCGCCGTCGAGTTTGACGGACTGAACGATTCGCCGAGGTCAAGGTCGTCCACCAAGCGCCAAAACGCGGGATGCGCTCTCGTGGCGTTGACCGCAACATCGCATATCCATTCACCGCTGCGCCATGTCTCGATGGCCCCCCCGCACCGGTCGCTTCGCTCAACGACCTCGACGGCAAGGTCAGGTCGCTTTGTGGCGATGCGATAAGCGAGGGTGAGGCCCGAAAGGCCAGCCCCTACGATACAGACGGACGAGGCTTGTTCCAATCCCTGAGCGATGCACAGCGGTCGGCGGAGTTCATCGCCGTAACGAATCCACGCTTCCAATGAATTCACGCCCTCACCCCTCGAGCCAGTCAACGGGATGGCGCAGCACGTCGAGCAGTTTTGCTTCCTCCGTGCCTTCCTCAACCTCATGGCAGTATTCCCATCGTGAGGTCAAGGGGAGTGACATCAGGATGCTCTCAATCCGTCCGTTGGTTGTCAACCCGAATTTCGTTCCGCGGTCGTACACCAGATTGAACTCAACGTATCGCCCTCGTCGGAGTTGTTGCCACTCCTTCTGCTCGTGGGTAAAGGGCATGTCCTTTCGTCGCTCCAAAATAGGCAAGTAAGCGTCCAAGAAATGCATCGCACAATCCTCCACGAAGGCGAAACACGCACCCTTGGAGTCGGTGCGCAGGTCATCAAAGAACAGGCCGCCAACACCACGGCGTTCCCCTCGATGCTTGATGTGAAAGTACTCGTCGCACCATGCCTTGTAGGCCTGATAGTCGGCCACATTGTGGCGGTCACACACCGCTTTGTGGACCTGATGGAAATGAATGGCATCCTCCTCAAAAAGATAGGAAGGCGTCAGGTCGGCGCCTCCACCGAACCACCAGCTGCCCTCCGCTGTGCCCTCACCTCGCTCGAAATAGCGGTAGTTTGCGTGGACGGTTGGGGCCATGGGGTTGTGCGGATGGAGCACAAGGCTGAGCCCTGTCGCAAAGAAATCCAAGTCCTCTCCAGCCAGGTCGTGACCTCCTCCCATCTTGGCGGCAGCCTCTGGACTCAAGGTCCCGTGAACGACGCTCACGTTCACGCCGGCTTTCTCAAAGACATGACCGTCGGAAAACACCCGGCTGCGACCACCACCGCCCTCCTCACGTTCCCACCGGTCCTCTCGATAGGTCGTGCCGTCATGGGAGGCAATCGCTTCACAAATGATGTCTTGGAGGCGATGGACCATGTCGACCATGGTTTGCCTCATGCTGATTCACCTGTGATCAAGCGAAGCACGGCCTCCACACAGTCAATTTGTGCTCCGGGTGCGAACCCGTGGCCGAGATTGAACACATGGCCTGGCGCTTGACCTGCCTCCTCCAGCACGCGCCTGGCCGCTTGCGTGGCGGCCTCAGGTGTGCCGTGCATTCGAGACGGGTCAAGATTACCTTGGAAAGCAAATTCTGAGCCGTGAGCGGCTCGATTAGCCCGCAAGTCGTCGCGCCAGTCAAGGGAAACAGCGTCGATGTCGAGCGTTCGGATTTCATCGTGAAGATGACCGCTCCCCTTAGCGTAATGAATCAGCGGCACCTTGCGTTCGGCTTTTTCACGGAACACACGAATCGCTCGTTGCGTGGCGGGCAGGACGGTCGTTCGGTAGTTTTCTACCGACAGTAATCCCGCCCAGGTGTCGAAGAGTTGCACGGCATCTGCCCCGCCGTGGTTGACCTGGTCAGCGAGCAAGTCACCCACGGCGTCGGCCACGCGCATCAGGACACGCTGAGCTGCTTCTGGATTGGAGAACACCTTGGCCCGAGTGTTCTGGAATTCTTTGTCCCCGGTGCCGCCTGCGAGCAGGTACATCGTGGTCGTCCATGGACACCCAGCGAAGCCCAGACGGGCGATGTCGGTGTGGTCTTCTCCAATGGCGCGCAGCGCATCGGCCGCCCACGGTGCGTGCTTGCGGGCAGAAAAATCGGTCCAATCGTCAACGTCGTCGAAGGAAAACGGGTCGATTCGAATGCCGCCACCGTACTCAACCTCGTATCCAAGGGCTGGAAGCGGGGTGAGAATGTCGCTGAATACGATAGCAGCGTCGATGCTCCCGTATCGGTGAATGGGTTGCATGGTGATGGTCGTGCAGAGGTCGAGGTCTTGGCAACGTTCCCAAAAGGAGTGCTCGGCGGCGAGTTTTCGATATTCGGGAAGATGGCGCCCCGCTTGCCGCATGAACCACACGGGCGTTCGGTCAACCGGTTGACGATTCAGGGCGGCGACGATGCGCTCCTTGCCGTTCATGCGGCCAACTCCATGTGAGAAAGCGCATCGTCCATGGCCTCGACCAGCCCGATGATGTGAGATTCATCGTGCGAGGTTGAGAGGAAGCCGATTTCATAGGCCGACGGAGCCATCATGTAGCCTCGGTCGAGCAGTGCACGGTGGACGTCGGCATACAACGTGCCCGCATCCTTCGAAATTTGGTCGGCACGCACGGCAGGTGAGCCATCGCCGGGTGAGAGCCAGAACAGGCTCTCCATTCGCACCAGACGCATGGGGTGCCCGTGTTTGGCAAGCACGACTTCCATGCGTTCCTCCAACAGCGCACCGAGTTCTTCCATACGGTCGTAGGCCGCTTCGTTGAGCAAGTCCAGTGTCGTGGCGCCTGCGGCCATGGCCAGCGGATTGCCCGAAAGCGTACCGGCTTGATAGACGGGGCCGAGTGGTGAGAGTTTCTCCATGATTTCGGCTCGAGCGCCGTAGGCTCCAACGGGCAGGCCGCCACCGATGACTTTGCCCAGCGCCGTGATGTCGGGGGTGACACCGCACAGGTCGCCATAGCTCCCCTCTTTGAAACGGAACCCGCTGATGACCTCATCGAACACCAACAGCGCTCCGTGGGCGTCGCAAAGCTTGCGAAGACCGTTCAAAAATTCTGGGCGTTGCACCAAGAGGCCGTTGTTAGCGGGGAGCGGTTCAATCACGACGGCAGCGATGTCGCTCCCGTGTTCCGCGAAGAGGTATTCCACCGCTTCGAGGTCGTCAAGCGGGCAGATGAGCGTCGTGGCCACCGTGTCTTGAGGAATACCGGGGCTGCTGGCGATACCGAAGGTGGCCAATCCGCTTCCAGAAGACACCATCAGGGCGTCAACGTGGCCGTGGTAGCAACCCTCGAACTTCACGAGAACGTCCCGTCCGGTGAAACCTCTGGCCAATCGAACGGCGCTCATGACGGCTTCAGTACCCGATGAAACGAAACGAACCTTGTCCATGTGGCCGAAACGCTTCTTCACCCGTTTTGCGAGTTCAATTTCACCGAGGTGGGGCGCACCAAACGACGTACCGTTGAGCATCTTCTCGTGAACCGCTTCGATGATTTTTGGATGAGAATGGCCGTGGATGAGGGGCCCCCACGACTGGACAAAGTCGACCAGGACGTTTCCGTCAACGTCCGTGACGTGAGCGCCGGAGGCCTTTTCGAAATAGATTGGATTTCCGTGAACGGATTTGAACGCCCGAACGGGGGAGTTGACCCCACCGACCAAATGGGACAGCGCTTCATGGTGCAGCGCATCGGACTTGGCACGGTTCATTTGCTCACCTCATGCAACCCATCGCTTCTGCGCCGCCTCTCGGGCGTGGTAGGTAACGATGACGCTGGCTCCCGCTCTTTTGAAGGCTGTCAAGACCTCCGTCACCATGCGTTGACGGGAATCTTCGTCTTCGGTGGCGTTCATGACCATGGCGTATTCGCCGCTCACGTTGTAAACGGCAACGGGTCGAACCGTGTGGTCGGCCACCTTCCGAAGAACATCGAGGTAGGGCAGTCCGGGTTTCACCATGATGATGTCCGCCCCTTCCCTCTCGTCCAGGTTCGTTTCGAGAAGTGCCTCCTCGTAGCCCGAACGCACGTCCATCTGGTGCGTGGTACGGTCGCCAAACTCAGGACTCGATTGAGCCGCATGACGGAACGGGCCGTAAAACGAGGAAGCGTACTTGACCGAGTAAGACAATATGCCCGTGTTGGTCAAGCCGGCTTGTTCAAACGCTGAGCGAATGGACGATACGCGCCCGTCCATCATGTCGGAGGCGCAGACATAGTCGGCCCCTGCTTCGCCGTGAGAGAGTGCGATGTCGGTGAGCGCCTCAACCGAGGCGTCGTTCACGATTTCACCTTCATGAACGAGACCGCAGTGGCCGTGGTCGGTGGCGGTGCAGAGGCAGACATCGGTCATCACGACCAACTCGTCGCCGAAGGTCGCTTTGAGTTCCATCACGGCTCGGTGGAGATGCGATGAACGGTTGGATGCCTGCGTGGCTTCGCTGTCTTTGTGCTCCTTCGCTACGACGCCAAACAGCATGACGGCGTTCACGCCGTTTTCAGCATCGGCCTTGACGGTTTCAAGAAGTACGTCGACCGACTGCTGATGAATACCCATCATGCCCCGAATGGGCTCGTCAATACCTGAACCCTCAACGACAAAATGGGGCTGGACGAGGGAGCTGAGCAGTGAATCCCCAAACAAGAGGTTGCGCCTTGACGCAGTCCAACGGTTGATGCGAGGGCGAATGTCCATCTTACTCCCCTCGGTTTTCTTTCCACCATGTGATCAGGGCTTCTGATGTAGGTCCGCTCAACACCGATACACGACAACCGCTGAAGTGGTCGAGGGAGTGTATGGTATCTCTCGCATTCTCTCCCATACAAAGAATTTCGTGAGGTGCCTTGAGCCTGTTTTCGGCCCACGAACGGGCTGAGGAAGAAGAGGATAAGACCAACACGTCGTCGGGACGAACCTCAACCGACGGCATCTGCTTTGGACTGTTTTCGTAGCCGAGCCACGACTCAACGGCGAATCCTGCCGCTCTGAGCGTCGTTTCAAGTTGAGGTGAGGCCTGATTTGAGCGGGGAATCAAGAATCCAGTGCTGGTTTCAAAGCGGTCGCAAATGTAGGCTGCGAGTTCCTTGGCGTTTCGCGCCCGTGCACACGCCGACACGGTGACCCCCAACCGGAAACAGGCTCTGGCCGTCCCCTCGCCGATGGCCAACCAGGGTATGCGACCGATGTCCGCATTGGACGCCGCTGCCTTGACGGCGCATTTGGCAGCAAAGGGCGAGGTGAGCACCAAGTAGGGCCAGGAAGCCTTGCCTTCGTAGGCGTTCAGGAAGTTCGCAGGCCACTTCTCGAGCAATGGAACCAAGTCGACAACGGGGATGTTTTCCATGTTCACGCCGTTTTTGGACAGCACCAGCGAAATTCGGTCGGAGTTCAGCGTGGAGAGGTAGCGCGGACGGCCTTCCTCAAACGACACCTCCTCCAACGGTTGGACGGGGAGGTTGATGTCGAGGTCCGCCATGGCTCCAGCATGGTGAAACATGGTGTAGGCCGTCCCCTGACAGAAGATGGAACGCCAGTTTTCCGGTGAGACTTGAACACGAACCTCATCGCCCTCAACCCCGATGCCCGCCGGGAACAGGCAACCTCCGCCCACCTCAGCCAGAAGGCGACGTTCAGCCGAAACGTCCCGTTCTGTTTGCTCGTGGTTTAACGTTGTGCGCAGGCCGTTCAATTCATCGAGTCGGTTGCTCAAACAGTGAACGGCAATCGCGCCCTGCCCGGGTGCTGTGGGCCAGTCATTCGGGTCAATGCGGAACGCCGAGATGTCAGCTTTGACATCGTCGAGCACCCCGATGCTGTTCAGCCTTGCAAGGCCGGTTTCTGCCAACACGATGGCGTCCACCCTTCCCTGCATGAGCCGTGCGATGCGTGTTTCAACGTGGCCACGAACAGCCAACGGGATGATGTCAGGACGCTGGCTGAGCAAAAAGGATTGACGGCGTCCGGAAACGGTACCAAAGGTCGCACCTCGGTCAAATCGTTCCAGCACGGTGGCGAGCGGGGTGGACGTTGCGGTGGTGAGCACCTCCTCAAGCACCGGAACATCGGGAGTTTTGCGCATCAGGACGAAATCGGTCGTACAGCCCCGTTCAAGGTAGGCCAAATTCGTGATGCGGTCGTCAACGTCCACGGGCACATCCTTACTTGAGTGGACGGCAATGTCGATTTCACCCGAGAGCAATCGGTTGTCGATGGAATGAATGAACTGACCGACCGAGGAGGAGAGTTGACCGCCCAAACTGCGGTCGCCGGTTGACGTCAGCGGAACGAGTTCGGTCGCCACGCCGCTCGCTTCGAGGGCAGCGCTCACCGTCTTGGCCTGCCACATGGCAAGGTTGGAGGCCCGTGTTCCGATTCGAACGGTCATGGGACCCCACCGGATACCGAGCCCTGCTTGCTCAACGCCAACACAGAGCGCTTGACTTCGTGGTCCACGTGGGCGATGATGGCAGAACTCAGCGTCCGCTTGGTGTTGGTGACAAAGGCGGACAGTTCCGAGAGGTAGAAGGTTGAGGGTTGGTGACACACCCATGTGGCGATTTCTCGAGAAAACGCTCCGAGTTGAGGAACGTCTTCGGCCGTAGCGTGAGGGGATTCTTCCCACGTTTTGGCCAGTTGCTCCATCGTTCCGTAAACGAGGGCTCGGAACTGGCCTTGTGCTTTGTTTTCAAGCGCCGTTGCATAGCGTTCCTGAATGTCGTCGATCATCGATTCGCTCTTGGCGATGATAGCGTCGTAATCCCATTCCTGCCCGACATTTCGAGCCACCTTGATCCAATGGTCCATCCCCAGCAGCGTGTGCTGCTCAGCCACGCCCGACGCGTCAACGGAGGGTGGCCAAGAGAAATCCATGACGGTGGCCGCAGAGGAAAGCGGAAGTTGGTGGTCGGCGTTGTAGGTCGGTGTTGCGTTTCGGATGGTCGAGATGACGAGGTCGGCTTCGTGTCCGCCGTCGTTCCACTGCTCATAGGATAGCATCGTGCAGGCTTCCGCCAGTACCGGGTTGCGCTTCGCCGAACGCTCTGGGTCTCGGGACACGACAGCGATGGTGGTTTGATCGGCTTCAAGAAGGGCTTCCACGGCTTTCATGCCCATGTCGCCAAAGCCCAACACGACCGCCTTGACAGGTCCCCGTTCGTTCAGCAACGTCTGGAGGGCCGATGTGGCCAAACTCAACATGGATTCCGTGGTGTGGGTGAAACCGAGGTTCTTTCGAACCGACCGGTTGGCTGCGATGACGTGCTCGAAAAAGGCCGAGTTGAAATGACCGACCAACTCGCGTTCCTTGTGGAAGTTGATGGATTTTCGGAACTGCGACATCACTTGCAACTCCCCCATCATGAACGAGTCAAGGCCGCTACAAATTTTGACCAGTTGTCGCCAAGCGTCGGTGTCTTCGTACAGTTCAAACGGAATGGCGGCGGTGTTGTTGAGACGGGAAATGGTTGAACTCAACTCGTCTGCCTGAATGTCAAAACCAACGTAGAGCACTCGATTGCAGGTTGAAAATTCGAAGATTTCTGATGAGGTGGCCTCGCTGATTTTTCGGATGTACTGCTGACGTTCATCTTCCGAGATGCCTTCGGTCGTGATCTCCTTCGCCACGTCAATGTTGTCGGCGGTGAACTTGAGTGCAGCGAGGGCCACGGGTTTGTTCTGTTGTTGGTCGTGGTCAGAAGGGGTTGCAGACGCTTCTGCAAGCCATCCCAAATCCACCAACGTATCACCCATGGGGACGCCTCGGTTCTAGCGAGCCTCGTCGCGTTTAGGAACCTTTGTAGAACACATCCAGTGAAGTTGGTTAGATTTTCTATAAAAGAAGTACCAAAAACAAGCGCAGTGGCCCGTTTTTCCCGCCAACCCGTCCGAACTGAGGCGCCGTTGGAAAAGCGAGTCTTTGATAGCATCGTGAAGCCGCCCCCCAAACCATCCGAGCCACCCCCAACCGGCCTGCGCCAACCGAGGATCGTGGCTCCAGGAGTGAGCCGCATGGCAGGAATGGACCCGCAGCTGAAAGCCAAACTGCAGAA
>JBMYQB010000034.1:0-17203 GCA_049600935.1 Candidatus Poseidonia sp.
GCACGGACAGCCGGTTCCGTCGCGAGCGCAACGGCGCCAAGGGCCGTACCCAAGAAATCGAACGCCTCATCGCCCGTTCCCTGCGCGCCGCCGTGGACTTGGAGGCGCTCGGCCCTGTTGCCATCAACGTCGATTGCGACGTGTTGAACGCCGACGGCGGCACACGTTGCGCGTCGATCACCGCCGCCGGCATCGCCCTTCGGCTCGCCGTTCGTCGCCTCATCGCCTCAGGCGACTGCCTCCCGGCGGATCTCCGTCCCTCGGACGAAGACCGCCGCAACGGATGGACGGCCCCTGCGCTCAGCGATGTGGAGCGGGCCAACCACGAAATGGCCGTCATGCCGAACGAACTTGCTGCCGTCTCCGTGGGGCTGCTCGAGGGCAGCGTGTGGCTGGACCTCGATTACCACCTCGACAGCCGTGCCGACGTGGACATGAACGTCATCAAGACCAGCGACGACCGTTACGTGGAGATTCAAGCCACGGGCGAGGAAGCGACCTACAACGGCGAGGAACTCATGGCCCTCTTGGCCATGGCCGACCGTGGACTTGAGGCACTTTGGGACGCCCAGAAAGTCGCCCTCGACAAGGCAGAATAAGCCGGTAGGCGTTCAGCACTGCCACGCTGACGCGGGTTGAGTGGGACAGGCCGGACTTGAACCAGCGACCTCGGCATCTTCAGTGCCGCGCTCTCCCAACTAAGCTACTAACCCGTGCAAGGTTGGCCAACGCCCTCGCCATATCAAGCCTTCCGATGAGGTTGATGCTCATTTTGAGCAGTGGCGCCGTTCGATTGGTATTACTCAGCGCCGTCAAGGGCTTCCTTTTGGAAGGCGAACAGCGCATCAAGACCCGTATCTGCCCCGGCGAGCAAGGCCGTCAGTTCTTCGGCAGAGAAGGTTGATTCTTCACCCGTTCCCTGCACCTCGACGTACTTTCCATCGCTGGTTTTGATGATGTTCATGTCCACGTCAGCATTCGAATCCAAGACGTAGTCCAAATCGAGGTACACTTCACCGTCGATAAGGCCCACCGAAACGGCAGCCAGATCGTTTGGCAGAACGGCGTTCTCGTGGTGTTCCCGTTCCATAGCATCCAGCGTTGGTGGCGTCCATCCTTCCTTGCGTTGTTCGGGGGTTGGACGGAGGTCTAAGGGGAGGCAGACGCCTTGAGCGATGAGCCGTCGTACGGCCAAGCGCAGAGCGATGTTCGCTGCCGTAATGGACGCGCATCGGGTTCCACCGTCGGCGTTGAGGACATCGCAGTCCACGTTGAGGGCAATCGGGCCAAGCGCTTCAAGGTCCACGGCCGCTCGAAGTGAACGAGCGATCAGGCGCTCAATTTCCTGCGTCCGACCTTTTGCTCCTCGTCGCTCTCGACGGAAGCGTGAATCGGTGGAACCGGGGAGAAGCGAATATTCAGCGTGAACCCAACCTTTGGTGGCGTCTCTGGGAAACCAACCGGGCAGGCGAGCTTCCTTGGTACAACATGCCAGAATCACCGTGTCGCCTTGCTTGTAGAGCACCGAAGCGAGGGCGTTGGGAGTAAAGTTCAGCGTGACTTCTGGGGTTCGCATTTCGTCCTTGGCTCTGGAAAGGTTGAGTTCAGTTTTGAATTTGGCCATGTTTAGGCCAATGCATGGTCCTCATCAAGCCTTCTCTGAAGCGAGGATGGGAAGAGGTCAGGTTGAAGGTGTGATTCTCACTGCCTCCTTTATGACTCAGCCCAAAGCCGTCATCTGCGCTGTCGCCCGAACTCCCATTGGGAAATTCATGGGCGCCTTCTCCTCGATGACAGCCGTTGATTTGGGAGCACGCACCGTCACCGAACTGCTCAACAGAGCCGGCGTTGAGGCGGCATCAGGATTGATTGACGAGGTCATCTTTGGTCAGGTGCTTCAAGCCGGAGCAGGGCAGAATCCGGCCCGCCAAGTTGCCATCGGTGCAGGTCTTCCTGTCTCAACCCCCTGTGTGACCGTCAACAAGGTCTGCGGGTCTTCGCTCAAAGCAGCCATGATGGCTGCAAACAGTATCAGGGCCGGAGAATACAAGGTCATCATCGCCGGGGGAATGGAGAGCATGAGCAACGCCCCGCAACTCCTGATGGGGCAACGCAAGGGTGCGAAAATGGGAGATTCGAAACTCATCGATTCCATGATTCATGACGGCCTCTGGGACGTCTACAACGACGTGCACATGGGCACAACCGGAGAAACCGTTGCCAAAGAGTGCAACATCGACCGCGAGACGATGGATGCGTTTGCTGCTCGAAGCCAACAACGTGCCGCCGAGGCTTGGAAGAACGGGTGGTTTGACTGGGAGACGTTCCCGGTTGACATCCCACAACGCCGAGGCGACCCTCTTCTTCTCACCACCGATGAAGGTGTGCGGGAGAACACAACAGCGCAATCCCTCGCCGGTCTCCGCCCGGTGTTTGACAAGGACGGCACGGTCACTGCGGGCAATGCCAGTACCCTCAACGACGGGGCCAGCGCTGTTCTCATCGCTGAAGCAGAATTTGCGAAGGAACAGGGATGGGAGATTCTTGCAAGCATCGAAGATTATTGCACCTCTGGAGTTGAACCGGCCCGTGTCATGAGCGCGCCCATACCCGCTGTCAAGACACTGCTTGAGCGAAATAACCTGGATGTGCTTGATGTCGATGTTTACGAGCACAACGAGGCCTTTGCTTCCGCTTCGTGTGCCGTCGCACAGGAGGTGGGCATACCAGAAGACCGTTTCAATCTCCATGGTGGAGCCGTCAGTCTTGGTCACCCACTTGGTGCAAGCGGCACGCGCTGCCTCATCACGATGCTGGGCGTCATGCGACGTCTCAATGCGACCTCGGGCATCGTCACCCTTTGCTTGGGTGGTGGCAACGCCGTCGCCATGTATGTTCGCCGCTCTTCGTGACCAACCAGCGTCTTTCGTTGATGAAGGTCAGGGTTCTATGTCTCAACAAAGGGAATATATGGGTCCACGTTGAGTGCTAAACATGACAAGCAGTACGATCAGTCCTGACGGATTGTACCGCTGGGATGGATATCAATGGGTCGTGAACGAAAACCCGATTATCAGTGAAGATGGTGCGTGGATTTGGAATGGTCATCAGTGGGTAGTTCATGCCCGCTGGCAACCGAATCAAGGCCTGGACCGAGCTCATTGGAATCATGGCGTTCACGTATCCTTTGTTGCGAGAAAAAGCAACAACACAAAACTGGTGGTTGGCATTGTTGTGGCAGTGTTCATGGGGCTCATCATCATCCTTGCGGGTTTAATGTTGGTTATTCTTGAATCTGGAGAAGGCCTCCTTGGCTCAGATAACACCCCCGAATTTGGCTTTCGTGATGATGTGAATTCACAACTTTACGAGGACCTGGGTGCCAATCGCGGAGCGTATCCACTTTCCCCTGATGTCCCAGATTTTTCCTCAACGGTGATGATATACGGGGAGGATGAAGACGGTACTGGAATCAGTGGAAGTGGTGTGGCCCTTGCTGAACGATGGGTGTTGACGGCTGCGCATGTAGTCGATGCTTTACTGCCCTCCAAGTCTTATGTTGTGGTAGGAGTGGATTGGGAAGACCCCGATGCTGTTTTGGAAGTCTCGGAGTTTTTCCTGCATCCGGGTTGGGCGACAGACTCAGAGATGATGGAGGAGGGAATGGACCTTGCCTTGATAAAATTGAGCTCCTCACTTGACTCAAATGAAATTAATTTTGCAGCATGGGATAATCAACCTACTTCTAGCCAACTTCAGGTTGGCGCCTCCCTTTTCATATCGGGTTATGGCTCCTATGATGAAGGAATATCCGAATGCACCGATTTTTGTTTAGAAGACGATGAGGGGAGTTATTCACAACGAAGAGCATGGGCCAACACGCTTGATCGAATCGTCATGGGAATCGAGAGTTCGGGTGAATTTCAAAACGATGATATATGGCAAGGCGGTTTTGTAGCGTATGATTTTGACAGCCCCTCAGGAAACCACAACACACTGGCCGAAGGTAAGGATTTTTCATGGCAACAAGGTGATTACAGTTACCTAGGCAACGGGCCCAGTTCTCCCTCTCCGCTTGGATTGGAAGGTACGAGTGTAGCAGGGGACTCTGGTGGCCCGATTTTTGCGAAACTGAACAACCAATGGACCGTTGTCGGAATTACCTCGCACGGAAGCCCTACCGCAAATTACGGTGATGTCGCAGTCAACATTCGAGTGGCGAGTCATGTGGGTTGGATTTGCTCCCATGACGCCCCTTCAGCCCCTCTCTCCGGGTGCTAGATTCAATGGGATCAAGGCTCAAGAAGAGCAAGGATATCTTCAGGTGGCCGACCGATCACCGCTGTGTTGTTGACAATCAAGACGGGACGTTCGAGAACGATTGGTTTCATTTTCAGGAGTTCAATAATATCGGCCTCAGTTTGCAATTTTCTCATCGCTTCGGCTCCTGCCTCCTTTTTCCGGATTATTCCATCTAATTGGGCTAAAACTTGGAGGTCTTCTTCAACAATGCCCACCTCAATGTAGCGAATAATGTCCACTTCAACGCTCCGTTCTTCAAGCAGTGCCAGGGCCTGTCTTGATTTTGAGCACCGAGGATTGTGGTAGAAGCGCATGATGCAGCCACGTCCGGGTAAGTCATGAAGGCATGGGTTTGAGGCGTCCTTGCCCTCACTCTTCTTCCGAAGATGGCGGCGTGAGCATGCCCTGTTCTTCAACAACATCGCAAGCACCAGGCAAAACGGCGAGCAGGTCATCGGTCGATAGGCCCGTGTTGCGATAGATGAGGTTCGCAAGTTGGTCCTTCTTGGTCAAGCCCGGTGAAAGGATGGCATAGCGTTCACAGATGGCTCGTATGTGTTCGGGCGTTCCACTGACCACCAAAGGAACGCCGTTCACGGCGATGATGCCGATGCCGATTCGCACGTCCATATCCTTGTACCATGTTCGCTGGCCGCGAATAACGAACGCACCCTTTCCGACGAATTCACCTGTCTGTGCAGACTTGGAGACTTGGGCGGGTTTGACGCTATAGACCGTGCCATGGGCGCCCCCTCCATTCCATGCACGACTCCATGAAAGGGCCAGTACAGCGGCCTGCTGGAGTTTGGATTCTGACAGGGTTGGTTCCTCGAGTTTGTCCACGAGGCGGTAGGCGGGGATGTCGGAAGGGAGGTGAGCCGGACGCCGTTCTTCCAAAGCGAACCCTTGGGATGCTCGTAGACTGCAGGACGGTGCACCGTGAAGGTCGGCGTGGAGGTACATGTCATCCCCCGTGAGATGTTTCTTCACCACGGCATCGTTGCCTTTGGCATCTTTTCCACCCACGAGGAGATGGCCGCCCTCAACCATGCCCCAGCGGTGTTGTTCGAACCACATGCGTTTGCTTCGCTTGAGGCGGTTGAGTTTACCGCTGGCCTTTTGTTTCGCCTCGTTTTTTCGTGCCTTCTTGAGTTTACGTTCGGTTTCTTCAAGCGCTTGAACGGCCCCTGAGGTCTTGTTTTTCTGTTTTCGTGCGGATTCAAAATAGCGTTGAGCGTTCTGATGAACCGTTGCGTCCAACTCGAGCATGACTTGAGGCCCGCTGGCTTCGCCGTTATCATCGGGAAGAATGACGGTGATGGTTCGCTCTGCGGGTGCGGCGCTGACGATCCAAGGGATGGATTTGATGGCTTTTCGAACCGCACCCCATCCGTCTCGGTCAACGGCCGCTGTGGTCTGCGCAAGCAATCCTTCAACGTGGTTCCAGTGCTCTTGGATAAGGTGCCCCAGTCGTTGTTGTTTTTCGATTTTCTCAGAAAAGCCCGAAAGTGCCTTTTCCTGTTGGGCTTTCCGTCGTTCCAAGCGCTCAACTTCGGTGGACTGCCCTCTTCCCGGTCCAGCTTGTTCGAACCGTTCCTCCTCACGGCGTTGCAGCGCATGCGCGTCATGGGTGCCTTTCCAGGCATCGATGGCTTCGCAAAGTGAGGGGAAACTTACAATCTCGCCGTCAGCGTGGGCGGGCAAGGGAATCGGCGTGGCTTCCACCGCACGTTCGGCCAACCATGCATGCTGTTCACCGGTTGTGGCTCCATCAAAGGTCGCTCGCCAAGTTGAGTCGTCTTCATCCTTGAGGTTGAGAACAAGATGGCCAGCCTCACTTCCATCCAGGTCCGATAACAACCGATGGAGTGCGCCGTAAACGGCGGCGGCGTTGGCTTCTTGCGTTGATGAGTTTGGTTCATGTTCTGCGAGGGTGCATACAGCGTTGGCATGGGTCGCCCCAAGGTTGACCTTGCCGCCGAGAGTTGAAACGAGGTCCCGGTCGGATTCGTCAAGCAGTTGTTGGAGGGATTGCTCATCGAGTTCGTACGGGTCCATGGCAGGGGGCGGGGGCGTGTAGGACACCCCTTTTTTCAGGGTCCGACCGGCATACGACGCATGCGTGAGCGGTTGAACGATCACGCCTTCCTGGTCCACGAGGATGATGTTTCCATCCCTAAACACCTCGACGTAGAGGGTGCGCTCACCGTTTTTAGTATCGAAGGAAAACGCCAACACACGGTCAAATCCGACCTGTTGAACGCCGGTCAATCGGGCGTTGCGGAGGTGCTTTCGGAGCACCATGGCAAACGGTGGAGGGGTTTGGGGCATCGGGCGGTCTCGCTGGGAGGTGTAGATTCGGGCGCCTCGTACGAAGACGATATCACGTTGCTCCGCTTCTTTTGGATTCACTCGAAGCACAATTTGTTCGTAATGAGGCATGTAGGCTTTTTTGACGTAGGCTCCTTTCAGAGCGTCCAACTCACGCGCCATCACACGGAGGTCAAACCCTGACATGGCTTTCTTCACGGTCTCACCTCAGTCGTTTCCAAAGGCTGAGGTGTCATGAAGGTTTCATGCCACGAGGCCGTCTCCATCCTCGCTTACTCGCCCACATCTTCAAATTTCAACAGTACCTTTCCGATGTTTTTTGCATCGTGAATGTACTGATGGGCTTCTTGCACCTCGTTCGCATCGAAGACCCGGTCAATGATCGGCTCCAAATGCCCGGTTTGTATGCCATCAACGATGCGCGCCAGTTGGTCCTGCATGACGGCTTCGTTCGTCCATGTTCCCATATGGACGCCGAACACCGCCCGATTTCGAGTCATCAATCGCAGCGCGTCAAACTTGGGCGTTTTTCGCAAAGCGAAGAAGGCCTTCCACAGCGAACGCTTTCCTGAGGGTGCAGCCGCTGACAATCCATAGGTGTAAAGTCGCCCTCCCTCATCAAGGCAGGAAAGGCTGCGTCGAAGGTTATCCCCTCCAATCGGGTCGAGAACATGGTCAACGCCTCGTCCGTCGGTTTCGGAGTTGATGATCGCGACAAAATCCTCGTTGTGTCGGTCGATGGGGCGAGCACCGTATTGCTCGAGGATGTGATGTTTGGCCTTGGACGATGTCGCCCACACCTTCTCGACGCCGGCCCATTTGCACAGTTGCAGGGCTGCGGTGCCAACACCACCGGCGCCTCCGTGGACCAACACCTTGTCGTCGGGGCGCAGGTGTCCAAGATGATGCAGCATGTGATGCGCCGTCATGTAGGTGACCGGCGTCGAGGCTGCAGCCTGGAGAGTAATGCCCTCCGGCAGTGGAATCACACGGTCAACAGGTGAGACAACATAACTGGCCTGCCCGCCGTTTCGCATGGCGGCGACCACACGTTGCCCGACCTCAAATTCTGAAACACCTTCACCCAGCGCATCGATGACACCGCTGACCTCATAGCCCGGGGTGAACGGGAAAGGAGGGCGAGGCTGATAGAAGCCCATTCGCATCAACAAATCAGCGAAGTTGATACCAGCGTAGGCAACCATGACTCTGACCTGACCGGTTCCGGGGACTGGCGCTTCCATTGGGCGTGTCGTGATGGCCCCAACGCCCCCAGCTTTCGTGATGACCACTCGCGTTCCATCGCTCATTCAACCACGCTCCAATCGGCGCCTTCTGCTTTGACGGCTCCCGTCGCTTGATGCGCCAGCAGATGGCTGAGCGTTTGGTCAACGGCGAGTCCAGGGTGAGCATCGGGGGTGTCTTCGTACGCATCTCTGGCGATGAGCTCAACACGACCGAGACCCTTTCGAACGGCGTTGAGAACCCGTTCATGACGGGCCAAACGATGCGTGATGTAGTGGTCGATGAGCCTGTCGGGGATGGCCACAACAGGGCCGTGGCTGGGGAAGATCAAATGGGGATTGAGGGTCTTGATTCGTTCCAACTGCTGAATGTATTCGTTCATGTCGCCGGTGTGCGGCGGTACGAGAATGGTGCCGATGCCGGCCAACATGTCTCCAGCGACCAAGCCTGCTTCACTCAACAAACAGATGTGCCCCGGATGATGTCCCGGTGTGATGAGCACGGCCCATTCCTGTGCACCAAGCACAAGGCGCTCTCCATCTTCCAAGATTCGCTCACAATGGACCGACCTTGACGTGTACTCGCTGCCCCACACAGGGACATCAAACGCTTCCTTGAGCAACGACATATCAGCGAGATGGTCGCTGTGGCTGTGGGTGAACAGGATGGCGACGAGCGTCCCACGGTGACGTTCCACGGCCGTTGCCAGCGCTTCCATGTCCTCGCGCATGCGGACGGCCGGGTCGACCATCACGAAGTCTCCATCCGGGTCTCCGACAAGATAGCAGTTCGTGTGGTCCGCAGGTGGAAGCGTGGCGGTTTTGATGGGGATGACTTCAACGCCGTGAGCGAAAAGAATTGAACGTCGGCCCGGGAGGCGTTCGGCAATGTCGTCGGCTGCGTCGTTCATATCACGATTGCATCGTTCAAGGGTCCGCTCAATCTCCATGAGGAGGGTGACGACCGGTGGTGCGACTTTGATTTCATGCGCCTTCCATCGCTCAAGAATTTCGGTAGGTTTGGCCCACATCACGTCCGTAAATTCGGTTTGGGGTTCAAGGTCAATCTCTGGGACGTCGGTCCAAGCACCGAGATGGAGGTGCAGGAAGGCATTGTCGAATTGCACCGGCCCAAACGGTGGCGTGATGCGATGACTCAGCGTCTGTATTCGTGTTCTCTCGACGGGAAATGCATGTTCAAGTGCGAGCGGTAGCCACTGGCTTTTATCGGCCACAACTGCGAGGCGTGCTTTTTGGTCGATTGCAACAGCGCCGGTTGACGTCGGTGCGAGCCCGAGTTCTTCGCACATTTCTCGCATGATGCAAGCAATCGAGGCCGACTCAGGTCCTGCCAAGGCAGGCAAGGCTTTGACGGCGTTTCGGTCAACAGAGGAAACACCCCCGCCTGGAAACGCCCAGTAGTTCGGAAAGGCTCGCATGGTTTTGGAGCGAAGGCCAAGCAAGACTTCTACGCCTTGAGGTCCGTCTCTGGTCAGGGTCATCGTGGCCGTCGGCCGAGGAGCGTCACGAGAACGGGCGACAACCTCAACGCCCTCGGGGACCTCACTCATGACTCCTCCTCGTGGGTGGACCTTTCAAAGCCTTGTGAAGCGATGGTTTGCGCCAACGTCGTGGCGTGGCATTCAAATAAAACGGCGATGAGCAAGAAAGCATGACTCACGACTCGGTTGAGGAACATCTCGCCGAGTTAGCTGAATTGGTGGCCCAGGCCGAAGCCATGGGCGTTGACCTCTGGCCCGAAACCAAACCCGCACGCCCGTGGGCAAAATACGCCTTGGCGTCGTTCATGATCATCATGATTCTCTCTTGGGTTTCGAAAGTGCTGTTTCGTTTCGTGTCGGTTTGACGCTCAGTTGAAGACCGCTGAATTGAAGAAGGCAACGGGTTTCCCACGACCACAGTCCCTTAGTGTAGCGGTCCATCATGGAGGATTCTGGTTCCTCCGACCTCGGTTCGAATCCGGGAGGGACTACCACCGCATCCCAACCAGCGAAGTTTTGTTGAGGAAACTGTATTTTTAGGGTGCCCTAAACTTTATGCCTAACGGACTTTTCGGGCGCCCTAAACCTGAAGTGAAAATGATGATGAACAATTGGAAAACGAACAACAAAATAGCAAGCAGCACGATGATTCTCGTGATGTTGATGGCGGGCTTGAGCGGGTGCATCGGAAGCGATGATTCCGAAGAAACCCTGCGCATCGCCTTCTCGGTGAAGGATGATTACGCCTCCTTTGATGAAAACCCACAGAAACTCGCCGACTACCTCAGCGACGCCACGGGGTTGAACGTCGAACTCTACCCCATCACCTCGGACAGCCTTGCCTTGGAAGCACTCCGTTTTGGTAGCGCCGACATGGCCTTTCTCGACGGTGGTGCCGCTTGGATGGGGTGGCAATCCTACGGTCTTGAAGCCATGGCTGCCGACATGAAGAGCGACGGCCGTACCTACTACAGTGCTCACGCCTGGGTGCTCAACGACAGTGCAGCCGGTCAGGCCGCCCTTGACGATGACGAGTCCACGGACCCCTTCGCCGAACTCGCTGGTGAGCCCTCTTGCCACACGGGTTGGCTCAAATCGGCGGGCATGCTCATTCCCATGGGCTACTTCATTGGTCAGGGTTATGCTGAAGTCGTCGGTGATGACGACGACATTGAATCGTTGCGAAACACCATTTTCAATCACTTCTCGGACGACGCATCCATCCCTGAATCTGGGTCCTTGTACTACGGCTATTCGGGTGCCTTGCGTTGTCTTTCCGAAGGCGAGGGTGCTGTGGCGTTTGCCAAGGATTCCACCGTTGACTCTTACTGTGCAGAAGACGATGAAGAGCGAGCGTCGTGGTGCTTGGAGCGTGACCGCTACGTGGCTCTTCCCGCCTTTGGTCAAGCCCCCTCACATCCGTTGATGTATCAACCTGACACCGTTAACGATGAAACTCGAGACCTCATCGTCGCTGCGTTGCTTGATTTGAACAGCACCGAAGACGGGAAGTCCATACTGGAGAACATCCTCAACACCCCAGGACTGATTCAGACCGATGCAGAATCTCATCTTGGGTCCTACGGTGGACTGATTCAACATGTTCCCGGCATCCAGGGTTATCTTGATGAGAAGTATTCGTCGGCGTGATCGTTGTGAAGGAAATCTTGGTCCACCTGCACGATGTAGCCATCGGTTATGATGTTCCTCTGATTGAGGACATCAACATTGAGGTCTTTGCAGGTGACGTCATCGCTGTCCTCGGTCCTTCGGGCATTGGAAAAACCACGTTACTTCGAACCATTGCGGGTCTCGTCCGCCCGTTGGAGGGTGACGTCGAGCTTGCCGTGCCGTCTCGTGGCGGACTGGGGTACATTCCACAACGCTTGGGTCTTGTCGGCAACCTAACGGTTCGAAACAACGTCGAGATGGGTGTTCGAGTGGGGCTACCCAAGTGGCATCTACCGTTCTTTCCCGTTCCCTCAAAGCAGCGTGGATACGCTGAATCCGCGATGAACGACCTTGGCATTCTTCACCTTGCGGACCAGCCCGTTCGTATCCTTTCAGGAGGTCAACAACGGCGGGTAGCGACGGCGAAAACGGTGGCACAGCGACCAAAATTGGTGCTGGCCGATGAATTCCTCGGTGAGCTTGATGATGACAACGTGGAAATCGTCATGAAGACGGTTCGAACGGCCATTGAAGCGCAAAATTCTGCGATGATCATGGTCGAACACCACGAGGAATTGGCCACGTTGGTAGCGAATCGAGTATGGCGTATCGTCGACGGACGTATCATTGAGGAGGTGGCCGAGTGAACAAACGTCTTTCGCTCATTATTCTGGGCGTTCTCGCACTTACAGCTTTTGTCTTCATGGACCTCGTGGGCCATTTGGGTCGCCTCAGTGGAGGCATGAGTAATCTCGGCGTCTTCTTTCGAGAAAGCCTCTGGCCTCCAGATTGGTCGGTCTTGGAAGCGCAGTCTTATCCCGTTTGCGAGGCTCGGTTTGAATTCACGTGCTCCGTGGCGTGGTTGGGGATGGTTGAAACCATCAAAATCGCTTTTGTGGCGACGGTGATTGGATTCTTGTTCGCTCTTCCTCTTTCTGTTATGGCGGCCAGCAACCTTTCACCCATCGAAATCGCCATCCCAGCACGCATCCTTCTGGCGGGAATGCGAAGTCTACCCTCCATCATTTGGGCTGTGCTGTTCATGATCATCTTTGACATGGGGACGCTGGCCGGCATCTGTGCGATGTCGTTCTATACGGTAGGCTATCTTGGTAAACTTCAATTTGAATCGATGGAAGGTATTCGAAATGCCCCGCTCGAGGCTTCCAAAGCCATGGGCATGACACGTACCGAGACAGCATGGCTTGTGGCCATTCCCGAATCTGCCAATCAATTGCTCAGCCACTTGCTCTTCATGTTTGAGTACAATGTACGCCACGGAACGGTCATCGGATTGGTGGGCGCCGGCGGTATCGGCCTCTACATCAACACCTACCTGAAACTCGCTCAGTACGACAAGGTCGTCGCTCTGTTGCTCGTGGTCTTCCTCGTCGTTGTGGTGATTGATTTCGTGTCCATGATGCTGCGCTCAGCGGTGATTGAAGAAGGCGACGTCGAACGACCTTCGTGGTCCTCGTTGTTCTTACCCGGGGCCATTTCCTCGGCCCTGCATCCCACGCCGATGAAGAAAAGCACGACTTCAGATGAAAGCGAATGATTCAGTCAGCAGCGATGTGAACGGCGCCATCCTTGTAGAAAATTTGAATCTGGTCCGCGGCCTTTTTTGAGAGCGCCGCTACGGCTTCGTAAATCTCATCTTCGTCGACCTTGAAGGCTTTTGCAGCGTCCTTACTCGACCAAGGTTGGATGTGAAAATCGCTTTTCACGAGCCACTTGAGCAATTTTGCCTCAAACTCGGTCAGTTCGTCGGCCATGATTTGCTCAAGAGGACTCGCCTCAAAATGTCACCGATGACCTTCAGCCAAGCGCCACCATTCTACGGCAGCACTCTTCTGCATCGATGTCGCCCTTCAGCAAGGTGTTCAATGCCTTGGTAAACGGAATGCTGAGGTTAGCGTCCTCTGCCCGCTCGACAAACATGCGGCAGGCCCGTACGCCCTCAGCGACCATGTGCATCTCATCCAATGCCTCATCAAGGGTCAACCCTGTGCCCAATTTTTCGCCCATGGTCCGATTGCGACCATGCGGAGAGGTAGCGGTGACGTACATGTCGCCGAGGCCCGCTGGGCCAAAGGCCACTTCGGCTCTTGCGCCCAATTCCGCCAATAACAAACACCCTTCCTTGAAACCCGACATGAAAATGGCTGCCTTGAGGTTGTCACCGCCCAAATCGCCTACTTGTTTGAGGCCGTCGACAAGGCCGCATGCAAGCGCAACGACGTTCTTGTAAGCGCCCCAAAGTTCCGCACCCACAGGGTCGCTGGCGGGGTGAAGAATGAAACTGGGTGTGCTGAGCGTTTGAGCCAGGCGCTGCGCAATGGCTTGGTCTTCGCTGGCCACGAGAGCGGTCGTCATCACGCCTCCAGCCGCTTCGGGTGCGATGGTGGGGCCGGTTAAGACCGCAAGGGGGTTGGTTTTCCCTTCCTCTTTGAGCCGGGTGTGAATCGCTTCGGAGATCAGTCGCTTTCCTGGAGCCAAACCTTTGGCCAAATCCAGCAAGACATGCCCCGGCTGAAGGTGCGGAAGGACATCTTCCATCACGTCGAGGATGACCGAGGACGGGACGGCTAAAACGATGATTTCACTGCCATCGATGGCTTCGTTGATGTGCATCGTGGCGTCCAAGCCAGGGACCGGGTGGTTGGGGAGGTACTTCTCGTTCACTTCATTCATGGTGATGGACTCGTAGACCTCTTGCTCAATGGTCCACCCCTTGACTTTGTGGCCCTCAAGGAGCCAGAGGCGAGCGATGGCCGTTCCCCAGTTTCCCAATCCCAACACTGCGATGTGCGCCATGTCAATCGTTTACTTCGCCACTTCGTTGGTTTATACGG
The DNA here is from genome assembly GCA_049600935.1 of Candidatus Poseidonia sp. GTDB lineage: Archaea > Thermoplasmatota > Poseidoniia > Poseidoniales > Poseidoniaceae > Poseidonia. The sequence continues at coordinate 13,906 of JBMYQB010000034.1, forward strand.
TTTCGGGCAACATCAGCCACAAAACCGAGGATTTGAGCCGCTTACTGAGCGGGCCATTCAAAACAAATCGTCGTCTTCTTCGTCGAAGTCAAAGACGTCATCTTCGTCCTTCTCTTCCACCTTCTTTTCGGCCTTTTTGGGCTTGCTCGCCTTGGCTTTTGTCGCTTTTTCGGGCTTGGCAGGGGTGGCTTCTTCCTCTTTCGCAGGGGCGGGAGTTTCCTCTTCCTTGACGGGCTCAACTGGCTTTGCGGCGGATTTTCGTGCCTGAGCGATTTGCGATTCCTTTGAGCGAAGTTCTTCTTCGCTCTTGCCGGTTTGCAGGGCGAGGGCTCTTCGGCGGTCTTCTCGGGCTTTGCGCTCGAGCTGCTTGTGGCGGGATTTCTCGATGTTTTGCATCATGTACATGGCATCGTGTTCAAGAAGCGGAGAATCCGAGATGAGGGTGATGTCAAGCCATCCTCCGTCTTCGACGATAAACTCCGCCAGCGGCTCGAAGTTCAGGTCGGACTTCTTGATTTGCGTGTAATGCATGGCGTTGCCAGTGCGGTGTTCAACCCCTGAAAAGTGGCAGTAGAATTCCTTGGTGCCGATGCTTTCGCGAACCACGTCAAACAATTCACCGTAGTCTTCCGATGTTCGCATCTGACCGTGCCCGCGAGCGTGGATGTGGGCGATGTTGAGTACGGGAACGGTGCCCTCGACGTGGTTCACAACCTCAAGCACTTCCTCAAGGCTGCCCCACAGTTCTTGGCGACCGGAGGTTTCAACTCCAATTTTTGAGGGCGTGCCGTTTTTAATCCACGGGAACACGGGGAATTCGTCTTCATCATCGTGCCAAATTTCGTGGATGCGGTCCACGATTCCAGAGAACACGTTGGCGACCTGCTCGTTGGCTGCCTGGCCACGGCCGAAGTCGCCGTAGTGGCCGGTGTGGAGCGTGATGTGGCGGGCGTTGATGGTTCGAGCGGCTTGGAGGGTGGCTTCGATTTTGGCGAGTGAGCGTCCACGCTCCACCTTTCCGCCGAGCAATTCAGAGTAGTAGGGGCCGTGAATGTTCATTTCGAAATCGGTCTTGTTGGCCAGCACACCTGCCTGCCAGTATTGCTCGAAGTGTTGGGGTGCAACCATGCGGACGGTTTGAACCTCCATGGTTTCAAGACCCAAGGAGATGATGTCGTCCATTCCTTCGACAATGGTGCGGCCTTTGCATGAGAGCGGAACGCCAGCAGGTCCGAGTTTGATTGACATTGGTTCCCCCCCCCGAAACCGACCCAAGGGACATCACATGATAATCCCTTTCTGTTGGCTGTCCGCTATTTTGGAGCGCCCTGCCGATTTTCAAGAGTGAAGGCATACGACTCTTCATGAAGGTGAGGCTGGAGCGGGAGGCATGAAGCCCCACGTGCAACGCGCCGTTGATGCGTTTAAACAAGGGCACCCGGTCTGCCTCTTTGACTCTGAAAAACGAGAAGGTGAAACCGATCTATTGTTCCCGGCCGCCGCTGCAGTTCCCGCAACGATGCGCCAACTCCGCCAGGATTGTGGCGGGCTGCTCTTCCTTGCCATCGGAGATGAAGTCGGTGAGTGTTTTGGACTCCCGTTCCTTCAAGACCTGCACACGACATCCGATGCCGTTGAGAGAAACCCTGTGCTTAATCACCTCATCACCAACGACCTTCGATACGATGCACGCTCCGCCTTCACACTCTCCATAAATCACCGCGAAACGTACACCGGTATCACCGACCACGACCGCGCTTTGACCACCCGTCGATTTGCTGAGTTAGCAACAACTTGCTTGGCCGACGGCGTTTCAGGTGAGCCGGCGATGAAGCTGCTCGGAGTAGAGTTTCGAACACCGGGCCACATTCCTGTATGCAGGGAAGCCAAGGGAGGATTGAGCGTCCGACAGGGACACACTGAACTGGCGGTTGGGCTCGCTCGACTTGCCGATACGGCTCCGGTGGTCATCGGTGCAGAGATGTTGCAACCCGATGGCGATCACGCTCTCTCGGTTGCTGATGCCCGCACGTGGGCTGATGCCCACGGTATTCCCTTCCTTGAAGGAGCAGATGTCGTGGAGGCGCTGGGACTTTGAGGCCCACCGTCATCCTCATGAAGCAACAGCCTAACCCGTGATTGGTGGTCCAATGAAGCGCATCCTTGCCGTCGGTGTCTTTGACCTGCTTCACGCCGGGCATCTCCACTACCTGGAGCAAGCCAAGGCGCTGGGAGACCATCTCACCGTCGTCGTGGCGCACGACGACACCGTTCGAAAGCGAAAACACGAACCGGTGACCAATCAAGACCTCCGTCGTCGCATGGTGGCCGGGCTCAAGCCTGTGGACGCCGTCGTGGTTGGCAATCCCCCTGATGTCCCAATTTTCGACATTCTTCCCGACATCGAACCGAATGTGATTGCTCTGGGCTACGACCAGGAACACGCAGAGGAAAACATCCGCTCCGCACTTCACCAACGAGGTCACGGCGACATCGAAGTTGTTCGAGTGGAAGGCCTGAGCGACGATCTGGACGGGACCCGTAAGATCATCGCTCGCATTCTCGAACGAGCTGAGAAAAAGGAGGCTTGAGCGTGTTTACTGGCATTGTTCAAGGAACAGGAGTGGTGGCTTCTATAGAAAAAGGCGAGACCGTTTGGACCTTTGCCATTGACCTGCCAAACACGACGGGATTGGAACGCGGTGCCAGCGTGGCCATCAACGGTGTATGTCTGACAGCAACCGAGATGGATGGGACGCGTGTCTTCTTTGATGTGATTCAAGAAACCCTTGAGCGAACCAACCTCGGACGCCTTGCTGCCGACGATGAAGTCAACGTTGAACGCTCGCTCAAGATGGGCGACGAACTTGGTGGCCATCTGCTCTCGGGCCACATCATGGGAACGGGTGAAATCACCGCTCGTACCGAGGTTGGTGAAGGTGTTGACATGACCATTTCAGCTCCATCATCGATGATGAAATTCATCCATGAAAAGGGGTACATCGGCCTCAACGGGGCATCGTTGACCATCGGAGAAGTCGTTCAGCATCAATTCAACATTCACCTCATCCCCGAAACGCTTCGCCTGACGACGTTTGCCTCAATTCAGAAGGGCGAGGTCATCAACATCGAGATCGACGCCATGACGCAAACCATCGTTGCGACGGTGGAGCGAATAATGAAACAGGAGAACTGAGGTGGAAGAACATGGGCAAGCGAATCGGTATCGTGTGTGGCTCGTTTCACAGGGACGAAGTAGAGCGCATGCTGGCCTTTGCAACCGAAGAGGCAGAGCAAC
>JBMYQB010000035.1:0-17118 GCA_049600935.1 Candidatus Poseidonia sp.
CAAGAAGGCACTCGTGATAAAGGCGAAAATGATGAGCAGGCACATCAGCATGAAGAAATTCTCGAGTCCAGGGAAGGCAGCGAGGAAGCCCGCAGCAATTCCAGAAACGGTGGTGATGGTGGTTTCGAAGATGGTTTGTCCCGTTTCTTCGATGGCTGAGGCCATGCCGTGGGGGGATTCCCCCTCTTCTCGAATCCGATGCATCACGTGGATGGAGTCATCGACGCCAATACCGAACACGATGGTTCCAATCATGGCCGTGAAGATGTTGACATTGACATCACCGCTTTGCATTAACAACGGCTGCCAAAGAATGACGACGGCCACAGGGATCATGGTGTAGACGCCAAGCCTCACTGAGCGGAAAACAAACATCAGGAGAACGGTCAAGACCAGCAACGTGAGCAACGTGGTGGTGCTTTGGGTATCGTGAATGCCTTCATTGATGTCCAGAGATACGGGAAGGCCGCCGGTGAGCAACGACGTGCGTGTGTTGAGCAGTGTCGGACCTTCAGCCAGAATCTCGTCGATTTCGTCCCGGAGACCACCTGCGACGTTGAGGTTCATATACGGCTGTGTGACATAGACGATGGCCTTGGTGTTATCCTCATTCATGAGCATGGACCGCACCTCTGCAGAGAGGGTGTCAAAGGCCACGTTGACCATGTCCTTTCGCAACGCTTCACGCTCGCTAACAGGCACGAGGGTCCAACCAGCGCAGTTGGGATCCAGCAGATCCTCACTTTCCCAACAGGGGTCGTGAAGGAGGTCCCACAGCGAGCCATCGCCGAGTGTGACCCCTTCAGTCAGGGTGATGGTGGCAGGAACGGCTTTGAGGAAGGTGATGATGCTGGTTGTTGAGGTCTCATCGACCATGTCGACTTCGTTTTCCATGGCGTCGAGTGAATCCAGAACGGGCAAATCCCTGATGTTCTCTGTGTTGTTGGTGTTGGGGCGCTGAGAGGCATCGTAGATGAACAAGGAGGTTTGACCGCTGCTGAACTGTCTCGAGTATTCTGCGAGAGAGTTGAGTGAATCAATACCATCTGGAGCTTCCGAGGAACCCGTGATGGGCTTGTTTAATTCGTCCATATTGGCCACGCCGTAGGCTGTGATGGAGCCGGCAAGTAGAATGACGATGAGAAAACCCTTGATGGGCGCCTGACCGATGTTTTTCCAAACACCAGGATTGCTGCGTTTGTTGAATTTCAACATCCAAGCCAGTGTGGGGACCAACACGATGCTCAAAATCAAAGTCGATGAAATACCAATCACCAACGTGACGCCCACCGACCGAATTGGAGCGATGGGGACAATGAGGGGTGCGATGAGGACAGAAAAACCCACGATGGTGGTCATGGCGGACAAGAAGACGGCAACACCGGTGGAGCGGGTCATTTCCATGACGCATGACTTGTAGAATTCCAAATCCCAGAGGTCGGGAACGGCCTGTTCAGGTTCCCCTCGTTTCCGTCGTCGTTCGTTCTCATCGTGAGCTTTGTCGATTTCCTTACGTCTGACTTCCTCTATTCGATTCACCATGTGCAGCGCATAGTCAACGCCTAAACCGATGAGAATTGGGAAGGTTGCTACGATCATTGGCGTTAGGGTGATGTCCATCACCACCGACGAGCCAAAGGTAATGGCCAAGGCCATGAGGATGGGCGTGCCCGTGATGACCACCACCTTTGCAGAGCGGTGGAGGGTGGTGATGACGAGCACGGTGAACAACACCGACCAGGGAAGAATCATCAGGAGGTCCTCGTAAATCGCATCGGATATGTCCTCGAGGACCTTGGTGAGTCCCGTGACCGTGATGGATTCGGTGTTTCGGTATTCTGAAGGCCGGGAATCGATGATGTCTTGGAAGTGATTGAGCAGTGCTGAGAAGTCTTCCCAGTCACCGGTGACTGACGGGTTGTGGTGCATTCCCACCACGATGGCGGTTGTGTCCCATATGCCATCACCGTCCATGTCGTTGGTGTAGTTCCCATCGCCATCGCTGTCCACGGTCGGGTCCATGTCGTTGGTGTCTTTGATGAGGCTGTCAAAAGCACCGTTTGATTCTTCGATGATTTGGTCGATGCGGTCTTGGCTTGGGATGGCATACTCACCTCCTTCTGGCAGCAAATCGCAATCAAGTGCAACAGGTAAGCGGTTGTTTACTCCGTGTTCACAGAGTGAATTGTTGAATCGTCCGTCGGCCGAATTGATTTCTTTGATAACCTGTGCTGGAGAGATGATCCACAACACGCCGTCGTTTCTTCCATGGTCGTTTTTGTCGAAATCCATGCCCCTGCTGGTTGAATCGCCACCGATATTCCGGTCATCACCCTCCAGCCAACTGATTTCGTTCAGGACGATTTCGTCCGTTATGTTCGTGGTATCGTTTGGATTGTTGGCGTTTGGTGTGGTGATGTAGATGACAGCTAAATCGGTCGACCACTCGGTACGTACCTCAAGCAAGAGTTCGGTCGACGAGGCACCATCGGGGAGAAAAATCTCGACGTCATCGTCAATCTGTTCTTGGAACGCCATCCCTTGTTGGGCGAACACCGCGCTGATGACGATGAAGAGCAGCAGGACCGTGCCTGGTGAAGCGAGGACCGTAGTGTAAAGGCCGTTGAGTCGCTGATTGAAGGTCTCCTTCAAGGAGGCGGCCGTTCTATCAAGAGCGTGGCGCAAGGCTTCGGTGGCCGACGCCTCGCTGTCCATGGTTGTTGCAATCGGTAGTGGCTCAAGAAGCATTCCACTTCTCGTGGTCGAGAACGCAGGTTCAGCAGGCGTCGAAGGCCTCGATCAAATACTTCGTGAGGGGACTGGTCCACGCCAGTTCAGAGATACCATCTTCGCCTTCGACGGCGTAGATTCGAATCACGTCCCGAACCCGTACGTTTCCTTCGGCTGAGCGAGCGAGAATCATGGCTGCTTTCACGGGCTTTCCAGTGCCGTGTGGGTCGTAGACGGTGTCGAGTGCTTCTTCTAAGAACCATTCTGCCTTACCACCGGGCTCACCTTCGTAGGTCTTCTTGGGCTTCTTGGCACCAAACAACCCTCCCGATTTTGGTTTGCTTGGGGCAGGCGTGCTCTTTTTCGGGGCAGCCTTGGATGCTGCTGCTTTACCGGTTTCCTTTTTGCCCTCTGCTTTTTCCTCCTTTTTGGAAGGTTTCGCAGCAGGTTCAGACTTGGCCTTCTCGACCGCCTTTTTGGCATCTGCTAACTGGTCTTGGAGGTCCTGAATCTTGTCGCGATAAGAAGCGGACAGGTGCATGAGCGACACCCTCATGGCGGCCTCAAGTTGGATGGTCAACGCATCGGTCGACATGTCGCTCCATTTTTTCCATTGGAGCATGGCGTTGGCATGAATGTCTGAGCCACACTTCGGGCAAAAACTCTTGTTGGGCGGTTGCATGATGGGCACGGTTTGAAGCGCATCATGAGCGGGGATGATGAGTCCTTGAGAGACTTTGAGGAGTTCAAGGGTTGCTTTTCTGCCGAGGTCCATCGCTTCGATAAAGGTGGCATCGTCTTTCTCAAAGCCGCCTGATTTCTTCAAATCCTGAAGTTTGCTTCCTTCGGTGGCGACGTCGATGGCCGCGTCGGCCGCAGCGTTGCCCCATTCGGCGTTTTGGAGTGCAGGCGCTACTTCGGTTGCACTCGTCGCTGCGGGTGCTTCTTGCTCCGGCAATGCTCCGTCGTCAGCCGCTGCTGCAATACCCAAGGCGATGGGGTCAGCACCGTCCTCTATCTTGGCGATCATGTCGAATTTCTCAGCCATTGAGAGGTCGTCTCGAAGCCGAATAACATCCTTGAGTTGATTCAAGTCGTGGCCCGTCGCCGTGATGGGCCCCTGGACCGTCATGTCGTGTCCGCAAGAGAGGCAGAATTTGGCGGTGACTTCCACGCCTGCCTCACAGGTTGGACAATACACCCCGCCCATGAGGAAGGAACAGAGGTTACACCTTTTGAAGAGTGTGTTGAATCAACAATGGTTTGCTTCGGATTTCAACCCCCGGCGAAACCCTAACGCTCTGCAGCTTGTTGTACGAGGTCAATGATGACATCTCGCTCACAATTGGAAAGAATGGGGGCAAGCCGAGGTCCACGCTCTGCTCCCATGAAAACGGCGTAACAGGCCCTGTAAACGTCCCGCATACCCACCTCGGCTGCTTCGCCTGCTGCCTTGAACGCAGTTGCAATGCCGTTCGCATCCCATTCCACCTCAACAAGCGTCGTTTTGAGACAGTCAATCACCTGCCATTGGTCTTCGTTGAGCAACGACAAAGCTTCACGGTCCGGCGATGAGCATATGTGGACGCGCATCTCTTCTGGGAAGTGTTCTGAATCAATCCATGCTCGCATGCGGTCAAGTCGGTCAAGCAGTTGGGGTGGTGGCGTCGTGAGCGAGCCTGAATCCTGCAGACTTTGCCATACTTCCTCGTCGTTCGCCTTGATTTGGGCGAGCAAGGCCAAGTGCCGAAAACTCACGGAGGTTGACGATGCCGTGTCGTTTTCATCCACCGATGAGAGGGCCAGAGCCACTTTTGCGTCTTCGAGTTGGACCAATTTACGGCGACTCAGTTCTTCCTCGGCCATTTCCGCGTCCAAATCACGAGCGGCCAGGCGCTCGTATTCATCGGCCAAATTGACCAAACCCATTCCTGTGTCAAATTCTATAGCCTTGCTTGGCTTTGAATTCGCAACTAAGAAACGAAGAATTTCCGGCGGAACCAGGCGCAAGGCCTCCATTGGTCCAACCGTGTTGCCAGAGGAAGACGACATGGCCCCTTTGCCTCTGAGGCTGATCCACTCGTATGTGAGCGGAGCAGGCGGTTCGTGTCCGAACAAGCGAGCGATTTCCTTCCCCGTGTCGTACGAGCCACCTGCCGCTCCGTGGTCTTTGCCAAAGGGCTCGCAGGTGATGGCGTTGAAACCCCATTTTGCAGGCCAGTCAAGTCGCCAGGGAAGTTTTCCTTCACCCTTCTCGATGTTCGACGAACCCGACACGCCGTGGGCATCGGTCCAGTGAACCAACGGATAGGCATAACCGGTGATGGTCAAGCCATCAAGAGATCCTTTGGAATCCAGGGGCTGCCATGGAAACCATGTTGGCGGAAGTTCTCTGCCCGATACGCGCTCAATGATTTCCCGAATGGCATCGGGGTCATCGCAAGCTGTCTTGGCAGCATGGCTGAACTTCCCTGACCGGTAGGCTTCAAGATTTGGAAGCAGCCTTGGAACAACCCCGATTTGCCTCAATGCTTCAAGAAACGGTTGAAGAAAGTGATCTCCATAACTCCAGCCATCTTCGTTAAACCGATTCCAGTCAGGTTTTCCTTCGGCGTCCGGTGCAGGAATGGAACCGAGTTGATGGCCGATGAAGGCTTCGTAGGAGGCATCGAGAAAAGGATAGACTTTGCGAAGAGGGTCAGCGTTGTCAATGACGAAGACAAGCTCTGCATCCATTCCTGCACGGCGTGCAGCACGTGCAATCATGTCGCCAGTCAGGATTTCACGAAGGTGCCCGATGTGAAACTCACCGCTGGGCGTGATGCCGGTCGCGACGATGTGCTTGTCGCCTCGCTCAGCGAGCCGTTTGGCCATCACGTCGCTCCAGTGCACGATGCTCACCTCAGACAGCGACAGCTCGGACGAGACCGCGTAGCGGTACATCGTCAATTTCGTTGCGTGTGGTCTTGTTCACCAAGACGATGGCGAGGGCAACCTCGCCGCCAGCAGCACGGATGGATTCAATGGTTTTCGACATCGTCTTCCCCGAAGAGAGAACGTCGTCAATAATGACCACACGCTTGCCAGCAACTTGACCGTACTTGTTGGAAAGCGAACCACTCCCCTCTCCTTCATCGGTGGTTCGGAACACCGTCATATCGGATTCAAGGCCCCGTGCGACTTCGTAGGCGAAGGCAATACCGTTGATGGAAACACCAACAACGGTGTCGATGTTTTCAAACCCGATTTCCTCGTCTGCCACATCGGCCATGATGGAGCCGACAGCGGCAATTCGTTGGGGCCGAACGCCCAGCGTTCGCCACCCGATGCGTACATCGGTTGGTCGGTCGCTATCACCCGTTCCCGAAAGGAGCCACGTGATGGTGTCTTGGGAAAGGGAAAGTTCATCAGCGATTTGCTGGGTGTTCAAACCTTCTTTCATGAGGTTGGATGCAAGCGACTTCAATTCTTCGATGCTCAAGACCATGGTGCTCGTTTGGTGCCTATCATGGGATGCTCATCAATGCTTTCCTGTCAGTTTGGCTCGGGCGAAAGTCTTGAAGGGAGGGAGGCACGGCCAGAGGGTATGAGCGACTTTGACTACGAGAGCTTGCTTGACCGGGCCCGCGAGAACATCCCCGAGGAAATCTCCTCGCGCTCTCGATGGAGATTGCCCGCTCCACAAATCTTGATCGAAGGTTCGAACACCATCTTCAGAAACTTCAACGAAGTTGTTTCCATGATGGACAGGGATGAAAACCACGTGTATCAGTACATCCTCAACGAATTGGGTACGTCGGGGTCTCGGGATGGACCGAGGGCCCGTTTCAAGGGACGCATTCCACCCAAGCGAATCAAAGGCACGATTGCGAATTACGTCAACACCTACATCAAGTGCAGCCAATGCAGTGCTCCTGACACCCATTTTGTCAAGGAAGACCGTACGACCCTGCTCAAGTGTCAAGCCTGTGGTGCAACCCGCCCCGTCAAGTTGTGATCATTCCATCTTGAGCGTTTGCGATTCGTCGACCTCGCCGGTCAGAAGGTGCTGCAGGAGTGCCTCTCTGCTCTCCTTTCTGTCGAGCCCGTACCAGACGCCCTCCGGATAGACGACGCATGTAGGTCCAAACTCACAATGGTCAAGGCATCCAGATTTCTGCACTCGGACGTTGGCATCGGTCCCAGCACGAACGTGCTGCTTGAGTTCTCGCATGAGGTCCAAACTGCCTTTTGGGAGGCAGGAGGGTCTGGCCGCCCCATCCGGACGTTCATGTCCGCAGATGAAGGCATGGCGTTGAAATCCGGGTTCTGTTCGTCCCTTCGGGTCAACGGGCATGATCACACCTCGAGGGCGTTGATGGCGAGTGCAAGGTCAAGGTCCCGTTGAGTGATGCTGTTCGTGTCGTGTGAAAAGGTTTCAATCACGACGTAGCCCCAGCCAAAATGCAGTTCAGCGTGATGTTGTTGAGCCTCACACACCTCACTGACCTTGTCGATGAAGGCTTTGGCGGTCAAGAAATCCTCAAAGGAAAATTCCCGCATTAACCGTCCGTCCAGTTCGGTCCAGCCGTCCGGCGTTGACATGCCATCAACCCCAAAGGTGCGAATCATCGTTGCCTTTGGTCTCCTTTTCCACCTTCTCGTGAAGTTTCGACCGTCGCTTCATGTCCTCTCGCTCAAAGGCCAGGAGTTCCTTGTCGTCGATGTAGGCAGGTCGTGTGTGGGCGACGAGCACCATTTTCACAATGACATCCCGTGAAATAAATTCACAACGTCCGTCATCGGTTAAGATCTCGATGCTCGATTTGCCAGAAGAAATCAAGCGGCCTCGAACAAAGGCCTCCTCAGGTTGAGCGAAGGCTTGAACGTCAAGGTGAATTTCCACGAAGTCATCTCGGCGAAGACCTTGCCTTCGTTCCAACAAATCACCGTTGTGAATGGATTTGAGCCCCTCAAGTTTTGGTGAGCCCATGTCTTCCCACATTGATTTGGCCCAGTCGGGGAGTTCAACGGATTTCTTCTTCGCCATGGAAGCAACCACTCGGCGAGCATACATGAACCTCACCTTTGCCAATTGAATCGCTTCAATGACGGGATACTTCATGAAGGGAAGGCAGCGAGACATCGTTGGGGAAGCAGAATGAAGGTCTCTTGGCGCACGTTGGGAACGGTCCTTTTGGAGGACGAGGTTCTCGACAAGGCGTTTTCTCGAGCCAAGAAAGCCGCTGACCGTGTGGACGACTCCGACCGCGTGTTTCGGGTACGAAAACAAATGACTCGGATGGTGCAAACAGCTGCCGACATCATCGCCACCGAATTCCAAGAACTCGTGGCGGCTTGGCCCTCGCTTGACCAATCCCCTGTGTTTGACGTGGCGATGATCGACGCTTGTGTTGGGTGCGATGAATACCGAAAGAACCTCGCTACGCTGCAGTGGGCCTCAAAACAAGTGCAGCGAATCGCATCGCAGAACGCCAAGAAAATCATTCGAACCGGACGCACGGACTTGATGCACGATGCACGACGAGAAGCCTACGGGCGTATCTCCTCCGTCATGCGTCAAGTCGGGCCTTCGCTCACATGGCTCAGCGAGGCGAGAGAGACGCTCAAACGCCTTCCAAGAGTTGACCCCGTCTCCCCGTGTGTCGTGGTGTGCGGTGCCCCAAACGTGGGCAAGTCTGCTTTCATCTCGGCGCTGAGTACGGGAAAGATGGAAGTGAACCACTACCCGTTCACCACGAAGCAAATCCATGTGGGTCATTTTACCCATCGCCGTCTTCAATATCAGATGGTGGACACGCCCGGATTGCTTGACCGCCCCATGGAAGAGCGCAACCACATTGAGATGCAAGCCATCGCCGCTTTGGAACACATCGGGTCCTTGGTCCTCTTTTTGGTTGATGAAAGCGAATCCTGCGGTACACCGTTTGAAGAGCAAATGAACCTACTCGAGGAGGTGAAAACCTTGCTTCCAGAAACCGAATTGATGGTGGTGAGTTCGAAAGCCGACTTGCTTGACCCGCCTCCCTCCATGTGGGATGAGGTCAAAAGCGAAGAACAGGCATGGCGAGATTCAGGAGCAGAAGGGGAACCTCAACTGCCCCTGCTCATCGATGACAAAGGTCGTTTTTCCTTATCGGCCATCGAAAACGTTGGACTTGACGCCATGCGGTTGGAAATCGTTCGCAAGGTCAAGGCCGCACGACCCAACAACCCGATGGAACTTCCAGAGGGATGGTACCGTCAGGACGTTTGATCACATCGTTTCAAGCGGAACGATACCCAACCCTTCCATGCCCTCTTTGAGCGTGGTCCTTGCAAGTTCGGAAATCGCATAGTAAAAGGCGTTGACATTTCCTTCGTCAATGATATAGCAGTCTCTATAGAACGAGTTGTAGGCCGTTGAGAGTTGAAGCATATACTCGGCATACAGGTTGGGTCGGTGTTCCCGAACGACCTTGCCTAGGCGGTCGTCGTGCACGGCCAAAATTCGCAGCAGTTGAATCAAACCAACGGGCATCGTTTCGGGAATCGACGGTGCTGTACTCGTTTCCCCGATGGTTGCGTCCGCTTCCATGACCTTGCGGTGAATGGAACAGGCGCGAGTATGGCTGTACATGACGAACGGGGCGGAGCCTGCTTCGAAACTCAACGCATCTTCCCAGCGGAACGTGAACCCCTTCTCGGGACTCACGCTGATGATGTTGAAGCGAACCGCTGAGGTTCCCACGGCTTCAGCGATGGCGGTCATGCTCGCCTCGTCCAAATCAGGACGGCGTTCTTTGAGCACCTCCACGGCATGCGCTTGTGCCTCTTCGAGGAGGTCGTCCATGAACACGACGTTTCCTCGTCGGGTTGACATCTTTCCTTCGGGGAGTTTGATGAAGGAATAGAACATCACCTCAGGTCGACGTTCACCAAGCTCTTCAAGCGTGAGCCCAACCTGTTGGGCCTGGAGTTTGTGATCTTCTCCGAGGACGTTGATGAGTTCGTTACATTGCGTCCATTTCCATTGGTGATAGGCGATGTCCCGCGTGGCATAGAGTGAGGAGCCGTCCCCTCGACGATAGAAAAATTCGGTTTTGCCTTTGAGTCCACGTTGCCCCAAGTCGAGGAATTGTGCGCCGTTGTCGGCCACGCCGTTGATCTCCAACGACCCCAAGCGTTCCATCAGATTGGCCACATCACCGTTGGTGACGAAGACCGATTCTTTGGTGAACCTATCAAAGACGATGCCAAGACGTCCGAGGGTTTCCAACATACCGTCAAGAACCGGCTGGTAGGCCGCTTGGAAGGAATCCAGAACGGTTTCATCACCGTGTTCGCTGGCGTGGACAAGTTCACCGATGGTCTTCTCAATGGCTTTGCTGTCCTTGCTTTCTTTGCGGAGCAGTTGGGCTGCTTGGTACCACCGAACACGCTGGTGGTCCGCTTTGTTGGACCATTGTGGGTTGGCGGGTTCTCGCTCGGCGAGGAGGTGCTCGACATCCGAAGCCGACATGTTGTCAAGGGCCCAAGCTAGGACAGCAACCTGTTTGCCCATGTCGTCGACATAGTACTCCGCCGTGACGGTGTCGCCCCACAAGCGGTGCAGGCGAACAAGGGTATCACCCAGAATAGCGTTGCGGGCTCGACCTACATGGAACGGTCCGTTTGGATTCGCTGAGGTGTGCTCGATGAGCACTTCTCGTCGGTTTCCGTTTTTTGCGTAGCGAACGGCGCCGTCGAGGAGGGTGGAGGCCAACCATGTTGGGGAGGCCCGAATGTTGAGGTAGCCGTTGACGGCGTTCACTTCATCGATGGCGGCGTGGCTGCCGATGTGGTCCCTGAGTTGCTCAGCAATCAACGCCGGGGCCGCACCAAGTGTCTTTGCAAATGGGAAGCAGGGAAGGGATAAATCGCCTTGATCTGCTTCTTTGGCAGGTTGAAGCATTCGCCCGACCAACGACGGGTCGCCGCCCAACTGAGCGAGGGCGCTTTCCACCAAGGGTTGGATTTCCGATTTCAACAACTCCACAATCTCACCTCAGTGCAGCGGGTACCTCAAAATGGCAGCAAGGCCTCCAAACCCTTGCATCAATTGTGAGCCTTCCTCGGTGTCAACAGAAATGTAAGTGACTTGTGAGTTACTCTCTTCCGCCAGTTGACTCAATGAATCAATGATGGAATAACTCGCAATCTCGCGTATGGCGTCTCCCGAGGCATCGCATGAAGGACAGGCGGGGAGTTCTTGCTGTCGTGAGAGTCGTGCTTCCCACTTCTCATCGGTGCCGTGCCCACATTTTTTGCAGGTGAGTTCAACAATACTGCCCCGCAAACCTTCGGAAATGAGGAGGGTGTCAACGGCACCTTGAGTCAAGGCCTGCTTGATCATCGCTTCACCGTAGGTGGCCTTGGGATGGGTGCGAATCAATTCTTCGAGGAAGCGATTCATCACCTGTCGTTCTGCATCCAATTCAATTTCACCCATCAACTGGCCCGCGTTCTCAACCAATTCTCGGACACCGGATTCGTTTGAATAGCCCACGTCGAAGGTCGTCTTGGCGATCTTCTTGGCGATTTCATGATGGAAATACTCGTTCTTGACGACGAAATCCTTGGTGGCGCCTGGCCCTCCAATGATGACGGCTTGAATATTTTCGAGGTGTGGAAGCCAGTACGAACAAGCGTGTTCCGTCGCCCGTTTGAAGAAATTATGCGCCGCTTCTTCGATGAGGCGCTCAAAACGTTGAGCGGATTGACCACCCTGTCGGTGTTTGCCCATGATGTTGGAGACGAGGTGCTCCTGAACGTGGATGCGCTTTCCCGTTGCAATGCCGTAAGCGGCCTCTGCCCGGTCAATAACGAAGAGAGCGTAGGATTTTTTGTCAACCAGCATTTCTTCAAGTTGTGTGAGTTCAAACCGAGAGTCACATCGGTATCGGAAGGAGACAAGGGATTGAGGTGGGTTTTCCACGACGATATTGACCATCCGACTTTTGTTGTTTCCAATGATGATGGAGCCCACGAAGATGGCCACGCCGTTTTCACCGGGTGTCTTGAACCTCGAGAGTGTAGAAATGGCCGATTCAATCGCACCCTGGACGTTCTTTCGGGTGCCCTTCGACTTGATGTTCGCAGCTTGGCCGTGCTCGTTTTGGAGCATGGCCCTTGCGTCAGAAATCTGTCGGTCGGGTGGGATGATCAGCGTCACCAATTCGGTTCCAAATCCCTTCATTTCCCGAAGTTCTTCCAAAGCGAGTTTGAGGCGCAAACGACGCGTTGCCAGCTTTGCATCGTCCGACATGGCCTTGCCCCCGTTGTCGGGCTGAGGCGAGGCACTTCAAATCTCCCTCACCTCATCGTGTTTTGGCGTGGTGTTGCGTTTGAGGAGGGATAGGATGAAAACATGGGCGCGATGGACTTGAATCATGAGCACGGTTCATGTCGTGGCCCTCGGTGGAAGTCTTCTTCGACCAGAAGAAGCCGATGCCCGCACGAGGTGGATGGGCCAGCTTCGTCAGTTGATGGTTCATCTCGAAGGCAACGGTCGCCGAGTTGGTTTGGTCGTCGGTGGTGGCCTCCCTGCACGGGAAGGCATCGCTTTGGCTCAAGCGACCATCAGCGACCGGCATCGGCTCGATGAAATCGGCATCGCCGGAACGCGGCTCAACGCCACCGTTCTTCAACAGGTGCTGTTGGACATTGGCTGTGACGTCGCACCGGTCGTCCCCCATACGGTTGAGGCCGCCCGTGAACTTCTCGAGGAACATCACATCGTCGTGATGGGTGGGACGGTGCCTGGCCATACCACCGATACCGTGGCGGTCAAACTTGCTGCAAAGGTGCATGCACGGCACTGCATCATCGCCACGAATGTCTCCCATGTCTTCACAAAAGACCCACGATACCATGATGATGCTGAAGCGCTCACCGAAATGACGCTTGGAGAACTCGGAGAAATCGTTGGCGTTGGTACGCCACTTGAACCGGGTGCATCAGCCGTGGTCGACCCCGTGGCAGTAGAGGTCGCCATGAACGCAGGACTTGACTTGGCTGTGCTTGATGGGCGAGAACTCAACCTTCTCGACAATGCACTGGACGGCAAACTCTTCGATGGTACGATCATCAAAGCATGAGGGATTCACATGGTGGATGCAAAGAAGGTGAAAGATATGGTGGCGAAAAAATCCAGTCAATTTGTTGGCAACATGACCGGTGGTGGGAAAGTGGCGCCCCACAAGCATTGTCGTATTTGCCAGGAGCCCATTTCCGTCAAAGCGGACCCGAGGGTGTGCAAACAGCAGGCGTGTATCGACCAGAACGAGAAGGACGAAAAAAATCAGAAAACCGTTCGTATCGCCATGTTCGTATTCTTCGGTCTCTTTGCCGTTCCTTATCTGCTCGCTCTCGCTGCGAGAGTGATGGGCTGATCAGTCCAACCCAAATTCACGCACGAGCAACAAGCGCAAGAAGCGTTGTGCACTTTGGAGCACGAGGCCCGTGGCCATGAGGGCCAAACCGAGAAGACCAATCCACACAGCGGAGATTCCTGAGCCGATAATGCTGTCAATTTGCAGGGTGAAATCTTGTGCTGTTCGCATCCCCATGGCGGCACCGGCAGCCAAGAGGCCAAAACCGGGAAGGCCGAGGACGAGCAGTGGCTTCTTTTGGGAGAGCGAGAGCAGCGCCCACGTCATCACGGTGAAGCCGTGGGAAACGGCGGTAAAGTTCGAGCCCTTGGGCACATCGTAGCGGATCACGGTGGGAACTTCAAGCACCTTGAGTTGTTTTTCATGGGCGTCTTCAAGCATTTCAAGTGAAAGTTCCATGCCTTCTGAATCAAATCGGAGGCGCTCCAATGCCGTTCGGGAGAAGGCCCTGAACCCTGACTGTGTGTCTCGAATGCCCAGTTCGCTGGAGAGGTTTGAGGCCGCTGTGATGACCTTGATGCCAAGGCGCCGATAAGCGGGCATATCGGTGCCACCGCCCCCATCAACAAAACGAGAGCCGATGGCGAAATCTGCTTCACCTGAGAGAATAGGGGCCAAGAGTTTCGGGATGTCAGAGGTTTCGTGTTGCCCGTCTGAATCCAACAACACAAGGGCGTCCGCATCCAGTTCCGAAGCGCGCAGAAACAGGGTCTTCAGCGCTCCGCCGTAGCCGCGGTTAACGCGGTGGCGAATCACGGTAGCACCGCATGCCTCGGCGATTCGAGCCGATGCATCCGAGGACCCGTCGTCGATGCAGATGACCTCGTCCACGTATCGAAGAGCACGTGTGACCACCGAACCAATGGTCTCCTCTTCGTTGTACATGGGCATGCCTGCGATGATGTGTGGTTTCGCCGCACTGAGCGGCACATCACCTTCTGACATGAAATTCCGTCGGTGAAGTTCTATATATGTCTGTTCAAATAATCATCAAAATGATGACTGGTTGGCCGTTTGGCCGACCTTGGTCGGTCAAACAGCGTTGTACTTCTCAGAGAGAAGGAACCGCACGTCAAAGCTTGAGGGCTTAGTCGTGGAGTTGAGTGACGGTGGTCACAGCACGCTCGCCAGAGAGCACCTTTTGCAGGGCGCCCATCGAGATCACCAACGGCACGTAGGCTTGGCCGTCGCTGGTCATGTAGGTGCTGCAGTCAGCGAACGCCGCCGTGTTGATGGAGAGTTTGAGGGCTCCTCCAGCGTTGCTACGACGAACGTAGCCCACCAGGATGTTGTTGTCCAGCGTCTCCGTGTTGTTTGCAGTTTCAGATTTCTTCATGTATTCACCTCCCCTGAGCCTGATTCCTCAGGAACCGAATGATTCACCTTAACCCTCTTGAGGGCTATGTTTGGGTTCTGCGCTGGAACCATTTCCCTTATACGAGCGGTTTTGGTCGTCGGTTCATGCGAGCCTTGGTCACCGGCGGTGCGGGTTTCATCGGGTCGCACCTCATCGACCGCTTGGTGTCGAGAGGCGACAGTGTCGTTGTCTTGGACAACCTTTCCAGCGGCCATGCAGAATTCATTCAGCATCATGTGGATGCCGGCGATGTGGTGATGGTCAAGGGCGATATTTGCAATCCAAGCGATGTGGCTGAAGCCATGAAGATGGACATTGATTGCGTCTTTCACCTTGCCGCCAACCCCGATATTCGTCTCGGTACGCGCATCACCGATACGGACCTGCAGCAGGGTACGATTGCAACTTACAACATTCTCGAAGCCATGCGGGTCAAGGGCGTGAAACAAATCGCCTTCGCCTCGAGTTCCGTCGTTTACGGCGAAGATGCACCCCTACCCACACCTGAAGACCACGGCCCTTGCATGCCCATCTCACTCTATGGAGCGAGCAAACAGGCGGGAGAGGGCCTCATCAGCAGTTGGGTTGGCACGTTCGGTTTGCAGGCTTGGATTTTCCGCTTTGCCAACATCATCGGTGCCCGAGGTACCCATGGCGTCATCTTTGACTTCATTCACAAACTCAAGAAGGACCCCTCAAGACTCGAGGTGCTCGGCAACGGTCTCCAAGAAAAGTCCTACATGGAGGTTGGTGACTGCGCCGATGCCATCCTGCACGTCATGAGCCATGCCAACGAGCCGTTGAATCTGTACAATCTCGGGAGTCACGACACAGCCTCTGTTCGCCGAATTGCCGAAATCGTTGTCGATGTCACGGGTTGCCATGATGCCAACATCGAATACACGGGAGGTGACCGTGGTTGGGCAGGCGACATCCCACGTGCACGGCTCGGCATAGAAAAAATGCTCAAAGCAGGTTTTGATGTTACGATGAACAGCGAAGAGGCGATTCGTCACACAGCCGAATGCTTGCTTGAAGAAATTGGATTGGAGTGAAACGCATGAACACGAACACCGAAGCAGACGTACGAACCGACACGGGCATCAAAGTCATGGCGCTCTTTTTTGTCGCCATCATCTTCCTTGCCTTGACCACCGACCCTATCAAGACGGGGACAAAAGAAGGCGACCGAGCTCCTGCCTTGACTGGGAAAGCCTACAACGGTTCAGCATGGGTTGAATTCGACATGAGTGATTACCTCACCTCGAACTGGACATCGGGCGACCAGGACGGCCAGTGGCTGCTCGTTGAGTTCATGGACACCGATTGTCCCTTCTGTGTTCGCTCTGCCGATGAAATCGGTTATGATGCGGAATATTTCATGAAACTCAGTCAAACACACCGCTCCTACGGGAATGGCTTGGCGCCATGGGACGGACCGGTTGTCAACTTTGTCGCCAGCGCCACGGAACTTGACATTCCGGGCCATGAAACGAGCAGAGATGAAATCGAAGCCTTCCGAGACAAGTCAGGCGAGGAAACGTGTGCCAGCAACTCCTGTACGGAGCGTGCAGGCGATGCCCACCGCTTTGTCTACATCGACGACATTGACCAGGACAACATGAAGGAGTGGAAGGTTCCTGGTACACCCGCATATTACTTGATTCAGCCCGATGGCATCGTGGCTTGGACGTCTGCTGAAAACCAACAGGAGACGGTGTTTGAAGCCATCATGCGTATCACACCGGAGGCCTGACCATGGTTGACCAGAATGTGCTCCTTATCGCTTACATCGTTCCAATTGCCTTTGGGCTCATCTTGATGACCAAAGCGGGAGATGGACTTGGTGCTTCACTCTCGGGACGGGAGCCGTTGCTCAAGCATGCTCGTCGACGCCACATGCTGGGCATGAACCTCGTGGTGTTGGCTGGTTTCGTTGTCTCGGTTCACACCTTGTGGATTTCCAACAAAATCAGCGAAGGTGGTAACGTCTGTTCGAGCGCCACCGTGTTTTCGTGCGATGACGTCTTGGGCAACGCGCAATACAACACCGATCCGGTGTTCGGTCTGCCCTGGGGTATGATCGGCATGTTTGCCTTTGGTTCCCTGATGTTCATCACCAACTCCGTGTCCAAAGAACCCGATGCGCTTTGGGCCGAAACCTACCTCAAGTACGGCAAGTACATGACGGCGATTGGCCTTCCCATCATCGCCCTCTTGATTTCCTACGAAGTGGCCATGGAGAAAATCTGTCAGTTCTGTACCATGGCCCACATCGCAAACGTCGTGTGTTTGTTCGGCTTTTGGCGAGCAGGCAAGATGCATGACGAGGGTACGTGGAACGACGAAACCATCGATGAGGCCAAGGAGGCGTGAGCGTGAACAAGGAATCGTTGTTTTGGTTGCTGGTGACGGTAGGCGCTCTCGCCGCTCTCGGATTTTTGTTGGGTCAAAGCGACGGTGAACCACCGTTCAACACCGCCGATGAGCGCCATGCCCTCGCCGACGAATGTATCGGGAGTCACGATGGGGGTCTTGCAGAACACTACCATGCAACGGTTCGAATTTCAGTTCTGAACGAAGACATCGCAGTTCCCGATGATGTCGGTTTGAACGACC
>JBMYQB010000036.1:0-16165 GCA_049600935.1 Candidatus Poseidonia sp.
GGTGGTCGTGATACCTACGATGTCGTGGTTTGGAATACGCCTTATCTCGGGGTGAATGCGCTGGAAGACGGCACCTTGGGGCCCATGGAAGAGGCTGCCCTTACGGACACGGATGCCGTCGGGTTGTACGCTCGCTTCGTCAAACTTCTCGCCAACGGCGAACTGCTCACTCCCGAAGGGGTTGCTTACCTGACCGTTTCATCAAAAGGGGGAGGCGAAACGGCCTGTGAAACCGCCTGGGCCAGTGGCATCGCAGCACGGCGTGTGGCCAGTACAATGTTTGAGGACGGTGAAGTGCTTTCCGTCATCGCGCTGTGGAATCCGTACACGCATGCTCCCGTTCTGCATTTGGCGGAAATCGACAGCACCAACACCGAACTCCTGCGCCAAGGAGGGGCTGGCGGCACAACCTTGCGCGCCGATGTGCAGCATCATGGGCGGGGGCGGCACGGTCGAACGTGGACTTCGTACTCAGGTGCGTTGCTTGCATCATGGTTGCTTTCCTCTGGCTCCGATTTGTCGCATGCGACCATGGACCAACTGCGTGTCGGGGTTTCCCTTGGCCGACTCGTTCGCCAGATTTCCAATGCGGGTGAGGGCGATGTGGCGTTGAAATGGCCGAACGATCTTTACCTCCGTTCCAACGACAACATCATGAAAAAAGTGGCAGGGGTCTTGTTTGAAGCGGTTTCGCAGGGGGAAGAACATCGTGTTGTCCTCGGTATTGGTATCAACAGGTTGGCAGGTTCACCCGAGCATGCAGGGCTTGACGAGCATGGCTCAACGGTGAACATCGAAGACCTCCATCACGCCGTTCATGCCATGGTTGCCTCGCTGTTCGAACCGCACGTCAAGGTGCCCTTGCCGGTCGTTTCTGAGTCGGGCGTGTTGAAGGCCCTTCAAGCCGGAGAAAGATTGCTCGGCCCTCTGTTCTATAGAAAAGAATCAACCTCTATTACGGGCATGGATGCCACGGGCGCGCTGCATCTTGAAGGAATGTCGGACCTTGTTGACGAACCGGATGATCTTGTGTACTCAGGGATCTAAGGTTGCATCAAGAATTTCTTCTTCGGATTCGCTCGCGTTTCGTTGGTAGAGGCCAAACGCCAGGAAGATGGCTCCGACAGGGAAGGGGAGGAGGTCGATCATCAACTTCCTCTCAATGTCCGTTGAAATGGTGGCGCTCACGCCTTTCGTGTCAATCTCGTACGTGTAGTAGCCGCCTGTTTCCATTTCCAACACCTCGTTGTGCTGTTCGCCTGCAGCGAGAACAAAGGATTCTGCGCTGACGATGTCGTCGTTTTCGTCCATCAACACAATTCTCAAGGTGGTTTGATTGTCAACCTCAACATCAAGGACAAAGGCGTCACCCTTCATCATCGATGCACCGTTGGTGTAAGGCGGGTCTTCGCTGCTGTGGTCAATAGGGGTGACCCATGCGTGCATGAACAAACCGCCTAAAAGGAGTGTGAGGCCGGTCAAAATGAAGACATCACTCAACTTCATCGCAGGTGCAGTTCCTCCGGCTCCCATGGACTCGCCTCGCAGCGGATGCACTTGAGACCTGCGGCAGGAATGAACGGGAGGCGTTCGTTCCAACAGAGTGATAACAAGGCATCATGCACGTTTTCTTGGCGGTCTGGGAAGGCCCAAGCGCTGACGCACCAAGCGAATTTTCCCGCTGGTGGTGAGTCCCATCATCCCGTGAATTGCCAAGGCTTCCTCGCCTTCCAAAGCAGCTCGGACGCTTGGAGTATCGCTAAGGTAGGTGCGAAGAATGGCCAATCCTCCGGCCGAAGGAGGGTTCACCGCTGCCGCTTCTCTCTCAAGCGATGCCAACTTCTCTACGCTCCAAAAATCCATCAAGCGGAGATTGAGGTTCTCACCCAAATGTTCGGCGAGCGAAACGAGCAATCGTTCTACCTCAGTGCGTTCTTCGTAAGATGCATCAACCATGACCCCAAGCCAGCGCCGTTTTTCACGCAATGCCTTGCTTGGGCGCTTGGCCATGATGCTTCGGGGGGCTTCCTTCTTCATGATGTTTGACTTCTCGGGGAAGGAATACCCTCAAATTGGGTCGCCAACAGGAAAGGTCATGGAAGATGATGCTCAACACCCCGGCTCGGCCGAGGGAGCCTTGAATCTTCAACAACTTGCAGATGAGGATGCTTCTCTTTTTGCGCTCATTCGTGTTCTCCTAAGTTTTGCAACGCTCCCGCATGTTATTCTCATCCTCGTCCTCTCTGTTCTGCTGCAGCTCGCTGCGGTGAACGGTATGGAATCAACAAGTGCCTTTGGATTCCTCTCACTCTCAGGAGGTTACCTTCTGACCGGACTTCTGGCAAATTCTGCCACCGTGCAACGGTGGATTCGACTGCCCGAGAAAACCACGAAGGGAGATGATGAAGGTGCACTCCAACCAAAGGCTTCCAAGACACAGTTTTTCACCCGTCTTGTGACATCGTTTCGCATTTGCATCTTCCCGATGATCATGTCGGGATTGGTCATGGTTTCGCTCATCATGTTGGTCGGTGAGAACGGTTCCCTTGGCGATATGACGGGCGTTTTGCCCTGGCTGCTCTCATCGTGTTTCGTTGTTTGGGCCGTGGTTCAAGGTCGAGGCTTCGGACGCTGGATGACCTCCGTTGCTGCTTCAAAACTCCCGGAGAGCCAGCCAAGACCTGAAGGAACCAACAACCGCTCGGCTGCGGTGGTTCTTGTCGTGGTGTTGGTCCTTTCATCCATTCTTCTCGTAGCCTTCGAGGCACTGGCTGGAGGCCTCAAGAACGGCGTGGGTGAAGCACTGTTGAGGAACGCATTGTTCCTGCCTCTCGCAGCTGGTCTGTTTGCGCTTTCCTGGCGCCGTTCACAACAACAGCGGCTTCGCGCCGCTTCTCGAACGGACTTCCACGCCTTCGGCGTTCGCTGGATGATGCTCAGTCAGGTGTTGATCACCTGGCACGTCTTGACCGTATGGCGCCACATGTTTATCGCTCCAGACACCACCCTACTGATGCTTGAGGAATTCCTGTTGATGATGTTCACCGTGGTGATGGCCATTTGGGGTCTTACCTCTCGCTCGTTTCGCTCATCCCTCAAAGTGGTGAACACCGACAATGCACTCCCCATCGGGCTGGCCTTTGGTTATGCGTATGCGGGAAGCGTCGCCATGCTCACCACCGTCTTGGACGATGTGAAGACCGTGATGATGGCCGGCCACGTCATCGTAGCCCTGACCTTCCTTTGGATGCAACCCAACGTGTTGCGTTCAACCATGGGTCATGCCGAGGTCGTGGAACGAATCCAACAGGTCGTTGATGATGCCACCGTTGCGACTGAACCTGCAGTGCGTGATGAAGAACCGCTCCCTTCTTCAGAAGAGGTCAATTTAGAGGAGGCCGAACCCGATGTCGCTGAAACGGACGGGTCTGATGATCAAGCCATCGGCGAGAACGTTGAGTGGAAAGAGCCCGACGTGTTGGCGACCGAGGTTGCCTGGGACGACGATGAAATTGAAGTGCTTGATTAGGCAGGGCGAATGCCCGAAAGAAGGGTCACGACACGGATGGTGTCGACCAAGTCCTCACTCACACGGGCTCCTAGGATGACATCTGCATCATTGTCAAGCGCACGCGTGAACAAATCAGCAACGGCCTCAACCTGCCCAATGGTCATGCCCAACCCTCCTTCCACCTGAATGAGGCACCCCCTTGCTCCACCAACATCCATGGCGGCGAGGGGCGCTTTCAGGGCGGCCTCGAGAATGCCTTTCGGGTCGTCCGGTCGGCCAACGCCGACCAACATTGTAGCTTCGCCGGTTTGGTCGACGATGGCGCGCAGGTCCATCAGGTCGAGGTTGATGAGTCCCATGCGCATGAGGGTGCGCACCAACCCGTCCACAAGGTCTTCGATCCATTCAGCTCCCATCTGCCAGAGTTGGCCCTTCTCTCGAGCTTGACGGGCCAGACGGTCAAGTGAAAGACGGACGGTGACGTGAGCCGTTTGTTCAAGTCGCTCCAACCCTTCCTCTGCGATTTCCATTCGCGTCGGTTGACGTTCAAACGGCAAGCCCGCCACCGCGAGCACCACGGCACCTGATTGCCGGGCTTGTCGGGCAAATTCATGAGCGGCCCCCGTGCCTACGCCGCCGCCGAGTCCAGTGAGAAGAATGACAAGTTCGGTGGTGTTGAGCAGTTGATTGGTGAGGGTGCTAAGTCCTCGCATTCGCTGCTCAGCCAGCGGCGGGAGTGCTGCGCACCCAACGCTGTCGAGTGCATGGCCAAGACGAAGGATGTGGATGTCTTCGCCCGTTTTGAAACTGGCATCGTCGGCGTCAATGAGCACCAAATGAGCGCTCCCTTCGCATCGTTGGTGGGCTTTTTGGGCCCAAGCGCAACCGATGCCCCCCACTCCAGCGATGAGAATGGTGGAGGGGTCCATGCCAGCCACGGTGCGTGGCATCTCCATGAACTTTGGTGTGCCGCTCAATCTACGTAGCGAAGGTAGCGTCGCCGAGCATCCCGAGCCCAAGCGTTGTCTGGTTCAATGGCCAACACGCGGTCGTAATACTCAACGGCGGTGTTGAATTCGGACAAATGTCGGCCGTAGAGGTGGCCGAGGTTGGAAAGCACGGGGATGCATGTTTCGTCGCCTTTCAACATGCCGAGAAGCATCTTTTCAGCGGCTCCGAGGGCGCCTTTGAGCATGAGGTCTTCTGCCTCATCCAATTGTTGAAGTTGCTCGTCGGTGAGGTTGTAGGTGTTGTCAAAGGCATGATTTCCCATGGTTCTCACACCTGCGACCCCGTGAGATGTGAAGAACTCTTCTGCGAAAAATTTCATACCCGGAAATTCTGATAGATAGGGGTGCCAAAATGTCTCAAAAAACGCAACACTGCGCCGCACTCAAAGTGGTGATTTGCTGGCAATGTTTAAGGAGTCCTTACAGGTCGGTTAGATTGAAAGGGTGAGGCCATGCACAAATCTTCTCTCTCGTCCCGCACCGTGCTCCTCACGCTCGTTGGGATGTTACTCCTCTTCCCTGCCCTCGCCTCCTCCTATCACGGGGGCATCGGTGGCCCACAATCTCACCAAGGTTCCACCGGCCAAGTTGACATCGACGATGTCGCAAAATCAGGCTGTTTGTGCCACAACGAAGTCGCAGACAACGCCGTTCAGGTGATTCTTGACGACGTGCCCTATGCTTGGGTGGCCGGCGAAACGTACACGCTCCAACTCCAACTCATCGGTGGTCCACCCGCAACCGGCACGTACACCGCTGGTTTTTCGATGCGCGTCTCCCTTGGCTCGCTCTCGAGCGACATGGCGCAAAATTGGGAGATTGACGGCGCCCCTGACGAGCAAACCCTCACCCACACCGAAGCCTCTGCTGCCACCGAGGAGCGAGCGTGGACGTTTGACTGGACGGCCCCTGCCGAGGGCGGTGCCGGCACCGTGAACTTCTGGATTGTTGGCAACTCTGTAAACGGCGACCAAATCCCCGGTGTTGAAGACCGTTGGAATCAACTCAACTTCGCTCTGAATGAAGGCGATGAAGCCTCGGCCGCCATGGGTACTCGTACCTTGTTTGCAGGCGACGGCAACGTCAGTCCACCCGAACCCGCCCACCACGGTATTGACCTGCACCACATGGGTGCGAAACTTCGTGCTCACTGGCTCGGGCTGCTCGGTTTTGGCGCCGTCATCGGCGTCATCATCTTCGCTGGCCTCCTGTTGCGGTACGGCTTCTCAACCTCTTACAAGGGACGTAGCAACCAGCTCCGCTTGCGATACAAACTCATGCGCCGAGGTGATCAATGATGGATGACACAATCACAACCCTACTCCGAGGCGTGGCCGACGGTAGCATTTCGGTCGACGATGCCCGCACGGCGCTCGAAGGGGCCGAGTTGACCGAAGATGAGATGGCGAGTGCCATCGACCACGGGGTGTTCAACATCGCAGAACCTGGAACCATCGTGAGCGCCTCGCTTGCACCGTCAGGTGCTTCCTACCTAACGATGTTCTTCCTTGGCTGGGGCCTGTTCTGGATATGCTACTGGAGTTTCTCGATGATTTACGGCTTGGCCAACGGCTGGGACCAACAGCAACTTTCCTTCCATCTTGCCATGACCTTGACGACCCTCATTATGATTGGAATCATCTACCTGAAGTACATTCTTCCCGACACCATCATCGTCAAGCATGCCCAAAACAAATTCATTCCAGAGCACCAGAAAGACTGGCGGGAGTACAAGTGGTGATGTGATATGGCACGCGAATACGAACTCAAACCTGCACCGTCCGATGAGGCGGGCATGCTCGGCTCTGCATCGACCTCCATCAACCGCCGGCAATTCCTACGCTATGGATTCAACACCGCTGCAGGTGTGTTGACCGCATCGCTGGGCATGCTCGGCTTTGCGGCCATTCTCCTCCCGCCGGGTGGCGGCGGTGGCGGTGATTTGGCCGTTCAGTTCTGGGCAAAGGGCCGTGAAGACGAGGCCTGGTACGGTGCGAAGCACCTTCAGCCCATGACCAAAGCCGATTTCGAAGCCGAAGCCGCCACTTCCTCAACGGGAACCGCCGGTGCTGCTGGTGTTTGGAACGGTGTTCCCGTGGTGGTCAATTACGTCGCCCACTCCAAGTACGCAGGCACGCCCGAATCAAACGGCAAAGCTCGTTTCCAGTTCATGGAAGGGTATGACGAGACCGGCAAGTACGTCGGCCACTTTGAGGACCTTGCCGAGGCTGACCCTCGCTTGATGCCGTCCGACGACCTCGTTATGGTGTTCGGACGATGCACGCACCTGTGCTGCATCCCAGGCTGGCAACTCGTGTCCAACTCCTTCACCGAAGACTCATGGACGCCCGGTGGCGGCGACGACGGTGGTACCAAGATGTTCTGCATCTGCCACTCTTCTCGATTTGACCCCACGGCGTTGGAAATGAACACGAACCGAAACCGCTCCAACGGTGCCACCTTCAACTACGCAGGTATTCGTCGAGCTGGCGGTCCTGCACCTGTCGGTCTGCCCATCATCCCCATCCAACTTAACGGCGGCGTCATCGAAGGTCTGCCCGACTACGTGGACTGGTACACGTATTGTGATTGAGGTGCTAACATGACGACAATGTTCTGGATTCTGTGGTTCTTCATCGCCTTCCTTGTGCTGTTGGTGGCCTTCACCCTGCGCAAGGAAAACGAGGAGATGCCACGTCGTGATATTCTCCGTGCTGTGGAATCAACCGGGAAAATGGGCGTTGCCGAGCGCTCGTTCCTCTGGGTGTTCTCGTGGCTTGACACTCGGTTCCGTCTCCAAGACTACTGGAACATGTCCAAAGGTGCCTACTACAACATGCACCGACAGATGCCACTCACCCACGCAGAGAAGTACAAACTCCGCATCATCTGGTACTGGTATCCCCTTTACTGCCTCGGTGGCATTTCCTTCCTTTCGTTCATCATCCTCGTCATCACGGGAACGGTGTTGGGAATTTACTACGTTCCCGGTGGAGAAGGCGATCCTTCCCCAGCCTACGCCAGCATGCAGTACATCATGACCCAACTGCCCTTTGGCTACATCCTTCGTGCCGTTCACCATTGGACGACGCACTTCATGGTCGCCAGCGTGTTCCTTCACATGTGCCGCGTTTATTTCACGGGCGCTTACCGCAACCCTCGCGAGTTGAACTGGCTCATCGGCGTAGCGCTCATGGCCCTCACCATCGTCTTCGGCTACTCTGGCTATCTCCTGCCGTGGGACAGTTTGGCCTACGGTGCAGCCATCATCGGCATTAACTTGGCCAACTCAAGTCCACTGGTTGGCAAGTACATCGCCACCTTGCTGTTCTCGGGTTCCGAATTGACGCCGCTCACGGTCACTCGAATGTATTTCATCCACGTGTTCATTCTGCCCGTGATCGTCACCACGCTCATCATCATTCACCTGTTCATTGTTTGGGTACAAGGTATCGCGGAGCCGCATTGATACGGAGGGAAATGTATGGGACTGATTGACAATTTCGGGCGCGTTGCCTCCATGTATATGGAGGAAAAAGAGCAGTTGCAGAAGGCCGAGGAAAAGCGAAAGCGAACCCGCACGGGCCACGGCTTCTGGCCGCACGAAGTGTTGCGTGACAGCATCATCTTCGCCGCCATGCTCTCCATTCTCCTGTTCTACGCATGGTTGATTCCACCTCCGCTCCACGGTGCAGCCGACCCTTACGCACAAGCAGGGTTCGTGTTCCCCGACTGGTATGTGCTGTTCTCGTACGGCTATCTTCGATGGGGCGAGTACCTGCCGCAGTTCGTTGTTCCAACTGGATTTGTCGGCGATATTGTCGGCCAACCCATGTTCCCATGGAACGCTGCATGGTGGGGCGCCGCCCTCACCGGCATCCCCGTCGGCATCCTCGCTCTGCCTCCGTTCCTCGGTGGCCGTGAGAAGCGTCCTGTGGAAGACCCATGGTTCGCCGCAGCCGGTGCCGTCTATTTGGCGCACATCTGGTTCATTTCGGTGTTCTCCATCAACATCTTCTTGGAACTCTACGGGAAAAATCGTTCTGACTTCTGTAAACTTGACTCGCACGGTGACTTGCTCTGCGGGACGCGTGAACCCTGGATAGCGGAGGTGTTCAACGCCATACCGTGGGTCATGACAGGTGTGTTGATGTGGATTTGTATTTACTTCATCGGCCGAGGCCTGCTCATCCGAGCCTGGGGCGCAGGCTTCACCGTCGCAAAGAGCCGCCAACTCATCGTCGGTGCCCTCATCATCTCCTCAGCAGCCACCGTGGCCACCTTTGACACCTACGATAAGGGATTCTGGGACGCTAAAGGTCTGCTCACCATCAAAGATTACGGAGAACTTGAGGCCATGCGAACACAGCCTTCCGATGTTCATGTCCACGATGTAAACGAATTCACTGACGATCGAGGTTGGTCAGGAACGGGTGTGGTCCCGACCACGGCTTGGCTCAACTGGAATATTTACCAGCCAGCCCGGTACATCATTACGGATTTCAACGATGCGAACGGCCATCAGGATGCCGAGAACGGTATCAACGCAGCCAGCGAAGGCACCACCTTCAACGGCGGTGAAGGGTTCAGCGTGAGCGGCTCCTTTACCATCACCGAAGACACCACGCTCTTCCCCGAAGGCCACCCCGACGAAGTAACCACCTTGACCACCGACCTTTCCTGCGAATTCCGCTCCAGCGAGCGGAAGATCAACGATGTCTCAACGCAGTCCATGGTCGCCACCACGTTGACCGTGTCCGACACGTCCGGAAAGGAACTCGTTTCCTTTGCCAACTGTGAGGGCGCAACCGTTGAGATGGCCGTTGGAACCTACGACTACACCTACGATGTGGTTGTCAGCGGAGCGCTTGCCCTCAACGACAGCATCACCACCGAGACCTCGTTTAGCATCGCCACTTATCAGCCTCTGTTGGTGTGGAACGACGACGCCCCTGCTGGACTTGCTGGCTATACGGTGAACCTCTCCAACGCCGAGGAGATGGCGCTTGGCGGCTCAAGTTTCTCGTACATCGAAAACCCGTCCTACCACCAGAACCCCAAGTCGCTTGATGCCAAGTTGACCTACGCCATGTTCATTCCCTGTGTGACCTTTGGTGCCCTTGTGTTCGTCTTGTTGCGCTACATGGCTCGTGGTTATGAGTTTGAGATGAACAAGTGCTACGGTTGCGACCTGTGCGACGACGCCTGTCCTGTCCGCCTGTTCAACGGTGGAGACAAGCTCAACATCATCTACAATTCGTGGAACAATGAGGATGACGGCGTACCGCTGTATTCCTGTCTGACCTGTACGGCTTGTACGAACGCTTGCCCGCAACTCGTGAACTACGACTCGTATGTCGACATTCGCCGCTCGCTCATTGTCGGCGGTCCGCAGGCAGAAATCCCACACACCGTGCTCCAAGCCGTTCTCAATGCAGAGGCTGAAGAGGCCGCAGACGACGATTTCATTGCTACTGAAGACTACCCTATCACCTCCAACGTCGGCTACTACCCCGGCTGCGTGGACTACCTCGACCAGGAGATGGTCTTCTCCCACGTCAACGAGGGCACCATGAACCTTGGCGATACGACCACGGCGGCCTTCACCCTCTTCGAAGAGATGGGCACCGATGTGGCCTACCTTGGCCGTGATTTCCTCAAGTGCTGCGGCCACGACCAGAAGTGGCAGGGATTGGACGAGGTCTTTGAGAAGTTGAAGGCTTACAACCAGCGCAAGATCAACGAGTCGGGTATTGACACCCTGGTTTCTTCCTGTGCTGAGTGTTTCCGAACCTTTGCCCGAGATTACGAACTCGAGGACGTCAAGGTCATGCACACGACGGAGTACCTCATCGAACAGGGCTTTGACATGAACCTCAAGACCGACGACACCACCGTCACCTATCACGACCCGTGCCGACTTGGTCGCCAGATGGGTATCTACGACGAACCCCGAGAACTCATCAACGCCGTTGAGGGTGTTGAGATTGTTGAGATGGAACACAGCGGTGAAGACGCCATGTGCTGCGGTGTCTCGAGCATGATGTCATGCAACGAGAACGCTCGCTCCCTGCGTGTCACTCGCATGGAAGAAGTCCGTGCCACCGGTGCAGAGACCATGCTGACCTCCTGTCCAAAGTGTGTCTCTCACTTTGAGTGCCTCAAGTTTGAGGGCGATGAAGCCTATGCTGACATCGAGATCCTCGACGTTGTGTCCTTCCTTGCCCGCCAAGTCAACGAGCAGAAGGCCCAACTCGGTGCTGAAACCACCGTGAGCGAGACGGCTGAAGCTTGAGACCGAAACGAATCAGAGGGACCCTCTGATTCGACGGGTCATCAGACCGTACCCCCTGATTCGAACTACTTGAATCAGTGGACTGAACAACTTTTTCAAAGCATCCTCAAGGTTATATCTGCCTAGATACTAGGAATGTTATGAACGATGATAAAGACTTGGAGAAGATGTATTCAGACCTTGAAACAATCTTTGGCGAATCACTTGAGGAAAAATCAGCAGAAGCATTTCATAAATCTCAACAAAAGAGAATGGCTGTTGAGGTGGTAACTGATTCTGAAAATAACCCATTGAGAGTCACACTAACTTTCGGACCTCACCATTTCATTGTAGTGGGGTTGATTGATGATAAAGTGCATGTTCTCAAAGGTGAAACACACCATGGAACAATGTATGAAGCGTCATCTGTTGGTAGTGAATGGGAGTCTCTGAAGTCTAGAGAGGACAATTCCAGAACTGAATATTTTGATGAATTACCCGTAGAACATCAAAAAGTAAATTTTAGCAGATCTGTGGATGATTTAACATTGTATTATTTACGGCCCCTCGAAGAATAACACCAATTTCTGCCTTCATCATTAGGTATGAACCGTGACTACGGTACGATTCGCACGGCATTTCATCAATCGTTGTCGTCTTCGTCGTTCATGCCAACGATTTCGTAATTGGATGGGAAGAGAGCGATGGCGACACCGGCCACCAAGGAAAGGAAACCCCACATGAAGCGCTGCTGAACAAAGAGCAGTTCAAGCGCAAGGACCACCAACAACAGGCCTCCAATGTTCGAGGTCCATACGAGGTTCTTGAACGTCGAGAGTGAGACGCCTTCCGTTCCTGGTTTGCGGTACGGTCCAAATTCGCCTCCAAAGCGTTGAGCCGTTGCATCTTTTCCTTTCTTTGACATGGGGTTCACCTCATCGGTCGATCATCGTAATGGCATCGGTGGGACACGCAAGGACGCACAAGCGGCATCCGGTACACGCATCTCGAATGATTTTCGCTTTTCGGTTGCTTTCAACCGACATGAGGGGGCTACGTACATCCACAAAATAGAGCTCAATTGCATCATCATCGCACACGATGGTGCACTGGTCACAACCGATGCACTTGCGTTCCTCAACAAAGGCCACGGTGCCTTCACCACCCTTGGTGTTGGCTCGTTGCTCACCTCGCTGGCGGTTCAACGCCGTTCGTATCTTTAGCGCCTCCTGCTCACGGCGCTTTCGCAACTCGTCAGCACCGGTCATGCTCCAACCTCGGGAGTAGGTTCCCCTTGAAACTTGGCAACGCTCAAGTTAACCAAAAGGTCGCCAAAGCAGTAGAAGGCACCCACCAACAGCGGTGGATTCCAGGCCGTTAGTCCCGTCCATGGCACCTCCGCTGCCCATGTCCAATTCCCAAGGTAGGTTCCCCAAAGTTCCATCGCCAACGCTGCCCAAGCCATGGCAGC
The DNA here is from genome assembly GCA_049600935.1 of Candidatus Poseidonia sp. Classification (GTDB taxonomy): domain Archaea; phylum Thermoplasmatota; class Poseidoniia; order Poseidoniales; family Poseidoniaceae; genus Poseidonia. The sequence continues at coordinate 12,267 of JBMYQB010000036.1, forward strand.
GTACAACCGAGGTTGAGGTCCCCATTTTGTAAAGGCCAACACGAGCAAAAGCATGACCACCCCAGACGTGTCTCCCCCGGTCCAAGCCCCGTAGGCGACCAAGGGGATGAAGGGCAAAAGAGCAGGAAGCGCTTGTTCAGGCCTCATGAGTGCAGCACCACGCCGCCCTAGGTCAAAGAGAAAGTAATGGCCTGCGGGAACAAAGAGCGGCATGAAATCGCGTTGATATTCATAGATGAGCCAGATCTCTGAAAAGAACAGTTCCATCGGCGTTGCGAGGGCGACAACGGCGATCATTTCGATGCGCTCCTTGCGGTCGGCATCTCGAAAAATCCATCCAAAAACGGCCCAGCACCAGAGGTTCACAGGCCATTCAGCCCATGTGTCGGGAAGCAAGCCACCGGCGCCTGTTGCAGAAATCCACAGCCCGATGGCGATGGTTCCGATGTACAACCGCACTCGGTGGCTCATGGTTGGGCGAGGATGAACTGGCTTTCATCCTGTTGTCTCAAGGTTCCACGCGTTGGCCTCGGCTCCCATGGCAATCATGCTCAATTCGGCGACAAGAGCGTGCCAGCCGTGGGCTTCCGTTGCGTAAGGATTCTCAGTATGTTCGTAGTTCTCAAACCGGGCACTCGGGGAGTTGAGGTTGTCCATGTCCGATTTTTTCCCGTTGATGCGATAAAACCAGGAAGCGGCTTCACCGTCAACCAGGTAAACAACCGGTTCGAGCGTTTCGCCTGTCGGGGTGGCTAACGCCGTCGGGATGCCTTCTTGGATGAGGAAATTTTCCACCTCTGCTCCTCCTTTGGCATAGCGAAGTTTGTTCGCTTTCCTGTTGGAGAGGTTGAGGATTTGACTGCCTGAAGTCAGCATCATCACGCCAAGACCGTAGGTGCCACTGTCGTTTTTGATGACCACGGTGGGTTCTCTCTCAATTCCGAGGGAGCGGTATTTTTCCCGTAGCGCATTGAGGAAACCATCAATTTCCTCTGCGAGTTTTGCTTTGCAGGCCTCTTCAGTCAGGCATTTGTTTTCCGAAACAAACCAATCCGGTAGAAGGTGCCACGGGTCAATTTCAAGCATCTGCGCCATCTCTTCAACGTAGGGCCTCAACATCTCGTAATGCTGTGATTTCCGACGGCGGAACCATCCCATATGCGGTGGAGGTGTGATGTTGGTGCTTTGCACGCCGGGGATGGCCCCTTCTGTCAAATCGTTGTTGAGAAGAATCAGGTCTGGACGTTCACCGTTGACCACGAGTTCTCCTTCATCGTCCACCTCCACATTTTCGAGCATGAGGGGTCCAGAGAGCCCGTTGAGTGCACCGTAGTCGTTGAGGTCTGGGGAACCAACCGTGCAGGAATACCCTGCTTGTTCAATCATGGATTTGATGCTTGATATGTTCTCCACGTACCCCTGGTTGCGGGTATGGCTCTCGGGATAGATGTGCACCCAATGGCAATCTGGACGCGTGCGACTCACGTGTTCTTTGAACAACCCAGCGAGTTCCTGCAAGTTCTCCTTTGAGACGTTGTTGAACCCTGCTGGGAAGTGATTGGCATCGACCACGCCTATTTTCCATCCAGCATCTCGAACATCCACACTGCCATAGACAGGGATTGGAACTTCAGCCCGCTTTTTCTGCATCCATTTTGTGATGGCTTCTCGTTTGCTTTCGAGCAGGTCCGAATGTTGCCTCAAATTCATGCTGATATCACCTCGGTGAGCAACTCATCAACGGACCGGTTCACGCGCCGATGCCCGTCGTCTTGCAGATGGAGCGCGTCGAACAACCCCAAGCCAATGGCCAATTCTTCTTGGCCTTTGAGTACGGGCGCCCATGTTGTGTAATGGCCCATCAATTCTTCAATCTGGGAGCGCCTTTCGTGGAGGAATGAATCGAGCATGGTCGGCGATGTCGCTCTTCCAGCAGGAAGTTTTGGGCGCCGCACAATCTCCTTTGGAAGTCGTGTAAGGTCCGCCGCCTGCCGAAGAGCTGCTTTCTCTTCTCGACCCGCTCCGAGTTTCCAATCCATTGGTAATTCGTAGGCTGCTTGACGGTGGGCCTTCCCAAGGAAGGGGACTCGGACCTCTAGAGAATGTGCCATGGAATGACGGTCGACCAGTCGCAGTTGGAAATTACTGAGTTGACCGTGTTCAAGTTCAAAATCCAACATCGTTTGGAGGCTTGCAGTGGCCACGTTGGGATTGTGAGTGCTTGCAAACCACCCATCTTCTGCGTCGAGTTCCCCGTGCAAGAGACGCAAACGATGTTCTTCTGGCAGGCTGTTCATCCGCCGATTGAGTTCGGCAGCGTGTCCCTTGAGGTCGCCGTAGCGCGGATAACCTGCGTGCAATTCATCAGCACCTTGCCCGCACAAACCGACCTTCACATGTTGGGACATGTGTTCGAACAATGGATGGAAGAACATGACCGTCACATCGGTGTCCTCGCCGTGCCAGGCCAGCCGAGGCAAGCGTTGCTCGAAAGCATCCTGTTCGAGGAGATGTTGGTGATGGTCGAGGTCGTGATGGGCAGCCACCAGTTCGGCGGCCTTCCAATCCGGGTTCTCTTCACTTTCTGCAACCGTCCAGCAAGCGGGCACAGGTTGCCCTGCACGTTCAGCTGCTTCGTGTGCGACGGCCGCCACGAGGCTTGAATCAAGTCCACCCGAAAGGACAATGCCGACAGGAACATCTGCCATCAAGCGTTGTTGCACGCCCCCAACAAAGGTCTCGAGAAGCGCATTTGCACGCTGTTTTGGATTCCAGGAAGCCGCAGGGGTCAACGCTTGTCGCTCAACATTGGCGCTGTCAACGTGGACGGCATTTCCTTGCTGGTCAATCGACCAACATTCCACGGTGCCCTGTCTTACCTGATGAACGCCTTTGAGGAGCGTGGTTGCATCAAGTGGATATTCCCACACCAGTCGAGCGGCCATGGCGAGTTCATCAAGAGCCGGCTGATAGCGTTCATCCGCACGGAAGGCCTTTGCTTCGCTTGAAAAGAGCAAGGAGCCCTCAACCGTTGTGCGAAGAAGTGGCTTGATGCCCATCGGGTCTCGTGCGAGGATGAGGTGCCGTTCATGGGGATTCCAAATGGCGATGGCGTACATGCCGTCCAAGGTGTTCAACCAAGCAGCGTGCTCGCTGGCGCTGAGCGGTTGGTTTGAGCGGGCCCTTGCAGAACGGTAGGCTGCAAGAACGGATTCGGTATCGCCAGAGGTGCTGAACGGGTACGTGGTATGCGTGCGACGAAGTTCCTCATGATTGTAGATCTCTCCGTTCATGACCACCACCACTCCCTCGGGGTCCGTCATGGGTTGTTGACTTGATGCCAAATCAAGGATTGAGAGGCGAGCGTGTGCAAAGCCAACATGGTCGTCAACCCATACATCGTTTTCGTCGGGACCGCGATGTCGCTGGAGTTGATTCATGCGGTGGAGAACGCCAACATCGGGGTGTCCAAGGACGCCAGCGATGCCGCACATACCACAAAGACGAGGAACTCCCTTTTCAAGAGATGTTCAAAATCAACACGGAATGATTACCAAAGCGGGTAGCGAACCATGGCCACGGCGAGAAGAACAATGGCGAGGGCAAACGCCACTTGGTAGGCGATTTGGGGCGGGTCCGAATTGGTCGTGTCGTCGGCCATGTCCTTCACTACATACGACCAGCGAAACCCCCCATTTCAACATATTGAAGGCGAGCCTTGGAAACTGCTCGCTTAGGCCATGACAAGCGCATAGGGCTCGAGCAACATCACGAGTGCAAGAGGAATCAGCACCATCGTGGCGTTGTCGTCGATGTAGGTGAGGCGTGGCCACTCAGCAATCATGCAGACAGGGGCGAGCATGAACGCCATCCAAAGCGGTGTGCCAAATTGGAACGAG
>JBMYQB010000037.1:0-16074 GCA_049600935.1 Candidatus Poseidonia sp.
GTCTGGCTTGAATCCAGCCATCTTGAGCAGTCCCGAGACTTCCTTGCATGCAGCGTTGTACTTCTCTTCGGTCCAGTCGACACCGGAGATGTCCATCTTGTTGACGTGGACGATGAGGCCCTTGACACCAAGCACCTTAGCCAAGAAAGCGTGTTCCTTGGTTTGGGCGTTGACACCGTCGTTGGCGGCACAGAGCAGAACAGCGGTGTCAGCTTGCGAAGCACCGGTGATCATGTTCTTGACGAAGTCGCGGTGGCCTGGAGCGTCGATGATGGTCCAGTAGTAGTCAGGGGTGAAGAACTCCTTGTGAGCAACGTCGATGGTAATACCACGCTCGCGCTCTTCCTTGAGTCCGTCCATGACGTACGCAAGACCGAAACCGGCCTTACCGGATTCGGCAGCGAGTTTCTCGTTCTTCTCAATCACGTGCTCTTCAATGTGGCCGGAGTCGAGGAGGAGACGTCCAACGGTGGTGGACTTTCCGTGGTCGACGTGACCGATAAACACGATGTTGCGGTGTGGCTTGCTTCTGTCTTCCCATTGTGATGGCATGGTAATCGCTCCTTAGCAAGCGCTCCGACAATTATCCCCTATATGAAAACCGCGACGCGAGTAGCGAGCAATTTTCAGCGAAAAAATGAGGTCTGCCCTTCATTCCGTATCCAGAATTTCACCGGATTCACCAATCTTGTACAAACGGAGGGTGCTGGTAGCACCGCGCATCGCACGGGGGCTGCCAGAAATGGACACGACCCGCTCACCTGGCTTGATTCGGCCCTGGGCCACAAGTTGCTCGACCGCCTCTTTCATCGTCTTTGAGCCGCGCTCGTGTTCCTTGGAAAGCACGGCATCAACCCCCGGAAGCAAGCAGGTTCGCCGCAATGCTCGAAGGCGATCGCTGACGGCCGTGACGGGAATGTTTGGTCGGTAGCCGGACACCAGGCGAGGCGAAGTACCGTGTTCGGTGGCGACGATGATGCGGGACGCATCGGCTTCCCGTGCCAGTTCCACACCTGCATGAGCAACGGCTCGTGTGGAGCGAAATTGAGCCAGGCTGGTCGGGCGAAGGTCGTAATCATCGAGGCCATCTTCGGTCGCCTTGACGATTTTCGCCATCGTTTGCACGGTTTCCAGCGGGTAGGTGCCCGACGCCGTCTCCCCCGACAGCATCACGCCGGTTGCGCCGTGGCGGATAGCGGTGGAGACATCGCTAACCTCAGCGCGCGTCGGCCGTGGCTGGAAGGTCATGGAATCGAGCATCTGCGTAGCGACGATCACCGGCATGCCGCGCTGGAGCGCTTTGTCGATGATTCGCTGTTGAACAACGGGCACGTTCTCAAGTGGAATTTCAACGCCAAGGTCTCCCCGAGCCACCATCACGGCATCGGCCACGTCAAGGATGCTGTCGAGGTTTTCAAGCGCTACGGGGTGCTCGATCTTCGCTAGAACAGGTACGTGCATGGAGGCTTCAGCGACCGCTTGTTTGGCGGGAATAAGGTCGTCAGCCGTCCGGACATAACTCACGGCGATGTAATCGGCGCCGTTCTCAAGAGCGTGCTGCAGGGCCGCCTTGTCTTTGGGCCCGATGGCGGGCAAATCGACCAGTGTCCCCGGTACGTTCACGCCCTTTCTGCTGCTGATGGGGCCACCGTCTTCCACCCTACAGCGAACCTTGCCGTTCGCTTCGCCCGGTGTGGTTAGGACCGTCAAACGAATCAAACCGTCATTCACCAAGATAGGGTCGCCGGGCTTCAGTTCGGCCGAAAGACCGCCGTACTCCACGGGAAAATCCGTCCCGTTGGTCGCTTCAAGATGCGTGGCGCCGCAATGGAGCAGGATTTCTGCACCCTCCTCAAGCAGGTCGACTTCAGGGAAATTGCCCAGCCGAAGTTTGGGCCCTGGAAGGTCGGCAAGAATGCAAGTCGGCCGACCGAGTTCATCTTCAATCGAGCGAAGACGGTGATAGAGCTCGGTTTTGTCCTCGGGCTCACCGTGTGAGTAATTGAACCGACACACATCCACGCCCGCTTCAAGCAAGCTCTTCAGCGTCTCATAATCATCGCACGCTGGGCCGATGGTGGCCACGATTCTCGTGCGTCGCATGCTTGTACCCCTCACTTGTAGTAAAGGCGGATAACGAACTGGTCAATGTTGAAATCGTTCACCCGGTCGTTTCGGATCTTCATGGTCCACTCGCCGTCGCCGTAGGTGGATTCGGTGTCGGCAAACATGTAGCCGGAGAGTTTGAGATGGATGCAATCCTGTTCGTCGCCGCAATCGCCATCATCTCGTGATTCAACATCGGTTGAGGTGGTGTTGGCTGCCTCTTCATCTTCTTCGTTGTAGGCATAAAGGTCCAATTCCGCTCGACAGTTGTTCGCACCAGGGAGGGCCGTACAATCGCCGTCTTCCTTCGGATATTCAATTTCAACTTGCGCCTTCACAATGGTGTTTCCTTTGTCTTTGTCGTAGTTGATGAAGGTGTCAAAATCCAATTCAGCAGGGTTGCCGCTGTTGTTTCCTCCGATTTCAAAGTCATTCCAATAACCAGCATAGCTGACGTACACGCGAATCGTCGTGCTGTCGGTCATCTCAACGTTGTTGGTGACCGTGAGTCCAATTTCGTATTCACCGGGTGCCAAATTAGCCCAATCGACCGTTGCGCCCACCAAATCATCGTCGTTTTCCGGGTCGCCATCGTTGTCCTTGTCCTCGGTGAGGTCCAAGTCCCATGCATAGCCGTCATCGGGGATGTATTGGGAGGTTGAATCCCCCGAATCGGACGACGAGGCGTCCAGTTGAACGGTGGTCGTTTCGGTGATGGCCCGGTCGGTGGTGCTTTTGTCGCGAGCACAAATCCATACGAGAATGTGGCGTGTTTCGGTGATCTCCTCGTCTTCGCAGTCCTCATCGTCCGCGTACTGTGTAATCTCGGCGGTTGGTGCTTCTGCGCTCTCGGGCGCCACCACCAGGTCTCGGATTTGTTCTGACGTTGTGCTGCCATCGGACACCTCGAGGGTGACTTTGTAGGTCTTGGCTTCATCAAACGTCCATGTGGCTGTAAGCCCGGTTGCATCAATATCGATGGATCCCTCCGTGTCAAAGTTCCAACGGTAGGTCAGCGAGCCATCGTTGGGAGTTGAACTTGAGGCATCAAAACTTACCGAGTCACCCACTTTGATGTTCTTGCTGGGATTAAAACTGAACACCGCCAGAACCTCTTGGTCCTCGTCGTCTGAGCCGTCCTCAAAGATGCAACCCGCCAGCGACGAGCACACCATCAGGCCAGCCATGAAGAGCGTGCGTGTGTACCTTCCCATGTGCTGATGTGGTGGCTTGTTCATCAAAAGCCCTTCCTCGCCCTGTGGCGCTTAGAACGAGAACAAAGAGGCTTGCTTGTTGCCGGCCATGAGGTCACTTGCATCCCAATTGAAGGCTTCCGTGATGCGACCGACCGCTGCGGCAAGACGTTCGGCATAAAATCGGCCATCGTAGGTCACCTTGGCTTGTTCCTCCTCGTTGTCGAGCCAAGGCACCACCGTCATGGGGGGTTTGCTGGCGTCGGTGACCACATAGGAGACTTTCATGCCGGCGGTGAAGCCCAAGCCGAGTTCAATGCGCCGTTTGGCCACCCTGACCTGGGCCATGCTGTCGGGTTTGCTGTAGTCCTTCGTGAAATCAACGTCGTCGGGGGTTTTGACGGGCGTTCGAACCACGCGCCCTTTGCAGGATTTTGCCAAGACCACTTCACTGGCAGGAACTTCGCAACGCAACAGCGCTTCGACCCGTTGCTTGGCATACTTCACGAGTTCATCGCCTTGGTCGGCAAGGGCGTAGCGGAAGATTTCCTTCATGGTGGACGTAAGATAACTGAAGGAATCCGTTCGCTGCGTTTCATACCCTCGCACCAACATCTCGTGCGAGGGCCAAACGACCTGACCGATGTATCGCTTCTTGGCACCGTGGCTGAAGAACACCGAGAGACCCTTTTCGAATTCCAACACGGCTGAATCCCTGCTGTACGTGGCGGCCAATCCTTGCCCGAAGGCCACCATGCTCTCCACTGCGGCCTCGTAGGCATCGAGCATCGCTTGGGCCGCTCCATCCCCTGCGGCGGCCTTGGTTCGTTCCTCGTCGCTGATTTGACGGGGCGCATCGGGCGAAATTGGGCACCGGACAAAGATGGAATCGGTGTCGGAATACACCACGCCATGACCTTCATTCTCGACGGCGGCAATGATGCCCTTGATGTTTTGACGCGCCCAAGCGGTGATGGAGGAGCCGAGATCGCGGTGGGTGAACCGATAGAACCCGCTCGCAAACACCCCGTAGAACGAGTTCATCAGAATTTTCACAGCGTATTGCATGGCGTCGTGAAAGGCTTCAGCCGAGGTGTCTTCGTTCGCTTGCGCAATTTTCAACGCCGCCTTGTGTTCGTCACGTTGCGCCATCAGGTTTTCCAACAACGCTGGGACCATGCCTTTTCGGTCCTCGGCGAGACGGAATTTACTCTGTATGGGAGAGGTGTGATACCTTCCTTCCTCGGGTGCAGGTTGAGCAGGGTCCACACGAGTGGTGTAGCAGATGTTGTGGCCGATCATGATGGAGGGGTACATGCTCTTGAAATCCAAAACGGCAATCCACGGATGGAGTCCTGCCTCGACATCGTGAACATAACCGCCGGTGATTTGCCCCTCTTTGGCCTCGGCCGAACCGGTCAAAGGCACCGCGACGCACTGTTTGTCCGCCAAACGAATGACAAGGGAGTCAATGAGCTGACTCGTGCTGCCGTTGGCTGCGGTCTCAAACGGTACTTTTGCAACAGCGGCTACCGCTTCTTTTCGGCGAACGGCCTGAATGGCTTGCAGGATGTCGAGTGGAAGTTCTGCGTCTCGTATGCAATAAGCCATGACCTCGTCGGGTCGTTCAGCCCACTCCTGGTCCATGTTGGAAGCGTCCACGTCCATTTTGTGTTTCTCTTCGTCGTCGGGAAAAAGCAAGGTGGCCACAAACGACAGGGTCTCGCGTCGAGGTCTGAGCGCCTGGCGTGCTTGCCACCACGCATCCATGATGACGCGCCCTGACAAGTTCCATGCACGGTTGCTTTGGCGTTTGGGCGTCAGGGCGTCTCGCTGACGCTTCAATTCGGATTCCAAGGGGGGCGCTCGGCCCCATCCGAACAGGGCCGTGGTCCCTTCCCAGCCTCGGCCACGCTGCAGGACACCGGTGCGGTCAGCCAACCGTGGGAGGTCGAAATTGTCGATGTTGTAGCCCGTAATGATGTCGGGGTCGGCAGACTGCACCGTTTGCGTGAGCCCTTCGAGGATCTCTTGCTCACTGCCTCGGTAGGAAAACACCTCTCGCTCGCCGGTTCCGAGATGTTCCACGCAGGCGGCTGCACACAGCACGGTTTCGTGTTCAATGCTGGTCTCCAAATCGAAGGAAAACACCGTGTAAGGAACCTGAAACGGCTCGGTGGGTACCACGTCGTTCACGTTACATCGTAGCGTGATGTCGACGCCGTACCGGCCGCTCCCTCCCGCCTGGACCACTTCAGGCTTGGTCACTCCGCCGGTTTCTTCGCGACGGTCAATCACCGTCCCCGAGAAAGCCACGTGCATGCCTACGTCCCCGTCAAGGAAGAAGCGGTTCACGAAGGGGATGTCGCCTGAGAAAATCTGCCACGACCTGGATTTGAGGATTTTTCGCAGCGAGGGAACCTGAAAGGGCTGTTCAACCTCAATCGTCCACACGGGGCGCTCACCCAGCTGCGTCCATTTCACCACGGGTCCCGTGACCTCAACCACGTGTTCCATGGCACGAACATGGGCCAGTCGGTCTTCGAGGAAGGCAGGCAGAGCTTCATTGGCGTCCCAGGTTCCGATGGGAGCGATTTCGAAGGTTGGCCGAAGGCCGTGAACCAGCAAGCAAACAGACTCACCCCTCTCGGTGCGTCCGAACAATTCCACCACCGTGAGCGGTTGCGGTTGGCCCTTGGAGGTGGTTTGCGTGGAGCGGTATCGCCCGCTTACAATCCCCATTCGACCCTCCATGTGGCGACCTCCGTTTCATTCACCGTTCCACCCCATTAGAACCCATCTACGCCCAACCATGGGAAAACGTGTCCAAACCGCAAGAATTCCGAGAGGAATCCTTGAAAGCCTCATTCCAATGGCTCATTTTGCTAGGAGGGTGTGCATGGACGAATCATTTGACTGGGACAGCCTCACGTTTTCACTCACCCCCACCGACACCATGTACATCACCACCACCAACGCCGATGAACCCTGGATGCCAGGTGAATTACGGCCCTACGGCAACATCTCCATTTCTCCGGCTGCTGGCGTGCTGAATTACGGACAAGGTCTCTTCGAAGGCATGAAGGCGTACCGGACCTCAAACGGACGCATCGTGTTTTTCCGCCCTGAAGAAAACGCACGCAGAATGCAGCGTGGGGCCGACCGATTGAAGATGCCTCCTGTTCCAGAATCGATTTTTGTTGACGCAGTGGAACAGGTCGTCGCTGCCAACCAGCACTGGGTCCCCCCCTCAGGAAAAGGCGCAATGTACGTTCGCCCGCTGCTCATGGGCAGCGGACCCGTGCTGGGCGTCGCACCTGCGCCATCGTACACCTTCCTCATCTATGTAACACCGGTAGGCCCGTACTTCAAAGGTGGCATGAAGGCCATTGACCTGCTCATCTCAGAGCACCATCATCGAGCTGCCCCAGGTGGTTCTGGCGGCGTCAAAGCCATTGGGAACTATGCACCCGGCATGAAACCAAGCAAAGAGGCCAAAGCACAGGGGTATGCCGAGGTCATTTACCTCGATGCGGAAACCCACACGGACATCGAGGAGGTGGGCGCAGCCAACTTCTTCTGCGTGAAAGACAACGTGCTCTACACGCCCGAACTCACCGGCACGATTTTGCCGGGTATCACCCGTGATTCGATCATACAACTCGCTCGACATCATGGCTACGAGGTGATTGAAGGAAAAATCGGTGCTGACTTTGCCATGGCGGCCGATGAGGCGTTTTGCTGCGGAACGGCCGCGGTGATTTCTCCCATTGGCTCCATCACCCACGACGGAGAGAAAACGGTCTACGGCGACGGGCAACCCGGAAGCGTCACCCTTGAGTTGTACAATGCGCTTACTGGCATTCAAAACGAAACCGAGGAGGACATCTTCGGCTGGTTGCACCCGCTGCCCTGACGCCGCAGAACCACGGCCCATGCAGCCAACAGCGAAACAAGCGTTCCTGCTCCAGAGAGGAAGGGGGTGTTCTCCTCTTCCATCGGTTCGGGCTCTTCAACGATCAGCGGTGCTGCGGGTTCTACCGTGATTTGGCCGACCATGCCCGCCGATTCGTGAGGTTCACAAACAAAGTCGTAGGTACCGTTCATGCCTCGCTCGAAGGTAAACGAATAATCCACGGCACGCTCGGGGTCGCCCGAGTCAAACACGCCGTTGGATTCAACGGCGTTGTGAGGAAGCGCTTGGCCGCTCCAGAAGAAGCGGACCGTGTCGCCTTCGGTGATGGTCACCTGCGAGGGGGAAAAGCGAAGGTTCGTGCTGTCCACGGTGATGACCACCGTTTCCGGGTCGTCGGTTTGGGGCTGGACATCACCTTGAGCACCGCCAGCGAGCAGCAGCAAAGCGACCAGGACAAAGAGGGGGCGCATGTTCAGAAATGACCCTCAAAGGTTATCAATTTCTGTTTTGAATTCAACGGTTCTTGAAGCTCTTTCGCTTTTTGAAACTGCTGCGCTGTTGTGTGTTTTTACGCTGAGAGCGGGCTCGTCGGTCGCCGGTTTTTGGCCCGCTCGCCGATTGTTTCACGGCTTCTTGACGTTCGTTTCGTTGCATTTCACGCCATTGACCACCAATGAGTTGGAGCAGTTCTTCCTTCGACCCTGCCCCGATGGATTCCTTTGCACCCTTCGACGACACCCACAGGCGGCCCTCTCGACCGTGGGGTCGGCGTGGATGAGAGGTGTTGTCTTCACGCTTGATTTTTCGAAGGCCCACGGCGCGAGCGGCCATGAACAGACCGTCCAAATCTGGCTTGAGAACCGACGCGTCCTTCGGCACGCGGCGACCCGCTCTTCGGGATTGCTTCATGTCAAAGTAGCCCGGCCAAACACAGATTCGGTCGGGGTTGTGGTCCATGGTCTCGCCTCATGGGCTGGTCGTGGCGTGCTTTCTTGAAGCCGTCGCTTGACTTCATTCAAGCAAAACGCCGTTGATAACACCGTCTTTGCCGGGGCGAGAGGTGATGCGAACTCGACCCTTATCGGTGTCAATGACGGCCCCCTTCACGAGGATGTTTCGACGAACGTAGTTGGGGTCGGAAGCGTTCTCAACCACGCTGTGAATGGTGCCAAGGGAGGTCTTACCGGTCTTGGGGTTGTTGATGCTGACTTGGTTTGCGGCCATTACACGCACCATGGTGTTGCCACCGGTCTTGCGGTAGATCTTGCGCTTTGGCTCGCCGACAAGGGCGAATTGCTTCTCCGTGGAGATTTCAGTGGCTCGCTTGCCGCGGGCCTGAACCTTTCGTCCACCGGATGGTTTGCGTCGTGAAATTCCGTGCCATTGAGCCATCGTACAGCCTCCTGCGTCGCCACCGACCAGCACGGGCTATATGAAAGCAACCCTCACACACAGCCTACGTCGATTTCGGAGAGGCACGCTCCGTCGGCATCGGTCAAGCGAGCCACGACGCGATCTCCTGGCAGCAATTCACCGACCCCTTGAGGCGTTCCAGTGAACAAGAGGTCCCCTTCGACAACGGGAGCCCAAGACCGCAGGGACTCGATTTGTTGGCGAGGCGTAACGGACATTTCGTGAAGAGGCGTGGATTGACGCACCGTACCGTTGACCTCCAGCGTGAGGTGCAAGCCCTGATTGACGTCGACAACGTCGTCCCACGTCCCGTTCCACGGAGACCAACCGCCAACAACGGCGGATGATGTGAAGCATTTCGCCTTCGCCCACGGCAGTTGTTCGGCACGAAGTTCGCTCTGCGTTGCTCGGTCGGTCAGGTCCAGCCCCACGGCGATAGCGACGGGTTCAAGCTCAGCGTTGACGCGCAAAACGCACTCAACCTCGTGGTGAACTTCCCCAGGGTGTTGACTCACCGGAATAGGGCCCTCGCCGTGGAGACAAGCGGCAGGTTTCACGAAGAGAATCGGTTCAACCGCAGGTTGGTTCCCAAGTTCAAGCGCGTGTTTGGAAAAGGTCCGGATGGTGCACCACATCGCCATGTTGGGAAGTACATGGTGCGGTTCATCAAGAACGCGATGCCCAAGAATGATAGCCTCAGGGCCCTCATGCGCTTCATGGCCAACGAATGGAGCATCCGCAAACGTCGCCCGGTGCGTCGCAAACACATCGCCCCGTTGCTCAAGGAACTGGAAACGGACTTGGGCATTGACCTCAACGTCGACGGGGCGTTTCTTGAGATGGCCGAATACGGGCCCTGGACCATGGTGTTCGTCGACCGTACACCGTTGGTCATTGAATTGCTGGATGAACAAGATGAGCGGTGCGTCTTCCTCACACTGCGCGGTTTCCTGGCTCACATGGAGGCCCTGAAGTGGGTTGAGGTCGACCACGGTGCCATTCCCTTTCTGATGAACGGTGCCGATTGCATGGTCGCTGGTGTTCACGGGGCGGAACCTTCCGTGGAAGCAGGGGACTTGGTGTGGGTTCGCGACATGACCCATAAGCGACCGTTGGCGCTGGGGTGGGCCGTTGACGATGCGGAAGCCTTGGTGGCGAACACCAAAGGAAAGGGCATCAAAACCGTCCACTGGGTGGGCGACGAGTTATGGGACATGGAATGAGCGCGTGAAGGAAGAACCCAAATAAGGGACCCGCTCAAAGAATGAACATGATGCGTGTTGCGGCATTCCTCACCGTGCTCACCCTACTCCTCTCCTCCTGTGTATCGGTCCACGCCGGAGAAGCAACTGGCGGTGAAGATGTCAATCCGGGCGATGATGTTCCGTTTTCTGTACTTGAACGAACAACGCCCTCTCAAGATCTCCATTCGTGGACGCTGAGCGTCGAACTTGACCAAGCTGCCCTCGACAACGGTACCACGCTGGCCATCACGACACAAATTTGCCTGAACAACGGCGTGTGCGACCCTCCCGTTGCTCAAGAGGCGACGGTCAGCGATGACGGCAGCACCTACACCATGGAACTCGAACCGCCTTCCGACCATTCCTACGTCAACTGGAGAATCAAGGCCACCTACGCGGACGAATCGACCGAGAACTTCCCAGACGGTGCTTGGTACAAAACGTGGTCCTCATGCTACTATCAGGAAGAAGGCTACGGTGGTATTCACGCCGATGGTGATGGGTGCAATGTTCCTGCCGCTGGCGAAGGTGAAGGTTTCCTTCCTTCGGTTGGTGTGTTGGCGGCGATGGCGACGATTACTGGAGCAGTGGTCGTCGGTGTTGCACGACGGCGTTGAATCATCCTCGCAGGTGATGTTCGACCAGCCGCTCAATGAATCGACGCTGGTCGACCGACCACGCCGTGAGCATGACGCTGACCTTTGTGCGACGGTCGTCAAGTTCACCGTCCCTCAATCCATGAACTTGCAAATCACTCTGGACCAGTGGAAGATGCTCGCCCGTAATCGAAACCCGACATCCGTTGGTTTCTGCTTGGGCTGAACCGCAGGCAAAACTCAGGAGGTTGCCCTCCAATTCTGCCTCAAGCCCGCCAGCACGCAAAAACCGCTGGAGCGCCGCAAGAATCGCAGCCCCATCGCCCATCTGTCCGTCATCAACACCGCCGTAGGCGGAAAGGAAATCCAGTTCGGTTTCGTTCTGTTCCATCAAATGGTCCAAACCACGACCGTCGCCGCTCATCAGCCCAACTCCTCGGTGGAGAGACTGGTCCAGCCAATCAATCGGCCGTCGGAGGCATCGACGAGCAACGAGAAACTCCGGTCTTTGTTGCCGTCTTCCCACTGACGCTGAACGTCCACCGTGGTGGCCCCGGATGTATCGAGAAGGTCGCTGAAATCAATGCCAAATCCGCTGCCTGGAACCACGACCAAATAACCGATGCTGGTGGTTTCATGCGGCCCGTTGGACCCGTAAAGGGCGGTTGGTCCAGTAAGGTCTGGGAAGCGCTGAGCGTCCATGAGCCTCGCCTCGATGTCCTGGAGCGGAAGCACCTTTGGAATGGAATCCCGGTTGTGAGTGATCGATTCATCAAAGGTCCCTTTGGCAATAAATTCGCAGGTGAGGGCCTCGCTGCCACCTCCAGCGACGGAGAAATGAAGCCAACCCGCCGTGGTGTCGCTGTCCACCCATGACAGGTTCCACTCGGTCGACGTGCCGTTTTGATGGTCCACCGCTCGCCACACGTACCCGTCGTTCTGGAGGGCCGTCACCGCACCCGAGGCTGCCGTGCTGAACTCGTCGATGCACGCCATGGCTTCGTCCAAGGGGTGCTGGCGTACGGTGGAGTTGTCGGGCAAATGGGTTCCGTCAACACCCCAGTTCACCAAATCGTCATCGTCAGGGTTGAGGTCGTTGGCTTGCGGGCGGTTGTCGTAGGTCTTGCCCAATTCAACGGCTTTGATACCACGTGTGAGCGTGGTCCGCTCGAAGGTGTGATGGAGTTCGATTTCGCCTTCGGGAAGCACCGCGTCAACGCCACGCTGTTGCCAGGCTGAACAACTGCTCTGCGAGGCTTCGCTGCTGCTGATGGCCACATCGACGGTTTGTCGGGCGGCCCACGGACTCTCTGCATCGAGCCACATCGTCATCGAAGCATAGCCGAGGCAGAAATCCCGAACATCTCGGTGGCTGGCCGTGACCTTCCACATGTTGGTGGAGCCGATTTTCTCCGAGCCTGTGACGCGCCATTCCCAACCTGAACTGGTTCCCGTGGCATCTTTCGTGATGTAGGCGTTGCCGAAAAATTCAGCCAGTTCCACCGGAGCAATCACCATGCCGAGGCCCGGCGATAACTCTTCGAGGTCGCCGAGCAGACCGCCAACGCCGTAGGTGAACGCCGTGCCTTCGTAGGCGGTGGCTGAGAGGGTTGCGGAAAAGTCAAGCTCGGTAGCGAGCACCACTTGTTCTCGAAGTTCCTTCCAACTCTTCAAGGTCAACTCCGCTTGGCCCGTGGTGGTGTCGGTGGTGAAATCAGAACACTTGGAAGCGATGGGGTAGTGGCCTGAGAGGTCAAACTGCGAGAACGACATGTCGTTGACGCTTTCCACCGCCAACCACGAAAGCCCTTGACCGCCTTGAATTTTCACCGCACCCAAGCGGTCATCCGTGGATTGGGTGCTCAGTTCAACGCCCGTACCTTCGGTGACGGACGCGGTGCTTTCCCCTTGGAAGGTGAGGCGAATCTTGCAGTAGTTGGGTGGGTCCTCGAGCTGGTTGGTGACGAGTTCAACGTACTCCTCCGAAGCGAGGAACGAACCTTCCGTGATCATGTAGCCCATCCGGTCCCCGTAGCGAAGTGAGTCGGCGGTGAACGGTTCCAGTTGATTGTTCACGTAGTACCATCCGCCTGCACCGAGAAGAATCAGCGTCAACATGACGGCGATGGCCTGCGGCCGACGGACCATTTCCATGAGCGTCATGGGACGTTGGTCCGACCCTTTGGTGCGTGGCGTGGTGGTCGAGGAGGAAACCGGCAGAGGCACCTCATCAAGTTCCTCGGGTTCGTCATCGACATCGTCGTCAACGAGGTCGGCCTCGAGAATCTCGGCTTCAAGCACGTCCTCCTCTTCGGGTTCCTCGTCCGCCGATGGAAGCGGCACGGAGGCCATGGTGTCGTCGTCTTCCAACGAGAGCATGACGGGTTCGTCTTCGCCGTCGCCATCATCTTCGGCGTCTGCCTCTTCGTTTCCGTCTGCATCCTGTGCGTCGGACTCGGCCTCCGTTCCGTCTTCGTCAGCCGTGGCTTGGAAGGTGGATGTTTCCTCATCAAAGACTTCGATACCGAGCGTTTCTTTGTCCACGCCCGCCTCGAGAAGACGGTCAAGAAGTTCGGCTTTCTTTCCTGAGGCCGAAAGGTCGTTCAAAACGCAAAGCGCCTTGAGTTTGGCGACCGTGAGATTGGTGGTTGGCCCTTCCCCCATGGTCATACCTCACCAAACCGTAGGCTTGATGCCTTTCAAGGCTGGCCCTCTTTTGTTGAAGAATTGCTTCAAAACCAGCCTTCCTGCCGTGCTTCATCCTTGATAGGGTTCATAGCCGCCGTCTGCTGTTTGGACGTACACCGTTTGGTCGTAGGACCCGTCAGGCATCTTGCGGAAGAAATATCCGTTTTCAGCGGCCTCAAACGTTCCTTCCATGTGTGCTGCAGCGGCCGGTTCAGGTGCGGGCGCTGCCTCGGCGGGCGCAGCCTCCACGGGAGCATCTGCAGGAGGCTCGCTTGGTGGGCTGGACGCTGGTCCTTCAGAAGGGGGCGGTGAGCCAGCGGGTCCTGCAGCAGGAGGTGCCCCGGGCGGACCAGAGGGTCCTGCAGCGGGTGGTGCGCCGTCGGGACCTGCTGCGATGCGTGCTTGACTCGCTTCGGACAGGACCTTCGATTCGGTGGTTTCGTTTTCGCCTTCGAGGATTTTTCGGAGCACGGTGCCGTGCTTTTGTGCACCGACAAACGCAAACGCAGAGAGGCTCAAACAAAGGATGCCAAGCAGGCCGCCGAAGAACTGGTTGGGGTAGAGTTTGCCTTCAACGGTTAACGAGTTGCCCCCTGACGTGATTTTGTCGCCGTTTCCGTCAATGTACTCGGCGATGAGACAATAATGGCCCGGGTCAATGTTGAACTCAAAGTCGTAGGTGCCGTCAGCCAGGACCCTGCTCTCAGCCTCTTGATATTGGTAGGAATGAGAATCACCGGCCTTGGCCTCTTGCATCTTTTCGCTGAGCGTGAAATCGGTGCAGTCCTTTTGCTCGATCACATAAACAACGATGTTGATGGCGGATTGGGTTGGTGGCGCATCTGCGGTAACCGTCAAACGCATCGGAACATCGAACATGTCCTCGCCGTCAACGGGCAAACCCCAAACCAAGCCGATGTCCTTCTCGGCGGAGGTGCTGAAATCGTCGTATTCGGCGGAGAAGGGCATCGGAAAGAGGGCGAAAAGGAACATGATGGCAGCCACCCCGAGGTAGAGGAACACGTTCCAACGAGCTTTCTTCAGGCGCTCTTTGCGCTCTTCGATGGACATTTCTTCCATCAACTCGTCCTGGTCCTCGTCAACGGCCAATGCGCCCGCCGCATCAAGTTCCTCTTCGGTCATAAAACTCCGATATCATCCGAGCACTTCAAGACCGCGACCCAAGAATCAGCGCACAATGGGAACCGATGAGGTGAAGAACCATGCGACAGGCGGGCTCAACATGGGCTTGCGTCTGGCCGTTCTAAGCCGAGGGCCGCGGTTGTACAGCACGCGCCGCATCGTCGAGGAGGCGAAGAAGCGAGGCCTGGATGTCGAAGTGTGTGACCCAATGAAATTCTCCTTGGTGGTCAATCAAGGCAGCGTGGACGTGCTTCACAAAGGGCAGGCGTTCGCCAAAGACGCCGTCATCCCCCGAATTGGACATTCCATCACCCAGCACGGCGTGGCCGTGCTTCGGCACATCGAACAGTTGGGCATTTGGACGGCCAACACCGGACAGGGCATACTGCAAAGCAGAGACAAACTCAACGCCTCTCAAATCCTTGCCAGGAACCGCATCCCCGTTCCAAAAACGGTCTATGTGAGGGACATCCTCGATGTTGAACAGGCCATCGAAACCGTGGGTGGATTGCCCGTTGTGGTGAAGGTCACCCAGGGAACACAGGGCGATGGTGTCTTTTTGCGCCACACCGCCTTTGAGGTTCGAAACCTTGTCCAGGGTTTGCTGATGACCGGTAAATCGGTGCTCGTACAGGAATACATCGCCGAATCTCACGGCAAAGACATCCGCGCCCTCGTCGTCGGCGACAAGGTTGTGGCGTGCATGCGAAGGCGAGCGCGCGGCCGAGAATTCCGAAGCAATTTCCACCTCAACGGTACAGTGGAGAGCGTCGAGTTGCCCGAAGGCTACGCCGAGGCTGCCTGCAGGGCTGCCCGCGTCTTGGGCCTCAACATCGCAGGTGTTGACCTGCTCGAGGGCAATAACGGACCGCTGGTGCTCGAAGTCAACTCCTCTCCAGGACTGGAAGGCATCGAGAAGGCGAGCGGCGTGAACGTCGCAGGCGCCATCGTCGATTATGTCATGGAGGACACCGCCTTTTCAGAGGTTGACATCAGCCAATTGCTCCGCACCGTGCCCGGTTCGGGCGTGCTTTCACTGCAACTTCGCAATCACCCCAAGATGGTCGGGAAGCGCTTGAGCGAAGTGTTCGCTTCGGTTCCCGTCTTCGCCCTCTCACGAGGCGATCGCTTGGTGTGGAACCCCGATGAAGAAATCCAACTCCGATACGACGATGTCCTCGTTTGTTACGGTGAATTGACCGAGCTGCGTTCCTCGTTGCGTCAAGCGATGTTGGGCGTGCCCCGAGAGGCGCTCATGTTCGATGAACCTGAGAGCACCTCCGAGAAAACCGAAGGCTGACCCTTTCGGAACCCTCGTGGCTGTGGACGGTCACAACCCTAGCGAACAAACAGACCCACTGCAACCCCTTCCAACCGTTTTTGGGAGTTGGATGGGTAATCGGATAACCCCAAGCAATCTATCCGAATTATTTTGTTGGTGGATTGTGTTCATTCACACTTTTTTCATCGAAATCATCGTTTTCATCGTCTTTAATCCCACTTTCCGGATGATCAATTCACCCGTCAAAAAGATAAGAAGAGAAACTCCAAAATCTCCGATGATGTCTACAAGGAAAAACAACCAACGATGGCCGGAAGGACCAGCAGCAACTGCATAACATCGTATCATCCATGCTCTATGATTTTTTACTCTCCCTGCAAGAATCGACTTTAATGCCATAATTGGCGAAAAAACGAGTAATGTACCCCATAGTAGATTTGTAAACACATTGAAATTTGAAAATCGGTGAGGGAATATAACAGTCATCGAAAGA
>JBMYQB010000038.1:0-15731 GCA_049600935.1 Candidatus Poseidonia sp.
CGGTCCCAAGAAAGGCGGTCCCGGCGGTCCCCCCGGTCCCAAGAAAGGCGGTCCTCCCGGCGGTCCAAAACGAGGCCCACCTGGCCGTTGAGGTGATGACGTCGTGAGCGACGGTCCCGACTTCGGAAACATTCGATTCGGCGGTACACTTCGTCCATCGCAGGTTGCAGCCGTCTCGGTCATCAAACCCCAACTTGATGCAGGTGAAAAACGACTGCACATTGTTGCACCACCGGGTTCTGGCAAGACCGTGCTTGGGCTCTATGTTTGGGCGGACATGGTCCGCAAACCGGCCTTGGTCCTCTCGCCCAACTCCGCCATTCAAGCGCAATGGGCTGCACGAACCGATTTGTTTGAGCTTGACGGGAAGGAAGACCAGGTCAGCATCGACCCTGAGCGTCCTGGCCTGCTGACCTCACTGACCTACCAATCGGTGACCATGCCCAAACGTGGAGGCGAGGGCTTGGATGAATCCGCCATGATGTTGTGGGCGGAGAAATTGGTGGAGAAAGGCGAGGCGGTGGACATCACCTCAGCCGAGGCGTGGATTGCCGATTTGGAGGAGAAGAATCCAACCTATTTCGCCAAACGGGTGAAGGTGTACCGAAAAGCAGTGCGGGACGATTACGCAAAGAACGGCAACGCCCTTTGGACGCTGCACGAATCTTCTCGCTCAACGCTGCTTCGATTGAAAGAGACCGGCATCGGGCTCATCATCCTTGACGAGTGCCATCACCTGCTCCACCATTGGGGGCGTGTACTGCATCAACTCAAGGAATTCTTTGACGACCCGGTGGTCCTCGGACTCACGGCCACACCTCCTGACGCCGAAAAAGCCGATGATGAAGACGCTCTCCGTTATGCTGACTTCCTTGGAGAGATTGACTACGAAGTCCCGGTGCCTGCTTTGGTCAGGGACGCCAATCTCGCACCCTATCAGGACTTGTGTTACTTCGTTCGTCCAGCGCAGATGGAAATGGATTTCATCCGCGACGTGAACGAGACCTTTGATGGGATTCTCCAACAACTGAACGAACCTTCTGAGGGGGAGGAGGCCATTCTTCCGCTCACCGATTGGGTTGAGGAGGAACTCAGAGTCCGAAAGGGGCCCTCGGGTGGTAAGCTTTCATGGGATGAGTACACACGTGCAATTCCAGATTTTTCCAATCAGGGTCGAATGTACCTCGCCCTTGAAAATCGACCCATGCCAGCCGGTGTTCCAGCAGATGTTCAGGAAGCCAAGGGGGGGGCTCTGGCGTTCACCAGAGATCATCGTAATGAGATGTTGAGGAGTGTGGTGTCCCGATACGTCCGTCTTGGCTTGCGCCGTTCTGCCAACACCAACGACCAAGAGAAGGCTGAGCGAGCTGCCAAGCAATACCGGTTGCTGGGCACCCAAATCACGGAAACGGGTAGCCAACCGTGTGCATCCCCCATCAACCGTATTCTTGCCTACAGTAACAGCAAATGCGAGGCGTTGAGCATCATCCTCCAGGAAGAAATGCAAAACCTTGGCAACACCATTCGGGCCGTGGTCATCACCGACTTTGAGAAAACCTCCTCGACGTTGCTCATCGACGATGTGCTTGACGACGAGGCCGGGGGTGCTGTCGCCGCCTTCCGTCATTTGGTGGCGTGTCCAGCCGGAGATATGCTCGACCCTATTTTGATGACGGGGAGCACCGTGTTGGTGGACGACGACCTCTCCGAGGCTTTTCTTGAAAAAGCACGAGCATGGATTGCAGAGCGTCATCTCAAGATCGTGCTTCGAGATGAAGTGATGGGTCGCTATCACGAAATCTCCGGTTCCGGAGAAGACTGGGTGCCGCGATATTATTCCACCATGATCACCGAATTCTTCCAAGAGGGTTTCACTCGATGCCTGATTGGGACGCGCGGTCTGATGGGCGAGGGATGGGATGCGTCGCGCATCAACGTGCTGATCGATTTGACATCGGTGACCACGAACATGAGCATCAACCAACTCCGAGGCCGGAGCATCCGCTTGGACAAGAACTGGCCCGAGAAGGTCGCCAACAACTGGGATGTGATTTGTCTCGCCGATGAATTCCAAACCGGCTTTAGCGACTACAAGCGGTTCATTCGCAAGCACAAGCAACTGTACGGTGTTGGCGATGATGGAGCCATCGAGAAAGGTCCCGGTCACGTCCATCCAGCCTTCATGGACGCTGAACCGATGGGTATTCACGAAGGCATGGCGATGTTCAACGACGAGATGTTGAAGCGTTCCAAAATGCGGGCGAGAACGCGTGAACTTTGGGGCATCGGACAGCCGTTCAATGCCGAACCAAAAGATGCCGTGGAATCCAAGCAAAAGGCGAGCGGTCCAGGTTTTGGTTTTTCCGAACCGGGCATTCCATGGAGCGATGCGTCGCTCACAGCGGCGATGAGCGAGGCCATTGTCGGTGCATTGATTCAAACAAAACAACTGCCTCCAGTCGCCGTAGCCGCCGGCGGAGACCGAGGTGGGGGTTGGATTCGCATGCACCTTGCGAACTGCTCACCAGAGGAGGCCACCCTCTTTTCGAAGTGCCTTGAGGAGGTGCTCTCTCCCCTGGAGAAACCGAGGTACGTGATTTCTCGGGCCGCGGTGTTCCCTCACGACACGTGGCTGACGCGATTGCTCCCCGAGGTGTTAGCAAAGTATCTCCGTCCTCATCGCCACCATCTGGTGATGTTCCACAACGTGCCCTCGGCGCTTGCCAACACGAAACGGAACGCCGCCTTGTTCAAACAACATTGGGATGCGAAATTCGGCGAGAGTGAACTCTTCTATGTCCACAGCAAGGAAGGGCGGTTCCGCCTCGAACAGGTTCAAGCCAGCGGCATGACGCCTCAGACAAACGTCCAGCGGAAGAGCCTCTACCTATGAGGCGCACGTGCGGCACAGCACCCCGGTGTTGCCGCAAGAACTGCAAATTCGACGTCGGCACTGGAAGCACTGGAAGCTGAAGGCGTTGACCTCGTTTGAACAATGGGCCATGCCGCACACGCCATCGGCTGCTGGTACGGATTTGGCGGCCTTTTGGTCAAGGTTTCCCCAGAACGAGTCGGACACCAAATCAGCCGTTGGCTTCCCTGGTTTTTGCGCTGTTGAGGATGCCTTGGTCTGCCCGGAGGTTGTGGAACTGGCACCTCCCAAGTCAAGGGCCTTGACCACTTGTGGATGGTTGAAGAAAGCTCGTGCGGCTTTCTCGCCGCCGTTGAACCAACGCTTGTGCTGCGCCATAAGGGACGCCACGGTTTGGCCCTCGGTCGGCGCAAGTCGCAATCTGAACATGACGGACTCGTAGCGGTCAAGCCTTGACCCTCGACCGGACATTTGCACGGGCATGGTGGCCCCAGTGTACGTCGGTGCAAGTGGCTGTGATCTCGGTGCCCATTCTTGTTGCAGGCCACTCTTTTGCTTTGACAACAAAACGAAAATGCATGGGATAACCAATGTTAATCCGCAGCAGATGTTTCCTACGTCACCTCCGAGGAAGCCGCTTGTGGCGTACAGGCTTCCAAAGAACAACGCAATGACAACTGGGAACGGGAACTTTCCATCGTCCATTCTTTTCACCAAAAATAAGTGGCCATGGCGCCGTCCTCAGGCGCCATGGCCGAGCATGTCATGGCGTTTAGCGTGCACGCAGTTGTCATTGTCCGAAGACTCCATTGAGGACGATTGTAGGTTGGATGGCCGGTCAATAAAGGTTCACGACATGGAGACGATGTCAAAGGTCGGTTCGGCTTGGCCACAGAGTTCGTGAGACGGGAGTTCTCGATGAACACCGAGCCGCCGTTCGAGTTCCAAATGCTGGCGCGAATACAACGGCACGCCCTGATACGCCACGCCGTAAATGCCCATCAATTCAGGCTCGGTGTCCTCAAGGCCGTTCACGTCAGGTGGTGTTAGCGACGCCCACTGGTGTTCACGTTGCTTCAATTTTGATTGGGACAGCGGCAGGCCCCGGCGCTTGTACATCTTCACGAGTTTTGGACGAGGAATCGCCAGCGGGCAGAGCATCAATACACGCTCTTCGTGGCGCCAAAAACTGCAGGGGCCGAGGTTGTCGTGTTCGATCCATTCGATGGCATGCTCCATGGCCTCGAGCGGGGCGCCCCACGATTTCGGCAGCCACATCATCAACACATGCCGATTCTTTGTCCCCTGCACGTGGGTGTTGACCCGTAGTTTGAACCACGGTTCTGCGGGTTGGTTTGCTGGCGCTGCCTTCGGTTTCTTGGTCGTTTCAGCCGTAGGTGGGTCAACCCGTTGTGGAATGTCTGGGGCCGAAGGGTGCCGGTACAGCGTACTCAACAGTTGCTCCAGCGGGCCGTTTAGCGCCTCAACCGTGATGCGGGTACAGGCAAAACCAGTGCTCCCGTGCAAACTCCCTGGAAGACGGAGGATGCGACGCGTGTCGGCGGTCACCTTGGTGTCGACCTCAAATCCGGCCTCCACCACACGGTCCAATAACGCCCTGCGTTGCGCCTTCACCGCCATCTCGCGTTCTTTAAGCTCGGGCAGGGCAAAAGCGTCTCGGTCAGGGTCATCGTAGATGAGGTGGAAGCCCTTGGAGCCCGAAAACGAAACGCTTCGAAGGGTGAGGTTTTCATGCTCTTCAAGCCATTCCATCAATCCACGGGCGATGAATTGGGCCTTCTTCAAATTCTCTATAGAAAAGGGTGCAACGTCAATGTCAAAGACAACAAAATGGTCCAGAAGAACAGGGTAATGTTCGGGGTTGTCCCTCAAACGGGGGAGGTCAATCGGGTTGAGCCAGGAGGCCGTTGAGACGTAGACATCGCGAGGTGCACTGTTCCCAATCGCCTTCAGGAAGGATGCGTGGTCCCGGACGCGTCGCTTGGCCGTGAGCCAGCGGTTGTCGTTGGTTCGCCATCGAAACACGTGCTGGCTGGGTTTGTTCAACCATGACACATCAACGGTGTGTTCTCGGTAGTGGTCCTTGAGCGCTTGGTCGTCAAGCGACATGAAGTCCCCTCATCGCAAACCGGCGGCTTTCAAGGATTCGAGCAGCACCGCACCGAGTTCGGACGGGTCCTTTGCACAAGCGATACCAGCGGCCTCGAAGGCGGCAAACTTCTCCTCGGCCGTCCCTTTGCCACCCGAGATGATGGCGCCGGCGTGGCCCATACGCTTGCCTGGTGGTGCGGTGGCACCTGCAACGAAGCCGACGATGGGCTTGGTGACGTTTTCAGCAGCCCATGCGGCGGCTTCCTGTTCGGCGTTGCCGCCGATTTCACCGATCATCACGATGGCTTCCGTCTGGTCGTCGGCCTGGAAGGCGGCGAGGCATTCGATGAAGCCCGTACCGTTGACCGGGTCGCCACCGATACCGACGCAGGTGGATTGACCTTCGTCGATGCTCATGGTTTGAGCGACCGCCTCGTAGGTGAGGGTGCCGGATTTGGAAACGATGCCAATGCGGCCCTTGGCGTGAATATGGCCGGGCATGATGCCGATTTTAGCGCCGCCGTTGTCGCCGGGGGTGATGATGCCAGGGCAGTTAGGTCCAATCAATCGAACACCCGGTCGGTTGTTGACGAACGCCACGGCTTTCACCATGTCAAGTGTCGGAATGCCTTCGGTGATACAGACCACAACGCCTTCGCCCTTGATGGTATCAAAGGCGTCAGCAGCCTCCATGATGGCCTCGCCGGCGAAGGGCGGCGGGACGTAGATGACGGTGGCATCCGCATCGGTGGCCTCGATGGCTTCAAACATCGAGTTCCACACTGGAAAGGCCTTGCCTTGGAGGTCGACGGTTTGGCCGCCTTTTCCGGGTGTGCATCCGCCGACGATGTTGGTGCCGTACTCGACCATCTTGTCAGCGTGGAACATGCCTTGCTTTCCAGTGATGCCCTGCACGAGGACCTTTGCGTCTTCTTCAATCCAAATCGCCATTAAGCACCACCTCCAATGAGTTCAACAATTTTCTGCGCTCCCTCGGCGAGGTCATCGGCCGGGTGAATGTTGAGGGTGGATGCGGCGAGGATGGCCTTCCCTTCATCCACGTTGGTTCCAGCGAGTCGAACAACCAGCGGGACATCAAGTGAGAGCGCCTCGGTTGCTGCGATGACGCCACGGGCGATGATGTCACAGCGCATGATGCCGCCGAAGATGTTGACGAGGATGCCCTTCACGTTCGGGTCTTCAAGAATGATGGAGAAGGCGGTCTTGACCTGCTCTTCGTTCGCTCCACCGCCCACGTCAAGGAAGTTGGCTGGTTCGCCGCCGTAGAGTTTGATGACGTCCATCGTGGCCATGGCAAGACCAGCACCGTTCACCAGACAGCCGATGTTTCCATCGAGTTTGACGTAGGATAGGCCCGTTTCCTTGGCACGGATTTCAACCTCTTCTTCTTCGGACAGGTCTCGCAACTCGTCCCAATCCTTGTGGCGGAATTCTGCGTTCTCATCAAACGAGACTTTGGCATCGAGGGCGACAATTCCGTCGTCAGCCGTGCGCACGAGCGGGTTGATTTCCAACATGCTGCAGTCGCTTGAGACGAACATGCCGTACATTGAGGTCAACGCCTTGGCAAAGGCCTTGTGAGCTGCACCGCTCAATCCAAGAGCGAGGGCGAGGTCTCGCTTCTGGTAGCCGAGAAGTCCCGTGTTGGGGTCGACCGAGATTTTGTGGATTTTTTCAGGCGTGGTTTCAGCCACGTGCTCAATGTCCATACCGCCTTCCGTTGAGGCCATGATAAGCACCGCCTTGTTCTCGCGATCGACCAAAATGGCCAGATAGTATTCATGAGCAATGTCGCAACCGGCTTCGACGTAGAGGTTGCGGACCAGTTTCCCTTCCGTACCCGTCTGAATGGTTACCAACACATTGCCGAGGATGTTGGTGGCGTAGGTTTCAACCTCTTCTTTAGAGAAGGCAATTTTCACCCCGCCTTCCATGACGAGGTCCCCCGTATCGGGAGCGTGAAGGTTTCCTTTTCCGCGACCGCCTGCGTGGATCTGTGATTTGACGGCCACGACCTTGGAGCCAAGGTGGTCATAGGCGGCCAGGGCTTGGTCGACCGTGGTGCAGTGAACGCCGTCGAGCACGGGTACACCGTGTGCTTTGAGCAGGGCTTTTCCTTGATACTCGTGAATGTTCATCGTGCTCTCCGACCCAACGATTGGAAGCCCGTCTTTGAATACTTTGGAGTCTCAAGATGCGTGGACCGCTCAGGGTGGTTTTCATAACATAGCGTTTGGAGGGCAGTCCGATGCAGGTTGTGGTGCTGGCAGGTGGCGTCGGCTCAAGGCTCAGGCCTTGGACCAACACCGTACCCAAGCCACTGCTCCCGGTTCTCGACCAGACCTTGCTTGAGCATGTGGTTCGTTCTCTTCCCTCCGATATGGTGGATGAAGTCGTTGTGGCGGGTGGTTACCGCGTCGACCAAATCAAGGCCCATTTCCAGGCAGCAGACGCTCCTTTTGACGTGCGTATCGTTCCTGAAGACGAACCGCTTGGAACGGGCGGTGCACTGGGGAATTGCAGGGATGTGGTGAGCGGCACCTTTGCGTGTTTCAACGGTGATATCATCTCCTCGCTTGATGCTAGGAAGGTCTTGGACATGCACCGGAAAAACGGCTCGGTGGGCACCCTTGGCTTGTGGGAAGTGGACGACCCGACCCGGTTTGGAATCGTCGGTCTCGATGCCGACAACAGAATCTCACGCTTCAAAGAAAAGCCGACCCCAGAAGAGGTGTTTTCCAATCTCATTAACGCAGGATCGTACATCTTCAACGACGATATCTTCGATTGGATGCCAAGAGGAAAGCATTCTATAGAACGGGATGTATTTCCGCAACTTGCTGCCGAAGGGTTGCTAAGTGGCGTCCCGTTTGAGGGCTACTTCATCGACGCAGGTACGCCCGATGCTTGGAACCAGGCCGTGAGAGCCTCCATTGATCATCGTCGATACAATACTGGCCAACTCCACGGAGATAACGCCTCGTGGTATGCGAGCAAAGCGGTGCTTGATGGAATGGATGATTCCGCTCGCGTTGAACACAGCATGATTTCAGAAGGGTGTCACGTTGGGCCCTCATCAATTTCCATGTCAACCCTCCTTCAAGGTGCAAGCGTTGGGAACAACGCTGAGATCATGACCTCCCTCATCGGTCGTGGAGCTGCGATTGGTGATGGGTGCCAACTGGAGGGCGTCGTGGTTGACCACGATGCTGTGGTTCCAGCCGGCACGGTTCAGAAAGGTGGCTCGTGGCCGCCTCAAGCGTGATTCAATCATCACGTTGCTGGACGAGGAATGAAATCTGCTAAATGCAACCAGTACCTCCCCGAATCATGGAACAACCCATGATTGTTGTGAACTTCAAAACCTACGCATCAGCCTCAGGCCAAGAGGCTGAACACCTGCTCAAAGCCATGGAGGCCCATGCGGATGGACCTGCAACCTTTGTCGCCGTTGCCTCTGCCTTTGATTTGGCCGTTCTTTCCAGTCAGGCCTCAAAGGTTGAGGTTTGGTCTCAACATCTTGACCCGGTGGGTCTCGGCGGTTTCACGGGCTGGCTCGAGCCCCAAACTGCCATGCAGCGAGGCGCATCAGGGAGCATT
This sequence comes from Candidatus Poseidonia sp., assembly GCA_049600935.1. Classification (GTDB taxonomy): domain Archaea; phylum Thermoplasmatota; class Poseidoniia; order Poseidoniales; family Poseidoniaceae; genus Poseidonia. The sequence goes on from JBMYQB010000038.1 coordinate 8,606, forward strand.
ATCAACCACGCTGAGCACAAGGTAGCGTTGGAGCACGTTCGCACGCTCCTTGAGATGCTACCGGACGGATTCCCCGTCTGTGCATGCGCTGCTGACGTGGATGAAGCCAAGGCACTGGCGGCTTTGGGTCCAACCTACATCGCTGTTGAGCCACCTGAACTCATCGGCGGCGACATCTCAGTGACCACGGCCGACCCCGCCATCGTGAGCGACACCGTGGCGGCCGTGAAGGCGGTGAACCCAGCCGTTCGCGTCCTCTGCGGAGCCGGTGTCAAGAACGGGAAAGACGTAGCAAAGGCGCTTGAACTCGGTGCAGAAGGCGTCCTCCTCGCTAGCGGCGTCACCAAGGCGAGCGACGTTCATGCCGTGTTGGCTGACTTGGTTGCCTCGTTGTAAGTTCGTTCGAGCATGAACCGTTCCTGAGCGTCCTTTGCAGCCTTGAGGCCGTGTTTTGCAGGACAACCTTCCCGGAAGTTGCAAGGTTGGCAACGTTCGTGATGGGTGGCCAAAGGCAGGGAATTGTACGATGGGTCAGCAGTGGACCAGCGTTGAAGCCAGGTCATCTCTTGAACATCATGTTTCACAAGCGACAAGGCTTGTTCGAGCAAATCAGCATTGATGCGTACCGTGTGTTCATGCCAGCGTTGCCCGTGCCAACGTACAATTCGAACACGGTAGGCTTCGGCATGGTCGGGAAAACCCGGTTGATTCATGGCCCAATGAACCATCAGGAGATGCTCAAGTTGTTGTCCGAGCGATGCGTGGGGAGAGGATCGAAACTGTAAGCGCACGAGGGTCCATTGGTGCTGATGGAAGATAGCCACGTCGGGAGCAGCAAAGAGTTCAATGTCGTCCACCATTGTTGATTGGCGTCGGTCGAAATAGGCCCACCGACGGGGTTGTCCAGTGAAGAGAGGACGAAGAACGGCTGTACGTTCGAGATTTGTGACCTGATGAACAGCCTTTTGGACGCCCATCTCGAAATGCAGCGAGGGGACGCTCATGTTGGTGTGGTCCAGTGCATCTTCTGCTGTTTTCCTCATCATTCGTAAGGCGTAGGGTTTGGTCCACACCTTCCGTTGGTATTGGTCGTGCATTCGATTCAACCAGGTCGTTCGCATGGTCCGAAGAAGGACCTCATCAAAGGTCCTCGCCGATGACGAAGCGTGGCTTCTCCCCGTCTTCCTTCCTGTTGAATGAGGTGCATAGGTGATGGCCCATGCTCGTGGGCAGGCGTTCATGAGGCGTGCACTCGTTTGGCTCCAGTGGGGTTTTGCTTGTACCATGAACGGGGTGATTGTCATCAACCCACATAACCCTCGTGCTCAAAGAACGCCGAGTTCCAACACGTTGAGCGTGGCGTTGACTGCCATCCAAAAGGCGATGGGCGTCAAAATCCACCCGACAAATTGAGCGAAGACTTCCCCGCCGAACTTACCGAACAGGCGGGAGAACGGACCGCCCCATGACGAGACGATGCGGAGCAGCAACACGACAAAACCCGCTGAGAAGGTAAAGAGGAACAGGAAGAACACCGCCATGCCAAGACCGCTTCCTCCAGCGAGCGCCGAAGAGGCCACGGCCTGAGGATAGAGGTGAGGGAAGGCGAGCCAGCCAAACCAGCCCATCCAGATGCCAAGCAGCACGTCCCGGTCCATGTCGATGGGGTCTCGCCAATCACGGAAGGCTTTCGGGAAGCTTCGGTGCAACAAGCGCCCCAAGAGGTCAGCCTCGTATGGAGCACCACGGCGAGCCGTAAAGAAGCACATCTCGAGCATCCAGACCATCATGACGATGTCCAGAAGGAATCGGACGGTCATTCCAACGGGTAAGAGGGTGAGTAGGAGCGCAGGGAGGTTCACCATCAGCGCACCCGCACCACCTGCGAGGATAATCGAGCCCCACAACAGGCCAGGAGGCAGCGGTTCCTCAGGAGCCGTCCATTCTTCTCTGGGCAAGGCCAAGAGGAACAGGAACAAGCCCGGTCCAAACAGCAATCCGAAGTAGGATCCAAACGATGTGGGCCCCCCTGACGAGATGGCATCAACGGCCTCCACGATATCGAGCATGGCAGCAGAGGAGGTCTGAGAGAAGGTTACGTGCATGCCCGGGTCAACCACGACCACCGCATCCGATGCTCCCGTAGGCAAACTGGTGGAGAACACGCTGTCTTCGTCGAGGTAAACGTTCCATGTGGCGTTGGTCGCCGCCGCCAACGACAGCACGTCGTTCATCCGAGCGTCCTCGCCTGTCACGATGTGGATGACATTCACTCGGTCGCCAAGTTGGTCAATGGAACGATTGAATTCGTTGGCTTGGGTCAAGATTTGCTCCGAGCCAGGAAGCACCAGTCCAATGATAAGCGCCTCGTTTCCTGCCAAGAGGTCGCTCACGCTGGTGCTTGAACCGTCGGGGCGCGTAAGGTCGGCATCAAGGATCTTCGTGTTGTCCAAAATGATGGCATCGGCGCCCAAATTCGGCTGGTCAAATACGGTGGGAAGGGTGAGCAACGCCAAGGCGACCAAGGCTCCTAAAATGGGAAGCGGAAGCATGAGTCCGTTTCGGAAGGCGTTGGCGACATAACCCAGCAAGGCAAGCAGGGTGGTCAACGTGAGCCATATCGCTGCACTGGCAAAGCCCTCGTCTGGGCCTTTGACTTCAAAGCGGAGAATGCCTTCTGCATGGCAGTCGCTGTTGAGGTCGCCTGCGACGGTTCGCAGACAGAACTGCAAGTTCATTTCACCAACGGGCAACGGTTTGGCACCCGACCATGTGTAGACGCTGTTGTTGCCGCCGAGGTCTCGGGTCATTCGAATGCGACCTGCGCTCGTTTCAACGAGGTATTCGCCGTCTCGTATGGTTTTCTCGGTGGACATCAGCGGGCCCCAAATTTCCCATTTTTCGTCCCGCAGGTCTTCAAGACCCCACGGAAGACGATGCTCAAGTTCAACGTGAGCCAGTCTCGAGGCATCGACCAACATACGCGCTTCGGGTTCGTAGAGGACACCTTCCATGACGATGCCACCGCTGTTTTGCTCAAAGCCGCCCCATTGGACTCGGGCTTGCGTGCCGAGACAACGGTGTTCAACAGAGAGGCTGAGGGTAATGGTGTCGCCAGGCTTCATGCTCAGTGTCACGTTTTGAATGTCGCCGGAGAAGTTCATGGCGTCGGCTTCGGCCGAGGTGTCCAGCGTTTGGGTCACCTCTGCGCTGTAGAGTTCACTTCCGTTTACAATCACGCTGTAGTAGAGCGAGGTGCTCGAGTCGGTGAAGGTTTGTCGGGTACAGGATTGTGGCCCACCCCCACCTTCAATGATGGCTGAAAAATAGACGCTCATGAACACTTGCGCCTCGATGGGTTGCTCAACAGGCGGGCTTTGGAGTGTAAAAATGGGAACGGGACCGTTGGTCACGCCGACGTTGAATCCACCGATGGCCGAATCGGTTTGACCTCGCTGCAACACGGCTTCTTCAACATCCAAACCCTCGACGAAAAGGCGTTCGTGAGGAAGGATGGACCATTCAACGAATCCAGGCTCGTAGGTCAGGTTCTCGTTGGCTTGCACCATGCCCGATGCGCCGACCAACAGGAGCAAACACAAGGTCCCAATGGCCCATGCACGACGCCCCATGGCCAGACCAGACCGTTTCGGTTCAAGAAGCCAATGCACCGTTGAACAGCGGGGTCAAAGGCTTGACAGGTAGGCAAACATCAGGAGCACACCGCCCGTGATGGCTGAAGCGTTGACGGCACCTTTTGACATGTATCCCCGATTCTCAAGCAGAGCCCCGAGATAACTGTCGATTTGACAACCCAGCCAGCCGATGACAGCCAAGACCGCACAGAGTTGGACCCCGTTGACGGCCCCGTCGTTTGGTGCTGTCAGCCACCAGGCGACATAGGTCAAGACAGCGACTACGGAGGAACCAACGGCGGCGGCGAGCTGACCGTTTGGAGAGAACCCGCCGTTTTCGCCTTGCTCACAGGGTTTGAAGGTCGTGATCATGCGCACCCGCGGGTCCAAACATCCTATTTCGCTGGCGAAGGTATCGGAGGCGGCCACGGCAACAGCAGCACCAAACAACCACACCACGGTAGCCCAATCGTCAGAGAGGTAGGCGTAGATGCAAATCAATCCAGGAATAGCGCCGTTGGCCACCACGTTGGTCCAACCTCGATGGCCGTCGCTGGACTCGCTCAGTCCGAGCGCTTTTTTCTCGTCGAAGCGCCATTTCGTTGCCTTGTGCGAACTCAACAGGAACCCGAGCAGAATCAACAACCATGTCCAGTGGCCCAGTCCACCGACGATGAGTCCAAGTCCAGCTGCGGCCTTGGAGCCCATGGAATCGAGCATCTTCGCCCGCGAGGACATGACCAGAAGGAACACGACAAGTCCGGCCGTCACGACCAAATTTCCCGTGTTTGGGCCGCTGGAAAAGACGTCCACGTTAGACCACCTGTGTTGACAATCATGTAACTGTCCACTACCTTCCATCCGAACAGGGTTTTTGAAGACATGACCCGATATTGGGCGAAAACCCTCACTCTTGGGCCTTGAGCACGATGGTGGGCAGCCATCTCAGAATACAAAACCAAAGCGTGAGCACCATGACGGCCAGCCACATCAACTGTAGCAGCACAGCGAACAGGGATTCGCTGTCTGCAAGAAGCATCCCAACGCCCCATGACGACCCGTTCCAAAGGGCGTGGCCAAGGATGGCCAAGAGCAGACCTGTTGACAACGTTTGAGGCATGGGCCAAGCGTGTTTTTGGTGTCGGCTGAGCAAACGAATCATTCGGTCGGACGGCATCGTGGCCCAACTCGTATTCGGGATGGCACGCCCTTCTTTGTCGTACAGCACCCAGTTGGCATCGGTCTGTTCCGAAAGGTAGGCCGTTCCGGAAAGCGAAGGGAGCCGATGCCCTCTTGCCAACCAACAACCGATGGCATAACCCGTCAACCCCGTCCACATGGCGTGTCCTGGAATTGAACTCAAGCCCCGCAGGGTGGCGGTGAAGAAGTAGGCGATGCTGCTGTAATCGCTGGCGAGAGCCATGGAGATGTAGGTGGCGTTTTCGAGCAAAGCAAACCCCAGCCCCACCGTTGAGCCAACGTAAAAGCCGTGTTTTGGGGAGATGATCAAATGACTGAGAGCCAGCACAGCCAACGCCTTGGAGAGTTCTTCACCGATGGGCGCTGAGAGAAACAAAATGAAGCCTTCACCTAAGGTGCCGCTTGCGGTGGCATCAAATCCGGCGAAGGAAACCAAAATCGGTGATAGCACCGAATTGATGACGATGGCGGGCACCGTTGACAACATGCCAGCTGCGAGTACCCACTCAGCATCCCGCCGTGAGATGTGGATGCCCATGTGTCGGCTGGTGATGGACCACCACGCAAAGACCGGTGTTGAAAACCCAATGAGCCAGGCAGGGAGCACGACCATGACGGCCAGAAGAAGGGTGAAGGCGTTTGCACCATAGACGGTAAGAGGAAGCAAACAAAGCGTGGAGATGCCAACGCCAAAGATGAACAGCATCCAAAGATGAAACGGTCGAGGCATTTCCAGTGGCGCCGTTGAACGGAAGAGATGATGTTGGACCACGGTAGGTTCAGGGGATTTGACGACAGCCCCACCCGCTAAGGCGTGCAGTTGACGACCCTCGGCCGATGGATAGGCTTGCACGGTGTGGGTCAAAGAGGGACGGCGCAAATAGAAGAACAGCATCAAAAACGGTGAAAGACAGATACCGCCGAGGAAGGTGAAGAGAGGGTCAAAGGGTCCGATGGTACCGTTCAGGTCGCCGTCGATGTAGCCTGCGACGATGAGTACGGCGATTTGAGAGATGAAATAGCAGACGATGACGAGACCGAGCATTGAGCGAACGGTCCGCCAGGGCGTTGATGCCTTCCACACCGTCAATCGCTCGGGCGCCGATGTGAGTGGGACCTGCTGAAGTTGCTGGGGTTGAAGCAACGGTTGCATGGCGGTCACCGAGAAGCGGTACCTGCTCAGTTCGCCCATCAATCGTCACTGAAATACAGCATTCGGCAGAGGCCATCATCATTGCAGGTAGGAAGGGCTACGATGTTCTCCTTCATCAACGGTTTGAGAAAAAACGGTCGTTCAAATACAACTCAAACTGCCATGTGGATATGTCGTGGCTTGCCTCTGCGTTTGCTCCAAGAAAAGACCACAAGGGAATGTCAACACCAAGTTACGCCGCACGATGGTGGCTACCTGTTTGCACTGGCCTCAGTGCCGCTTGGTCCTGGCAGGCCACCGACGGCTTTCTCGTGATGGCCGCAGCGTTGACCGTCATGGTCGCCACCCCGCTCCTCACGGTCGGCTGGTACCTGATTGGTTTGGTCTCAGCAAAAGTGCCGGCCAAGTACATCATCCCGCAGGCTGAGAAAGCCCACATGGCTCGTCTGGCTCGAAAGGCCAAAGCAGTTCAGCAAGAATCCGTGTGATCAGTCCAAGAAACCGTAGGTCCAATCGTGGGGCGGTGCAAACGTTTCCTTGATGGAGCGGGGACTGACCCAGCGAAGCAAGTTGAGAGGACTGCCCGCCTTGTCGTTGGTTCCGCTTCCTCGTGCGCCTCCAAAGGGCTGTTGTCCGACCACGGCGCCCGTTGGTTTGTCGTTGATGTAGAAATTTCCAGCACTGTAACGAAGAGCGGCAACGGCCGTCTCGATGTGGCGTCGGTCGGTAGCAAAAATGGAACCCGTTAGGGCGTATTCTGAGGTAGAATCGCACAACTCAAGGGTGGCTTCGAAGTCGTTGTCCTCGTACACGTGAACCGAAAGCACCGGGCCGAAGATTTCCTCGGCCATGGTTTCGCTTTTCGGGTCGTTGCACACGATGGTGGTGGGTTGAATGAAGTAGCCTGTGCTGTCATCGTAGGTGCCGCCGGTGACGATTTCACAATCGGGGTTGGCCGCCGCACGGTCAATGTAGCCGGTGATGCTGTCGAAGGCCTTCTTGTCAATGACGGCGCCGAGGAAGTTGCTGAAGTCCGAGACATCGCCGACGGTGATCTTGTTGACTTCAGCGATGTAATCGTCTTTAATGGCGTCCCACACGGAGCGGGGCACGTAGACCCGGCTCGCAGCGCTGCACT
>JBMYQB010000039.1:0-15103 GCA_049600935.1 Candidatus Poseidonia sp.
CAATTAAACCTCCAAGGGGGTCGAAACTCGTACCCGAAGGCCGCGTGTAATAAGCGTTCCACGAAGCCGGCAATCCTTGGAGGGTTGGAATGAACGAATCCGAAATATTCCCTGTGTTGACAATCTCCAGTGTCACGCTCCCCCACTCACCTGGTGTGGCCCCGGTGGTCGAGATGCCCTGAGCAGATACGGCGTACTCGTTTTGTCGTACTTTCTGGTCGTAGACCAACACAATGTCGTCGATGTAGAATCCAATATCTGTGCCGGAGGCATCGGAAGTAAATTCAAACTTGAATTGTGAAGTGCTGTGAAACAACTCATCGGCCACAGGGATCAACGGTGAAACATGGCCTTTGTTGTTGACGCTGAAGGTTTGCCAGTTTGCGCCGTCTGTGAACACGTTGTCGATGGTCCCCGTGATGGAACCGATTTCTGCCCATGCCCCGAATCCATTCTTCCCGTAAATGGTAAGTTTGTCGTTTACAGCGGTGCTACCGGTGTAGAAAAAAGACAAGCCGCTGGTTCGGCTCGCACCCAGCACGGCGTCCGAGAGGTCCATGACAGGCGTGGTGAGCGCCGAAACAGCGTTGTTGTTGTAATTGGACGATTGTCCATTACCTGCGTGGCAACTGCGAGATTGTGAAATGGAGGTGTCCGTGGAGATTTGCCAACCGTTTCCAAAGGTCCACGCACTCGATGAATCACAGTTGAAGTAATCATATCCAACAGTGAACGGTTGATTTCGCACATCGTTGCCAGGCACATCATCCGAAACCGATGAAGTTGCACGTATTTGCAAGGTATGGTTCCCGGCATACGAAGGTGTGACATCAACAGTTACCGTATTGCTGGCACTCCCTGAAAGGGAGGCCATTTGGACGGTGGTGTTTGAAAATTCAAAGTAGATGTATTCGTCGTGGAGCAGGAGGACATTGATGTCAATAACACCGGAGGGATTGGATCCAATGTTTTCAACGGTGATGGTCAGTGTCGAGGTGATGTTGACCATGGCGTCAATGACGAAGAGTTCTGCTGGCCGGTTGAATCCCAATATGGGATGATTGGAGGAGAACATCTTGTATTTCGCCTCATCTGCGCTGTTCGTATAGTCAACACTTGCACCAACAACTCGGACATCCACACCCGTGGGATTGGACGGACTGAGCGATGATGTCGTCTCATCAAGTGTGTTGAACGCAACAGGCGAACTGGTGCTGAGGAGGAACACCAACGCCAAGACGACCGCTCTTCCCCGCATTTCCCTCAAGAACAGCAAAGCGACTCTATCTATTTAGTGCCAATGTCTTCGCTGCTTCCCGATTCCTCGCCGGAAAAATAAGATTCAACTTCGTTTTTCGCGAGTTCCAATTTCGCTTCGTCCCTCTTTTCCTTGGCCCTAGCAGCGAAGTAGACGGTGAATGATGGGATCAAGACCATCGAAAAACAGCCCACAACGGCAGCAAGTGCCCAAAGGAATTCTGTCGTGGCATCAACGGAAAACACGGCAATGCTGGAAAATTCTTCGTTGACGGTTTCGGCTGAGATGCTCGGCTCTGTTGAACGGTTCCCTTGTTCGATGATTTCGATGCGCAGAATCGATGGTGAGTGGGTGTAGGCGATGGCCTCCCTGGCCTTGATTTCGGCTTCTGCAATATCGCTTGCAAAGACAGAACCGTTTGAGCGACGAGCGGGATCAACCGAGGTCAACGCGTAAAATTCCAAGGTACCTCCCTCCTCGCTCAATCGTTCGTGTGTCGAAGTGTAATCACACAGGTCTGCACATGAAAACTCTTCTTCGAGAGGATTTTCAAGGCTGTACGTTGTTCCGAGGAGTTCATGGCTGTACAGTTTTGCAACGTTGGTGACTCTGAGAACAGAACCATCTGAGAGCTCGGTGGCCGTGATGTTGACCCACGTCAAATTGGCATCGTTGGCAATGACTTGCCACGCCCATGTGGTGGTGTTTTCTTCCTCGTTGTAGGTTCGTATGACTTCCTCGTCGGCCTCTGAGGCGTTGTATTCGCTTACGGTTGGTTCAGTTTTGTAGATGTAAACGGAAGGGGAGACGGTAGCGCCGTAGACGGCGTAGGATAACATGAAAATCAGCGTTAGGGACAAGCCAATGAGGGTCCTCAAAAGGTTGGGATTTTGAGCCAACGCTTTCTTCATCGTCCTAACCCACATGAAGGCTGTTCAAGAAGGCTTGTATTGAGGGGACTGTCGAGCGTTTTCGCGCGCCCCTGAACGGTTGCTTGACCCGTTGTTTTGATATAGGGGCGGACGGTCGCCATGTTGCTTGGTGCATCACGATGACGACCGTCTATGACATCCCTGCTGACATTTTTAACCCGGCCCTTGCCGCCGCAATGGCTGACCAAGAGGCTGTTTCAATGCCAGATTGGGGCCAATACGTCAAGACGGCTGTGGACCGAGAGCGCCCACCAACGCAAGAAAACTGGTGGTACCTCCGAACGGCCGCCATCCTCCGCAAGGTGGCCCGAAACGGACCCGTTGGTGTCACTCACCTGGCTCAAGCCTTCGGTGGGAAGAAGGACAACGGTGCCATGCCCAACACGCCTGGTGTCGCTTCCAGACACATTATTCGCACCGCTCTTCAGCAACTCGAAGACGCTGGGCTGGTTGAGAAAGTACCCACGAAAGAAGTGGACACCGAAGACGGAAAAGTGCAACTCTACGCTGGTCGTCGAATCACTGCAGCCGGCCAAAAGCTGGTCGACAACATCGCTCACTCGGTGCGTGATGAGACCGAAGCCCAGTATCCAGGGCTGGACAAGTATTGAACCCTGGAAGTGTGAGTGTGTCGACGATGACAGCCAACCAAGATGATGAGTTGGCCGCCATCCGTGCGCAACGGCTGAAACAACTCCAAGGCCAACTGCAAGAGCAGGCCAATCAACAACTTGAGGCCGAGGAACGCGCTCAACAACAGGCCGCTGAATCGGCCAATATCGATGCGGTTTTGCGACGACATTTGTCTTCGGACGCACGAGCACGACTGACTCGAATTGGAATGGTCGACCCAAAGCGTGCCAATTCAATCAAGGCCGATCTTGCCGCCATGTTCGAGCAAGGTTCCATCAATACCCCAATGAGTGACACTGCTCTCAAGCAGGTCCTCGCCCAACTGTCCAAGAGCCGCAGCAATGCGTCCGTTAGGAGAATCTGAGAAGGTGCTCGAAATGTCAAAGAATAAACCAGCAGCAAAGAAAATTCGCCTCTTGAAGGCAGGAAAGCAGAATCGGCGTGTCCCAGTTTGGGTCATGCTCAAGACCGACCGAAACACGGTGTCCCACCCAAAGCGACACCAATGGCGACGCAGCAAGTTGCAGCGCTGAGGTGAGATTGATGGCACGCCCCAATGAATCTGAACTTATTGTTCCGTTGCGAAACGCGTGGAACATCACGCGCTACAAGCGCGCTCCTCGAGCCATGCAAATCATCCGCGAACAAGTGATTCGTCATTTGAAGGTCAGAGAGGATGAAGAACTCTATATTGACCCTGAAGTGAACGAACACATCTGGAAGCGAGGTATTGAAAACCCTCCCCGCAAGGTTCGCCTTCTCGTTATTCGCCACGATGAACCCGACTTCCCCGTTGAAGTCAAACTGATGAAGGAGTGAAATACATGGGAAATATTCGTCCAAGTTTTATCAAAATTCGAGCCATCCGATTGTGTGAGGAACACGGTGAAAAATTCACCAATGATTTCGACCACAACAAGCACATGGTCGCCGAACTGACCGATGTTGATTCAAAGAAACTCCGAAATTGGATTGCAGGATACGTCACCCGATACCGCCAGCGCCGTACCGATTGATGGTGTTCTCGTGACGGTCTGGGTCGATTGGGACCGCCAACCTGTCAGTGTCCACGGTGATGAGCAAGAAGAGCTTGAAGCTCTTGTTCTCTACCTCAAGCACCAGCACAATCTCCGTAAGCGTTCACTCGTGATGGAGGACAGAGAAAACGGAGGTTTTCTCTTCTTTCTGTACCAGTCATGCGACCCTCGATGGATTGCATCCTATCTTCAGGAACGCGAGGGGTGAAAACGATGGGTGAACGACAGGACATCCCACTACCAACAGGTTCGTTTTCCGTAGCAGTGGTCTTGGTAGGCGTCACGCATCCAGGCAATCTTGGGGCCATTTGTCGTACGATGCTGAACTACGGGTTTGACGATTTGCGACTTATCAATCCGAAGTGTTCCCCTGATGATGGTGAAACCAGGGCACGAGCAAAACATGCCGTGCGCTTACTGGACGAACTCTCGATTTTCGAAGATATTTCATCCGCAGCTCACGATTGTTCTACCATCATTGGTACGTCTGGGAAGCGAGAAACAGGCGACAAGACCCTGTTTCGGCACTACCTCTATCCTTGGGACATGGTGGAACGACTCAACCAGACCGGTGGAAAGGTCGCCTTGGTCTTTGGCGAGGAGGGAAAAGGACTCTCAACTGAAGATTTGGGCGCATGCGATTATTTCGTCACACTTCCAACATGGGAAGGCTATCCCATTGCGAATCTGAGTCATGCCGTCAATGCTCTGCTGTATGAAATTCAGCGCCATCGGGTTCTCGACTCGCAGGGTGACGACCCGGGCCTACCCGATATTGTCCCAATTGAACCGCAACTACAACCAGACGTTCGTGAAGCCTTGACCCGAGCGATTCATCAGTTCGCCTCGGCAACGGGTTCCACCGAAGAGCGGCAGAAATCCATTGAACAGACCCTCAAACGAACATTGCTCAAAGGTTCGCCCTCTACGGACGAGTCGACGCGTATGATCGGTGCGTTTGTTGAGGCTACCTCAGCCATGGAATTTGCCTCAGGTGATGAAGCATGGAAGAAAGATCATCGACGCAAGTTACGATGATCAAGGACGCCACGTTGCGATGGATTTTGGTGTTTCACGACAGTGCATCGCCACCAGTTGGAGACGGTTTCCATAGGTTGAGCTGATGTGCGGTGCGACGGCTTCAAACGCCCACTTTGCGAGGTTTTCCGCTGTGGGAATAAACGGTACGACAACGGTTCGATGGCCATCCTCCATGCATTCGCATGCTTTTCGTGCATGTTCATCCCCTTCATAGAGGACGAAGGCATGGTCGATGACGTCGTGTACATGTTCCATCAAGATTTGACTGATGTCAGAGAAATCCATCAACATCCCCTCGTCGGACACGCCTGGTACATCAACGACATCGCCTTCAATTTCGGCTTCAAAACGGTACCTGTGGCCGTGCAAATGCTTGCATTTTGACTTGTGATTTGGTACGCGATGTCCAGTGTCCGTTTCCACATATCTTCGAATGGTTGTCGTCATGTCTCTTCCTCCTTTAACAAAAAATTGAGTGATGCTGAATTGATGCAGTATCGCTCACCACCGTACGCAGCTGGACCGTCGTTGAACACATGGCCGAGATGCGCATCGCAAACCTGGCATCTGACTTCCGTTCGGACCATCCCGTGGGAAAAATCGTCAATGCGCACGATGTTTGCTTCTTGATGCTCGGAGTGGAACGATGGCCAGCCACACCCCGAATCGAATTTCATCGTGGAGGTAAACAGCAACGTTGAGCAGCAAATACAGCGGTATTCACCGGCCCTTTTCTCATTCCAGTATTCTCCAGTAAAGGCTCGTTCTGTGCCCGATTCTCGGGTGACGTGATACTGTATCTTGGTCAACCGTTGCTTGTATTGTTCTTCGAGATGCGTTCGTTCAATTTCAAGGGCCGAATTGAGAACGTCTTCCCAAGAATCAACATATTCCACAGGGTCTTTTCGTCCGATGGCATGAAACGCCAAAATCCGCTCAACGTCTGAACCGGTTTTTCCATTTGATCGCCCGTCGTTATCGGGTGCATAGGAGGTGATGGTCCGTGAAAATACTTCATCAAAGTCAAGGCCCAGGGCCGAAATGGACTCTTCTGCATCTCGCAAGATTGCGGTTTTATCCGCATCCAGGTAAGGAAGCGTGAACGAAATGCGTTCACTCTCCCAATTTCCAAGGGCGAAGGCGTGCTCCAATGCCCGGTAAAATTCAGGGCGACAATCGGGATAGATGGCGTGGTCTCCGCTGTGAACACCGAGGACGACTTCTGCCTTTGTGTCGTGTGTGGTCGCAATTGAAAGGGCCGTGCCGTACAACAGCGAAGAGAAGAGAGCGTTCCTGTTTGGCACGACGGTGGCCTTCATGTTGTCCTCTTCGTAATGGCCTTCTGGAACATCGCCTCCACGTTGAAGCAGGTCGCTTTGAAACAAGGATGTTGCTGATGTTAAGTCTGCAACATGATGCGAAACTTCGTGTCCATGTTCGGCCAAATAAGCGATGAGCGAAGATGCTCGTTCCAACTCAACGACGTGCTTTTGCCCGTAATTGAAGGAGATGGCTGTGACATCGTAGCCTTCACGAAGCAGGTGAAGCAGAAGAGATGAAGAATCCATCCCGCCGCTGAGTGCCATGATTGCTGGTTTCATTGACCCACCCTCTACAAGATCCCCATCCACTTGTGGGTTTGGAGCGATAATCTCCATTCTGGATTGTTCTTTACGACACCTTCGGTAATTGCGAAACTTCGCCCGTTCGTTTCCACCGATTCATGTTCATCATAGCATGGTTGCAAAAACAAATGCGTGAATCCACTTTTCAGTTCATCGTACAAACTCAACGGTTGACCAACATAGACGCACTTCAATTCGTCTCCTGTTCGTTGTCGAATGGCGACGTTTGGATACATCTGGTCCTTCGGTGATATGCAAATCCAGTCCAAGAGACCGTCCGGTATGGCCACTGTTCCGTTTGATTCAACGGAGAGATGACACCCTCGGTTTCGTAGCACGCGTGCGAGCGGCCACAAATCATTGAGCATCGGTTCGCCACCCGTGAAGATGATGTTTGAACAGTTGTATCGGTTGACCTCGTTGAGAATCTGTTCAACCGTTTTCTCTTCGTACTCGTCAAAATTGGTATCACACCATTCACATCGTAGGTTGCATGCTCCAAATCGGATGAACACATGAGGAATTCCGCTGCGAAATCCCTCCCCCTGGACAGAATGAAAGATTTCTACAATGTTGTACACCGTTTCGAGGTCATCCAAGCGGTCAGTGATTTTCCCGTTCATCAAAACGTCCTGAGCGCTCACATCGTTCACCTCAAAGTTCGGGCTGTTGGATAAGTTGCATCAATTCTTGTCGGGCTTCGGGACGTTCAAAGAAGACGCCTCGCATCGCAGACGTTGTCATCACGGCCTGCTGCTTTGCAACACCCCTGCACTGCATGCAGCCGTGGGAGGCCTCCAAAATAACTGCCGCACCGAGCGGCTGTAGTTCCTTTTCAAGATCGTCAGCAATCCCTTTGGTTATACGCTCTTGATTCTGAAGTCGGCGAGCGTGCAACTCAAGAATTCGAGCGAGTTTGCTGATGCCTACAATACGCTCAACCGGAATGTAGGCAACATGGGCCCGTCCACGGAAGGGCTGGAGATGATGTTCGCATGTCGAGGTGAATTCGATGTTTCGTAGGAGGACGATCCCATCGTAGCCCTCGCCGTTAAAGGTGGCATGCAACAGCTCTTTTGCATCCATGCCGTAGCCTGCAAAGATTTCTTGCCATGATTCAACGACTCGCTTGGGCGTATCCAGCAAGCCTTCGCGGTCCACATGTTCTTCTCCCTCAATGTACGACAGCAATGTTCGTACTGCTTCGTGTGCTTCTTTTTCCGTAACCATTTCACTCAGGCCCCCTGCCGTGCATGCGGTCAATACTGTCCAATTGGTCGAGGAGTTTGCGGCATGCAGTTCGAATGGCATCGGCTAGACTCACAAATTTGTGCTCATCACCGACGTGGAGTTTCAAATCATCCACCAACTCTTGTGGCATGTCAAGCGATACCTTCGGCATGTTAACGCCTCAGACTCGGGCGTTATAAGTATTCGTCTAAGAATACTCAAAGAATACCTTGATGAAAAAAACCCTACGCCAAATGCAAGATGTGCCAATGTTCAAAGGATACCTCGGCAGAAAACCCACCATGCAGACAGGGCTTTCGGCGGAACCAATCAAGCTCCTTCACGAAATCCGTGCAAGCGTTGGCACCATCAACACGCCGGGGTTGTCCGATGAGGAAATTAGTCGCTTTATGGCCCTGGACCCATCTCTCAGCATGGCGATCGAAGAAGCCGCCACCCGTTTCCAAGCCATGGCTCAAGAATATCCTGACCTGTATCTGGACTCTGATGAAACCGAATTGATTCACGCGCTACAGGATGGATTTGTGAACTTCTATAATCCCGCCACCGTCAATCCATACGTGGCGTTGGCAGCTCGTGGCCCGTGGATTGTCTCCTCCCACGGGGCGGTCATTCACGACAACGGTGGCTACGGCATGCTCGGTGCCGGACACGGGCCTGCTGATGTCATTCAGTCCATGTCGGGCAACTGGGTCATGGCCAACGTTATGACGGCTTCATTCTCCCAGAAACGACTTGAAGAACGCCTACGAGCCGAGTTGGGGCACACTCGAGGTCATTGTCCATTTGCGAAATTCATCTGCATGAACAGCGGCTCCGAATCGGTGACCGTGAGTTTGAGAATTGCTGACGTGAATGCGAAGTTGATGACCGAACCTGGCGGTAAGCACGAGGGTAAGAGCATCAAAATTATGGCGATTGAACAAGGATTCCACGGTCGGACCGACCGACCAGCCCAGATGTCCCATTCCTGTAAAGGAAAATACGACAAACACTTGGCAAGCTTCCAAAACCGAGACAATCTGATTCTCGTGCCAGCCAACGACGTTGAAGCGTTGGAGCAAGCCTTCGCTGATGCTGAGGCCAACAACGTGTTCATTGAACTGCTCGCCATTGAACCGGTTCAAGGTGAAGGTAATCCCGGCCAATGCGTTTCCCGAGCGTTCTATGATGCCGCCCGCCGTTTGACCCTCGAACATGACAGCATGCTGCTCGTAGATTCAATACAAGCCGGTATTCGGGGCCAAGGGACCCTGTCCGTGGTGGATTATGCTGGGTTCCAAGACTGCGAAGCCCCCGACCTTGAAACCTGGTCAAAGGCGATGAATGCGGGACAATACCCACTCTCTGTTCTGGGCATGAACGCCCGCGCCTCTGAACTCTATGTGACAGGCATCTATGGAAACACCATGACGACCAATCCTCGAGCTCTAGAGACGGCCGTAGCGGTCTTGGATGGCATTACACCTGAATTGCGACAGAACATTCGAGATCGTGGCGATGAGTTCGTTGAGAAATTCACGGCCCTGCAATCAGAATTCCCTGAGGTCATCACGAAGGTTCAGGGGACGGGCCTGTTGTGCAGCGCAGAGTTGGAGCCGACACAATTCCCCGTTGTCGGCATCGATGCCGTAGAACCTTGGTGTCGCAGGCGCGGCTTGGGAGTTATTCACGGTGGTCAGAACGCCTTGCGATTCACGCCTCATTTCAAGATTACATCTGAAGAAATTGACCTCATTGTCGACATTGTACGTGAAGCACTCGTGGCGTTCGGAGCTTAAGACAGGCTTGTAACGATGTCCTCTCGCTTGAATTGGCGTGCAGCGTAGTAGGCGGCGGCCAATGCGTAGAAGGTTGACGAGAGCAACCAGACAACCACATGTGAGTAGACGATTCTGTTCATCAACAGTTCTCGCAGTGCCAAGAGGACATTGACAACGGGGATGGCAAACCAAAAGGTCTCTATCCCGTCAAGGTTGATGACCTGCGTGAACAAGGCGGGGAAGAGGATAATGAGAACCGCTGGTCCAAGAATCGAACCTGCTTCTTTCACACTGTGCGAACGCATCGCCAATGCCAATTCAAACGCCACCACCATGATCGCAAACAACAAAACCGCCAAGCAGAGGAACACAAGAGCCGTCAGGGACACACTCGGTGCAGAGATAACATCCGATGTTGCAAGATAACCAATCGCAAACAACAACCCGGCCACTTGGAGAAGAACGCCTGCTCCAGTAATCGTTGCAACGGCCAGCCACTTTCCAAAGAGTAGTTCCATGCGGGAACAAGGGAGCCCAAGTAAGGCTTCAAGGGTCCCACGTTCCCGTTCCCCTGCCGTCATGTCAATGGATGGTTGGATGGCGGAAGAAAACGTCCAAACCGCCAACACGAGCGGAATGAAGAGCGACAGGGCCATGCCGGCTTGTTCACCTTGAGTGGCGACATCACTCTGTGAAACATCACCGTTCCAACGCAGCGGGTCAAGGGTTTCATCAGCATCAAGCCCTGCTGCATCAATTCGACGAACAGTTTCGTTTTCCTCCCACGTAAGGAGCACATCAAACGTACGACTTCTTGCCTCGAGACTTTGTTCTGAAGTCGAGAGGTAAAGAACAGCATATTCAACGATGGTCCCGTTCGTCTGCAATCGGACTACAACGTCATAACTTCCGTTTCGGAGTTCCGTTTCAATTCCCGATGGGTTCGACAATTGGTCGAGTATAGGTAACGGTTCGTAAGTAATGTTCAATGTCGAGTTGTTGAGCACCAATCCCAATTCCACCGGGATTTCATCACCCTGGATGAGAACATCGACCGACAAAGCCTCCAATTCTGCAGCTTCAGAGGCCAACAAAAGCGGGAAGAGAATAAACAAGAGAGGGAACATCAACAACGGTATGACGAGAATTGCAAGGATGGTCCTCCAATCCCGTACGAACTCGACGAGTTCTTTCTTTGCAATGGCACGTATTCGAACACCTGCCTTACTCATCCTCGTGCACCTCCGCAGGTGTTTTGGGCGTGAACAGTCCACGCCACCATGAAGACCACTTCGAGAGGGGTTTGTCATCTTCTTGACGTGGTCTGGCTACATCTTTGGTCAAGGAAACATAGGCTTCTTCCAAATGCTCGGTGTTCGTTGCCTCAAGTAATTCTTGAGGTGTTCCATCCGCTCGTACTTGTCCGTTGTGAATGATCACGATTCGATTGCAAACGCGCTGCGCCTCGGACAATTGATGTGTCGAATAAATCACGGTTCCACCTTCTTCACCGAGTTGCCGTACAAGTTCACGAACCGTACGCGCACTGGTTACATCAAGACCTGCAGTTGGCTCATCGAGAAGGAGGATGTCGGGCGCGTGGACCAGCGCCCTTAACAACGCAGTTTTCTGTCGCATGCCTCGTGAAAACCCCTTCGTGTGTCGTCCAAGAGCGTCTGCCATGCCGAGATGCTGTGCAAAATACATCGTTCGTTTCCATGCCTCTGCATCATTCACGCCGTGGATTCGGGCGTGGTATCGGATGTTTTCCCAAGCCGTGAGGCGAGCATAGAGCCCCGTGTTTTCAGGCACGACACCCAATTGACTGCGAGCCTCTTCTACATTGGAACCATCAGCCAACACCACGCTTCCATCGGATGGACGGTAAACTCCTGATAAGAGACGAAGCAGTGTGGTCTTTCCGGCACCGTTTGAACCAACCAAACCTATGATTTCACCCTCATGAATGTCAAGGTCAATCTTCTCAAGCGCAACCACTTCTCCAAAACGCTTTGAAGCACCCCGAACGGAGAGCAGTGTTGGGCTCATGCCCGAATCAACTCGCACGGCCGGATTCAACAGCCCAGTTTAGACCTGGATGTTTTGTTTCAATTCTGTTTGCTCGATGAAGCGTGGAGCGCAAATGCTCCTGAATTTCAGATTGCGGGACTCCCATGTCGATCATATTGGCCACCAATTCAATGGCTCCCTGAATCGCACCCGCGTCAAGATAGGCCTCGTTCGAAATGGTTCGGTGCATGCGGAGTTCTTCCAAACGACCTGCGAGATAGTGCACCTCGCCCTTCAAACTGGGTGCGTCAATGTGGGGCAGGGCTAGCAACTGGTCGATGCAGGTCCTCATCATGCAGGAGAAGGCCAAGGCCGATTATAGGTCTTGGCATGTGGATGAATCATCACGCTGGGTTAACTCAACGAGAACTCCACCGGTTGAACTTGGATGAACGAAGGCGATCTGTTTGCCACCGGCACCCAATCTCGGCGTATCATCAATGAGACGCACCCCGTTTTCGGAGAGATAGGTCAACAGACCAGGCAAGTCTCCAACCGAGAGGCAAAGTTGCTGTACGCCGGGACCCCGCTTGGAGAGAAAGCGACCAATCGGTGTGTCTTCGCCTGTCGGTTCAAGCAATTCGATTTTGGCAACAGGTATGTCTTCATGGGGCGGCGAGGTTGAAAAGAATCGTGTTGTCACGCCCTGATCGTCTACGATTTCATCGTGCTCTCCTTGTTTGAGGCCAAGGAGGGACCAGAAATGACTGTGGTCATCAAGTTGATGCGCTGCGATACCAATGTGGTCGATGTAAATTGGTCCAAATGTCATCGCTATCCCTCAAAATCCGCTCGGCGCCATGTACGTCCCGAATTCGTCTTTCATGGCATTCATGATCTCACCGAGCGTTGCGCGATGACGAACAGCATCAAGGACGACAGGGAAGAGGTTCGTACCATCCTTTGCTGCGTTTCGGATAGCATCAAGAGATTGGGCCACAGATTCTGCATTGCGATTGTCTCGCAACTCACGAAGACGTGCCGATTGCCGTTCGCCTAACGTGGCATCCGTTTTCAGAATGGGTATCTCTTCTTGTTCATTCATCATCCCGTAGTTCACGCCCACAATGTTTCGCTCTTGTCGCTCAATTTCATTGAGATACTTGTAAGCCGAGAGATGAATTTCTTGTTGTTGCCAGCCGTCCTCGATGGCAGCTAACGCCCCGCCTTTGGATTCAATTTCCACAATAAGTTTGTGTGAAGCATCGTAAATGGCCTTTGTTAATTCCTCAACATGCCATGAACCTGCCATGGGGTCAACAGCATCGGCAACACCCGACTCTTCCGCGATGATTTGTTGCGTTCTCAGTGCAACCGTGGCGGAGGATTCAGTAGGCAAACCCAGCGCTTCATCGTACGAGTTCGTGTGAAGGCTTTGTGTGCCACCCAAGACAGCAGCAAGAGCTTGGATGGTCACTCTCGCCACGTTATTGAGGGGCTGTTGGGCCGTGAGGCTTACGCCAGCAACTTGTGTGTGGAACCGCAACATGGTGGACTTGGGGTTGGTTGGAGAATATCGTGTTGAGATCAAATCGTGCCAGAGTGTCCGTGCAGCCCTGAACTTCGCTATTTCCTCAAAGAAATCGTTGTGGCAATTGAAGAAAAACGACAAACGCGGGGCAAAGGTGTCAATGTCCATACCTTTCTCCACAGCAGCCTCAACATAGGCCAGAGCATTTGCAATCGTAAAGCCCAATTCCTGAACAGCTGTTGAACCTGCTTCCCGAATGTGGTATCCCGAGATTGAAATCGTATTCCATTTCGGTACGCTCTCTGCACAGAATTCGAAGATATCGGTAATCAATCGCATGCTTTCTTTTGGCGGAAAAACATAGGTTCCTCGAGCGATGTATTCCTTCAGTATATCGTTCTGAATGGTCCCCTTGAGTTCATCCATTGAGGCCCCTTGTTCCTCAGCAGCAACGATGTACATGGCCAACAAGACCATCGCTGGGGCGTTTATGGTCATGGACGTGCTGACCTCATCGAGGGGTATGCCGTCAAAAAGCAATTTCATGTCTTCAACCGAGGAGATCGAAACGCCCACCTTTCCGACTTCGCCGTAGGACAGTTCGTCATCTGCATCCAACCCAAGTTGTGTAGGGAGGTCAAAGGCCACAGAAAGACCCATCTGCCCTCGTTCAAGGAGCAATTTGAATCGTTCATTTGTTGCTTCAGCACTCGAAAATCCTGCATATTGCCTCATGGTCCACAACCGCGAACGATACATTGTCTCGTGTATGCCGCGAGTGTAGGGGGGTTGACCTGCAGGCGATAGATTGTCGATGCCACTCATTGGTTTGTCAGAAGAAGGCAATGGTAAACCACTGAGCGTCCGCCACTCTGGTTTGCGTTCACTGCCCATGGGCCTCACAGGTGGAGGCACTTCATCAAGACTCGCCTGAATTCAGTGGTGATGGCCGCCGGGTCCGTGTGCGTGTCCATGAGCCAACTCCTCTTCTGTGGCCTCTCGCAATTCTACGACCTCTACGGAAAATGTTAGTGACTTACCTGCAAGGGCGTGATTAAAATCGGCCTTGACAGTATCATCGCTCAGCTCTACTACCAAAAACGGAGCGGGCCCATGTGGCATCTGTGCGACAAGTTGCATGCCAACTTCAAGCGGAGCTCCGCTCATCTCTTCGAGTTGAGCGAAATTTTCTCTTGGGATTTCCAACACCGCTTCGTCATCACGGCTTCCGTATGCACGTTCAGGTTCGAGGGTAAATTCGCGACGTTCACCTTTGGTTGCTCCCAACATTTCTTCCTCAAATCCAGGAATCATTTGCCGATGGCCGACAAGGAACGTCAGTGGATCTCGTCCTTCGCTGCTGTCAAACACTTCGCCATTTTCCGGAAGCGTACCGGTGTAGTGTACGCTTGCCACCATATTTTCTGCTACTTCTAATTCTGTCATGTCCATCATCTCTTTGTTGTCATACGCTTGACGAGTTCTCGAAGTTCATCGCCAACGTTTTCAGGCAAAATGAGTTCTGCTTCTTTTTGTTCAATGAATGCCAGACAATCGTCAATGCCCTGGCGTTCTCCCTTGGCCCAAATTTGTCCCAGGACGTTGGAACGATGTTCCTCTGGCACGTTTGGATTATCCAAGATATCTTTTGCAGCATATTTGTACTCCAAATACTTCTGCCGGTTGAGTTTCTTTTCTTGTTTTTGCTTCCCGCCACCCTTCTTGTCAAAGCGTCGACGTCCTCGACGCCGGTCTTGCTTTTTCTCAATCTTGGTTTCGATTTTAGCAAATACATTCTTTGCACTTTTCACCTTAGGGAGTGCTTCATCAACGATGAGTGAATCCAAATTGGGTTCCAACTCAATATCGTCCGCCTCTGAGTCAAGTTCCGTGGTAGCCGCTAGAGTGGCCTCCGGTGAAGCCTCAATTCTTGATGCGCTTTTCTTGGTCTCTTCGGATTTCCGTCGCAACTCAGCCAAGCGGTCTTCGTGTGTCTGGACAAGGGGTTTTTCTTCCTTTGCC
>JBMYQB010000040.1:0-14131 GCA_049600935.1 Candidatus Poseidonia sp.
CCGCACAGCACGGTGTTAGCGTGCTCTTCGGGGAAGGCCTGGGCGACGCCGACATCTCGCGAACTGACCAGCCCTTCGTTGAGACGACTGGTGTAGTAGACACTGGCGTCGTGGCCCTCACGCCGAGACACACCAAAGGACGATGTGGCGGTGGACGCACGACGACGAGCACCTTCCAACGGTGCCCTGTCCTCCGGCGCTTTATCGGCCATGAAAGCCAAGGGCGTCGCGGGCCTTATCACCTTTCGCGCCCCAACGAGGAAGAGGACGCGCGTCTTGCGACCTTTCAAGCAAGGCCGAGGCTGTATCTGCAGGGATTTTTTTTATGTATCTGCAAATAAATGCGTCCAATGGTTCCCATGAAGAAAGCCATCGCTGTTCTCTGTTTGGTGCTCCTGAGCGGTTCCCTTGCAGGATGTCTTGAAAATTCGGATTCACCGATTACGTTTGTCTCCAGTTCGTCGTGTACCGCGATTTACCACGTTGAATTCTTTGACAACTCGAACGATGAGTTTGGAGAATGGGGCGGGGAAATCACCTTTGTGGGCTCTGACGGTACTGAGGAGCAGTTCGCTGACTTTTCGAGTGAGAAGAAGTATGTTTTCCTGGACGAATCCTTGACTTGGTCCATTGAATACACGTTCTACGAGGACGATATCGGGTTCATGGCCAACGGTGTTGTCTACGGAGGGTACAACCAGTACGGAGACAGCGACACCGTTGACTTGGTGCTGACGCGTCATGGAAGCCAGCCTGAGGACATCACCGTCCACGAAGAAGGTGGAGTCACGTTTTCGAGTTGTGGAACGGAAGACGTGCAGGTTGAGTTCTTTGACTTGAGTGCCTTTGATTTCTGTTGCTGGGACGGCGATGTTGAATTTACGACCGAGGGTGGAGACGGAGCCACCGCCTCCAGTTTTTCGAGTGAGAAGAAGTACGTTACGCTTGAGGAAGGACATCGTTGGACCATGAGATACACCTTCTTTGAACCCGATATCGGCTTCATCTTCAACGGCGTTGAGTACGGTGGAAACAACGCTGAGGGTGACTCGGGCTCAATCACCATTGACCTCAGATGAGTTGACGCTTGGACAACCGAGCGAGGGATGAAAAACCGAAGGCCCTTGGGTGAGATTGATGGCAAAGGTCCTCACGCTGGACGACGTCAACGTCGACGGCAAAACCGTCCTGCTACGCGTGGACATCAACAGCCCGCTCGACCCTGCCACCAAGGCCTTTCTTGACGACACGCGCATTCGTGCCATCCTGCCCACCCTTCAGCGATTGGTGCCGGCCAAGGTCATCATCCTCGCCCACCAATCACGCCCGGGAAAAGACGACTTCACCAGCACCTTGGGCCACGCCCGTGAACTGGGTCGCCTGCTCGGCCGACAGGTCAAGTGGGTGGACGACATTCACGGACCCAAAGCCATGAAGGCGATTGAGGGCCTTGAAACAGGCCAACTGTTGATGCTCAACAACGTCCGCATGGACGAAGAAGAAACCTCGGTCACCGACATCGCAGCCATGGCCGAAACAAGATTCGTCCAGCGCCTTGCCAGCGTCGCTGACCTGTTCGTCAACGACGCCTTTGGCTGCGCCCACCGAGCCTCACCCTCCATCATCGGCTTCACCGGAGTGTTGCCGTGCGTGGCGGGGGAGCTGATGGGCAACGAGATCAGGAAACTTGACCACGCCCTCGAAACCCCCGAACGCCCCTGCCTCGCCGTTCTCGGGGGGGTAAAGGTCGACGATTCCATCCAGGTCGCCGACAACATGCTGCGTAACGGCATTGCCGACGCTCTCTGGCCCACCGGAGGAGTGGCCAACCTGCTGCTGGATTTGGCTGGCTACGACATCGGTGAGCCCAACCGTGCCTTCCTCAAGAAAGAACTCGACAAGAACTGGGCTTCCACCATCAAACAGGCCAAGACCCTCATCAAAGACTACGGCAACAAGATTCACCTGCCCGTGGATTTGGCCGCCAACATCGAAGGAAACCGTGTGGATATACCCCTGAAGGACTTCCCCATTGAAGCCCCGTTCTGGGACATTGGCATCACCTCGGTGTTCCACCTCTCCGCCGCTATTCGAAGCGCCGGCACCATCATCCTCAACGGACCCTCGGGCGTCTTTGAGAACCCTGACTTCGCCTTGGGCACCATCGAGATGCTCAACGCCTGCGCCGAATCCGACGGCTACGCCGTGATGGGTGGAGGCCACACCGCCACCCTCGTCGCTCAACGAGGTTTGGCCGACAAGATGGGGCACGTCTCCACCGGCGGAGGTGCCTGTTTGGACTACCTCGCAGGACGTCCGCTGCCCGCCGTGGTCAGCCTTGAACAGAGCGCCGTGGCCTTTGGGGTTGACATCAGCACGGCTGAAAGCGAAGCGTAAAGGAGCCACAGGGGAGACTCGAACTCCCGACCTTCTGATTACGAATCAGACGCTCTACCAACTAAGCCACAGTGGCGGCAGGTCTGCGGCTGTCTCAATCAAACATAAGGCCCACGGTGCGAACCTCAGCGTTCATGAATCATGGCGAGCAGGACCCTCCATGAGCGATGCGCCTGTCCGCTACCGTAACACGGTCCTCTACGACCGGGGCGGGCAAAAGACGGTGGGCGATGTTCTGCTTCACGCCGACGGTTCGTGGTCGCCTTCCAACGGCGACGAAGACGTGGTGGAGGACATCGACGGCTCCAAGCGGCTGATCACCCGCAGTTTCCAAAACTGGCACACGCATCTGGCCATGCAATTGAACGCACGAGACTTCAGCGACGGTTTTCCGCTCCATCGATGGTTGGAGGAGGCCATCTTCCCAACCGAAGCCCGCATCACGCCCGATTACGTTCGCATGGGCAGCCGTTGTGCGGCGGCCGAGATGATTCGAACCGGGAGCAGTTTTGCTGCGGACATGTACTTCTATCCCAGCGTGACGGGCGAGGTTCTGACCGAGGCTGGACTTCGTGGACTCGTCGGTGGACCGGTCAGCGATGCCGCCCTTCCCAGTCATCCCGATGCGGCATCGGCGCTCGAGGAACTCGACGGGTTGCTCGCCGCCAACAACGAAGACGACTTGGTGCAGTACGCCATCGCCACCCATTCGGTCTACCTGTGCAGCGAAGACACCTTGCGCAGCGCCTCTGAACTGGCGGAAAAACGCAGCGCTCGTCTGCACATTCACGTGAGTGAAACGCGTAAGGAAATCGCCGACTGCCACGCCAAGACCGGCCTCTATCCCGTTGAGTACCTCGACAGCATTGGCTTCTTCCAGCCAGGCACCGTTTGCGCCCACGCTTCGTGGGTGAAGAAGAACGAGATTCGCATGCTCAAGAAGCACGAGGCCACGGCCGTTCACTGCCCCTCTTCAAACATGAAACTCGCATGCGGTGGCACCCTTTCGCTGCCCGCCTACCGTGACGCTGGTGTGGACGTCCGACTCGGTACGGACGGAGCCGCATCGTCGGGCAACGGCCTAAACATGCAGGCTGAGGCCCGTTTAGCGTCGCTGGTGCAACGCCACGACCACTGGGACTCAACCCTTCTTCCCGCAGTGGAGGCAATGGATTTGGCCACCAAAGGAAGTCGGGACTGGGCCGTTTGGAACCTCGATGACGTTCGCATGCGCCCTCGTGGACGCTCGGACAACCGGCATCTAGCCAACCTCATTTTCAACGGCGCCGATTGCATGGACCTGTGGGTGAACGGGCAAGCCCTGCGAAGGGACGGCGTCACCCTCACCGTTGACGAAAGCGCAGTGCTCGATGAAATCGATGCGGCGGTTGCCACCTACTACGACGGCGTGGAATGAGTTCACTCAACACGTGAATACGCCAGGCCGGCGACGCCGACCAGTGCGAAGAGGAAGTAGGACACGAAGCCGGCTTGGAGATGCACTTCGTAGAACATGTTCACCTCTGCACCTTCAGGAAGCGTCTCGCCCACCGTGCCAATGCCAGCATAGTGAACGCCCGGGGCCACGTCCCAGCTCAGGCCTTTGCTGCCGTCGGTGCCCGCAGCCAACACGTCGGCGTCGTAGGGCGTGCAAGCACTGGTCGAGCCCTCGTTGAACAAGCCCGGTGGGGTGGCCTCGCAGGTCTTCTTCTCGTCTTCATCGACGATCACGACATAGATATCATCGCGGTCCCATGTTAGGGTGAGGCTCGCTGAAACGAAGGTGCTCAAACCGTTCTCGGGAAGCGGTTCATCGGCGAAAAACGTCCGTTCAGGGACGTTCGGGGTTGGAATATCGCTGACCTCGCCCTCCAGCACGAACCCGACCGAGCCTGCGATGGCGAGCAGGACGGCCACGACCACCAGGCCGTAGCCAATCTTCTCCTGCTTCCTCATCACGTTCACCTCAGCGGTGTGGATACGAAGGAAGAACCTCAGTCGTCATCCTCGGACTTACGCTTGACGGCTCGACGCTTCACGGGGGCTTTGCGAGGGGCTGCACGACGGCCAACCTTGCGGGCTGGGCGCTTTCGTGGTGCCTCTTCCTCGTCGTCATCGTCATCATCGTCGTCGTCGTCATCGTCGTCGTCATCGTCGTCGTCGTCATCCTCTTCGGGTTCTTCCTTCTTCTTACGGCGGCGTGACTTGCGCTGTACGACGTTGATGGCGAACGGGTCGTCGTCGTCTTCCTCTGGAGCGGCGGTTTGGGTTTCCTCTTTCTTTTCCTCTTCAGGCGTAGCGGCGCTACCGGTTCCGGTCACGGCGTCCATGTCGAGGTCTTGGCTGGTACCAATGAATTCGGCCATCCAGGATTCGTCGTCTTCGTCGTCATCGCCTCGCTTCTTCTTCTTCGGTCCGGCCATGCTGGTTCGAACGATCATCAACGACACGATGATGGCCAACAGATTCACCGCACCGATGATCCACACGATCACGTACGGAGGATCGCTGTAGGAAGGCGTGATGACCTCGGGCTCAATTGGAGGCTGAAGCGCTTCTTCGTAGGAACACACGGTGGTGCCGTCAAGGCGGTTGCGACAGTAGTCCACGATGAACTCGACGTTCTTCGAAACCTCGTTGCCAGCGGCGTCGGTGGCACGAACGCTGAGGCGATGGTAGCCGGGTTCGAAATTACCGGCAGAGACTTCCATGTCAGCGGTCAGGCTTCGGTTGTTCTCGTCGAGGTAGGTGATGCCGGTCAAGTCGGACCACGGAGTGGAAAGGGACGTTCCCGTTGAGCCGCCGAAGTGGTAGGTGAATCGGTACTGGAACGACATGACGACCACATCGTCCTCAACGCCGGCGAGAACGTTGATCTTGTTGCCGTAGAGGTACTTCGAGCCGTCGCTGGATGGCGTTGGCGAGAAGATGTCAATCTGGGGGAGTTGAGCGTCGATGGACAGGTGGTCCCAACTCTGGTTGACTTCGTTGTTGGACTCGTCTTCCATCACGACATAGATGGTCATGTCACCGGCTTCCGAACTTGACAAGATGCTGAAGTCATAGGTGTAGAGCGGGCCCAAATCGGGATTGTTTCGGTTGTCGTTTAACAGGGCCAGCGGCTCGTCTTCACCGGTCAGGACACCCCCGTTGGATGTGGTGATTCGAATGGTGGGCGTGGTGCCCAAGTCCTCGTTCACCTGAACCCGCAGGGTGTACTGGCCAGCGACCAGCGTGGTGCTGTCGTAGAGGACGCCCTCGTCGTCAAAGACCGTCAACTCACCTTGCGGAAGCAACGTGTCTTCGGCCACCTTGAAGGCGTTTCCACCAAAGCCGGCAAAGATTTCGTCGTTGAAGTTGCCCCACTCGTCGGTGATGGTCACGGCGTACCAAACATTGCGGTCCACGTTGGGTGGAATGTCAAATTCTCGGGTCATGGTGTCGCTGACGACAAAGGTTGCATCGATGTCCTCGAGAACGGGTTCCCAACCGTCGCTTCCGATGGTGGAAACATCGTTTTCATCGACGCCGAAGGGGTCGCCGTAGTGGCGCCAAATGGAGTAGGATTCGTTGTTCTCGTCCTCGTTGAACCACTCAAGACTGACGAGGTTCATCGAACCGATGGAATAGGCGTTCTTGATGCGGGGCGGGTTCGGTGCTCGTGTGTCTTCAAAGGGCACCTGGAAGTAGTTCTGAATCAAACCGGTGTAGTGGTAGGTGCCGTTGACGTTGCCGTAGAGCGCTTCAGAGGTCACGAAGTAAAACGAGTTGGTTCGGTATTCGTCATCGGGTACTTCAGCGTCAAAGTAGCCCACGCCGTCGCCGACCGTACCGAGGTACATCATCGTCTGATTCTCAACGAACTGGGCCCCCGATACGCGATAGGTGGTGTACCATATGTGGTAGATCTCTCCCTCAATGCCGAGTTGGTCGTCCCATGTAATTCGGGTTGTTCGGTCGCCGAGGAATTCAGCATGAACGTTGGTGGGTTCAGCCACCCAACTGTAGAAGGCGTTTTCTTCGATGGCGTTGGTACAGGAATCACCGGTCGTGTCGGTGTTGATCACGCCCGTGGCGTCCACGGTCACAACGCAGTAGTAGGAATAGCCAAGGAAACCTTGAGGCACTTCGACTTCGTAGGAGTTGATGCCTTCGAGGATGCCTTCCACGAGCAGCGCTACGTCGTTGCGGAGAATGGTGGTGAAGGGTTGGTCGGAACGGTACACACGATAGGTTTCATCGGTCTCTGCAGCGACATCGCCCCACGTGATGGTGGTGGTGCCGGTGCCGGCTTCGGCGTTGGGCGTGAACTCAGCAGAGAGCAGGATGGGTTGGTCGGGTGGTCGGTTGTCCTCCACCACGGGTTCAGCCAGGGTGTTCTGACCGACGAAGCGGATGTCCTCGTAATCTTCTCCGGTTTCGGTGTAGTTGGGCAGGAAGTAGGTGATGGAGTAGTAGCTGCTTCGCTGTGTGTTGGGGGGGATGTCCACCACGTAGGACGTGTCGGTGGCGTTGAGAACCGCAATGGGGGTTTCTTGGGAAACGAGGTAGGAGCCCAACTCACGGGTGATTTGGTAGTCCGTACGCCAAATGCGAATCTCGAGCGCATCGGGGCCCGTGGTTGGGAGAACGGGATTGATGGAGTTGTAATTCAGCCAGTTGAGGGTGGTCTGACTGTTGGCAGCGTCAAAGAGCGCTGAGATGATGTAGGGCGTGTAGACGCTGCGGGTGATCTCCTCCACGGGTTCGTAAATTTGAGAGGCATTGAACAGCAACTCGGCGGCCTCGGTACCGTTGGCCAACAGGGTGGTGATGGCGTAGTAGAACGTGCCGTTGGTGCCGGGGTCCACGGGGAAGGAAATTGAGTGGCCAGCATGTGTGCCGCCTTGACAGTTGAAGGGGTTGCCACCGGCTTCGCCAGCGTCGCAGGCGTCAACTTCTGCAAAGGCTTCAAGCGTGCCCAAGTTGGCTACGTCAATGACCGATGAATGTCGGTAAACCTTGTAGGTAGCACTGAACAATCCGTTCAATTCAGAACCGCCTGTGGCGATGTTCTCCCACGTGATGAGGGTGGTTTCGGAGGTGTTATCGAACACCGCTTGAATGTGCTGAGCCTGCAAATTCGTGGGCTCACCAAGGTTATCGCTGGCTTGAACAGGACTCAATGGAGCCAGTGCAAGAAGCATGACTGCGGTAAGAATGACGGCGCGCAGACCACCGTTTCGTTCAGCCTTTGGGCTACCCATCAACAACTATGTCGCCTTCGTCCGTTATGACTATGTCGCTTGAAAGGGGTCAAAACAGGCCATCAACGGACCGTTTGAAGACGGCCAATGCTTCACGATTCCTGTTCGTTTTTGAGACCAGGTTGCGGCAACGGGTCGGCAGCGTCCAGTGCTTGAATTTCGCCTCTGGCTTGAAGGAACCGCACCGAGAACGTCCACAGACCACCAATGGCGGAAATGAACACGATGAGGCTCATCGGGTTCACCTCGATGTGGTCGAACCATCCGGGGTAGGTGGCGTCGATGCTCCATCCAGCGATGACCATCACGCCCATGACCACCAGGGAAAGGAGGGTGAGCACGGTGCGGTCGGCCCTCGAAAAGCCTCGGTAGTTCCGCGAACCCGCCACGGCCTGCGCCTGCGTCCCCATGTAGGAACCCATGAGGGTCAGGAAGGCCGCTGCGAACCCAAGGGTCATGTCGCCCACAAACACCGAGGCGCTGATGCACACCACCCACACACCGTCCAGCACACGGTCGATGGTGTGGTCAAGGTAGTCGCCCCATCGGGTGACTTCACCTTTGGCTCGGGCGAGCGACCCGTCGAGACCGTCAAAGAGCATGGCGAGGGCGATCATCACCGCTCCACCAAGCAGCCAGCCGCCACCCGTCGTGTCGTCGGGCGCATACATCGCCAGCAAGCCCCCAACCACACCAAACGGAAGGGCGAGCCAGGTTACCGTTGACGGAGAGAGTTTGTAAAACGCCGTCAGCAACGGCTGCAACCATGCTTCCCAGCGACGACGCATTTTCTCAAGGGCCATGAAGGAACCACTTCCGAGGGGGTGTTATGGTTTGTGGAAGGTGCGACGTTCATTCCAACGATTCGCCGAGCCAATCAAGAGCGCCAACCGCCAATTCCTCAAGCGGAAGGGAGGGTAAGCCTTCCTCAAACCACGCTTCAATTCGGTCGGCCAATTCCTCCAAGGAAAGGGCCCCTGCATCCAATTCAAGGAGGGGCGTTTCCACCTCAAACTCAAGCAATTCGGCCCAGTGGCCTGCGGTCATTTCCCACTCGACGTTCGCTCGAACCTTTCCTTTGGGGTAGTCCCTGGCCTCGAGACGTTGCTTTAGCCTGGCTGGATGGCAGCGAAGCAAGACAATCCCGTTGACGTCAAGCAAATGCGAGAGGTGGCCGTCGACAAGCCAGCGTCCCGTAGACGAGGCCTCCCATGCTTCAGCGAGACGATGAATGTCAATGGGTGCAGCACCGTCTTCGGTGTCAATGTCGTCCAAGCAACCGAATTCGTCCGCCAGCGTCGCCAGCGACAGCACGTTCCAGCCGCGTTGCTCCAGCACCGCAGAAAGACTGGTTTTGCCGACTCCGGGCGTACCCGAAACGGCCAGCACGCCATGGTCGTCCATGCGGTTGGCTCGCTGGTGGTGGTCCATAAACGCAGAAGGCCGGTGATGAGCCGTGGGTGCAAAGGCATCATAGCCTCGAGGGTGCTCAGGTGAATTGGTACCATGTTTGGGATGCAGGACCCCGCACAAACCTTGCATCAAATCGAACGGTACATGCAAGAGGGGCGATTGGAACTTTCAGAAGTGATGGCGACGCAATTCTGCGACATGATGCTGGCCAAGAAAAAGCGCGAGCCTCAGGACCAAATCTTCCTGCTCAAAGGTCTGCGATTGATGTGCGATGTGTACTTCCTGCGAGGAAAAGCGGACCAGAGCATGGCGACCATCAAGCGCATGCACAGCGAGCGGAAGGCCTTGGTCAAGGTGTTGCAAAAGCATGCGCCGCAAATGTTGGCCTCAATGCAACCGGAACACGAAGACCATTTTCGAGCGGGACGGTTGTACGCAGCGGCGGGGAAGGGAAGGAAAGCCGCCAAAGCGTTCTCAACTTGTGAGAAGTTGCGACCTGGCCACCTCGCAGCGGCGCTGGCTGCCCTCGAAGCCTTGCCTTCCAAGGGGCACGCTGAGCGCTTCCTCGCCACCATCGCAGCGGCAGGGGACGTCATTCAGGCCAACGGTGTGTTCCAACTCGAACCCAGAGACTCGCCGAGCGTTCTGCTTCATGACGTGCTGATGGCCCTTCACAACGGAACCTCAACCGTTACCTCTCACGCAGCACGATTCCAGGCTGAGCGCACCCGACTTGAAGGCCAACAAGCGGCCATCGTGGCGGGTGAACAAGCAGCCAACGCTCGCCTGCAAACCGCGCTTGACAGCCTGCAGCCCAAACACGATTACTACCAGTATGGGTGATGGTAGCGAGGGATGGATTTGAACCATCGATCTCCGGGTTATGAGCCCGACGGGATATCCAGACTACCCCACCTCGCTACTTTGTCCGCCACGGTTCACCGCTTTCAAACCACCGTCTAGGTCCCATCATGAAAACGGGTGGTTTCTTGAGGTGGTGCGCACTACCATGCTCATGCGAGCCGGAGATGCCAAGGTGGCGACCATGCTCGTCATGCTCCTTTCCGCTTCACTGGCGGGTTGCCTCGGGGGAGATGCGTCGGGCGAGGATGACGGACCCATCTCGATGAACGTCTACTACGATGCCACATCGGGAACCATCACCGAGCGCATTCAAAACGGTGCCGTATTGTCCACCACGGGCGTTGAATTGTCCTTTGATTTCGCACGGGTCACCTCCAAGGCTGGAACGATAAAGACGTTCAGCTTTGACCCAGGCGACGACGAAGACGGTTCAAACACCATCACGGTGAACGCCAACGAACAAGCGGAAATCACCTACACCTTCCAAACACACGGGTTGTTCACGGCGGTCCTGTCGGCCACCGATGAGAGCGGTAACGAAGCATCGATGGAACTCCAGCTGCGCATTGAGAAGGAGATTGACTGGACACAGACCAACACCGACGACCCGGACGCGATGGTGCTGGCGACCTCGCCTGACTGCCAGTGCCCAACACCAGCATACTTGGCCGTCCAGTCAACCATCACCAACAGAAACGACCTTCTCCCAGGAACCCAGATCACGGTGACCTGGCATCTCAACGACCCTGATGGCGAGGAGCAAGCCTTCCACACCGAGCAAATCGGCGACGGTCAGGAAGCCGCCTGGACGCACGATCAATACGGCGTTGAGGGGGGCGATTGGAACCTTAACGTGAGCATTGATACCGGCAACGATTCCATCGACATCAACCACGTGGTGTTGATTTCCTACGAAGCCAACGAATCGGTACCAAATCCACTTTCTGCTGAAACGACCGAGCGGGAAGACGAATCACTTTCAGTTTGACAAAATCAAAACGAAAAGTGAACGAAACAGCACACTGCCCTCTATATCCTGGCTAAGTCACGAGTGTTGGAGCAGGGTTTCCTGAGCCAGCCCTCCTTCGCTCCTTCATATAGGGAAGCACATCACCATCGGCATGAAAAGGGATGGAACATGCCAACAAAAACGAAGAAAAACATCAGCATTGAAGTTGAAAAGAATGAAGCACCGGTGGAAGAAGAGGTCGTTGCAATGACCGAAGAAGAGGAGGTCAAGGTGACCATCGAAGACCTACCGGGCGTAGGACCAGCCACCGCAGAAAAGCTACGTGAAGCCGGCTTTGAGGAACTCTTGGGCCTCGCCGTCATGTCGCCTGCCGACCTCGCAGAAGAAGCCGAACTCGGTGAAGCCGTGTCTGCAAAGATCATCGCCGCAGCGAAGAAAATGGCCAACATCGGAGGCTTTGTCTCCGGAGATGCACTGCTCGAGCGACGCCGGGAAGTTCAGAAACTCTCCTCCAAGGTGCAGTCTATTGACGATTTGCTGGGTGGTGGATTTGAAACTCAAGCCCTCGTCGAAGTCTACGGTGAATTCGGCAGTGGAAAGACCCAGATTGGCCATCAACTGGCCGTGAACTGCACACTTCCTGAGGACCAGGGCGGTCTTGATGGCGATGTGTTCTACATCGACACCGAAGACACCTTCCGACCCGAGCGTATCACCCAGATGGCCAGGGGCCACGGACTTGACCCCGATTACGTGCTCTCCCGCATCCATGTCGCTCGTGCCTACAACTCAGCTCACCAGATGCTGCTGGCTGATGAAATCAAGCGCATGAGCAAAGGACTCAACGTGAAGATGATCATCGTCGATTCGTTGACCAGCCACTTCCGTGCTGAATTCATCGGCCGAGGCATGCTCGCACGTCGTCAGCAGAAGCTCAACAGCCACCTGAAGGACCTCAAGAAATTGGCCGACGTCAACAACGCGCTTGTGCTGGTCACCAACCAGGTGCACTCCAAGCCCGACGCCATGTGGGGCGACCCAACGAAGCCCATCGGCGGCCACATCTTGGCTCACGCCAGCACCTTCAGGCTCTACCTTCGCAAGGCCAAGGGCGGACGACGCATCGCTCGTCTGGTCGACTCACCCAATCTCCCGGACGGCGAGTGCGTCTACCAGGTCACCGAAGAAGGGCTCAGGGACTGATTCGGCCATCGTCAACGGCTCGCCAAACCCGTGTGGCGTGCCCTTCTGAGGGCGGCACATTGAAAATGTCCACAAGTGAAAATGTGGCCATGCGCCATTTGATCGAACGTGTACTGGAACTCTCCGAAGAAGAGCAACGGGTGGTTCACCACGAAGAAGCCCCCGGCCAAGGTTCCGAAGAGGAATTGAAAGCCCTGCTTGAATCTCTTCAACCACGCATCCGAGTCTACGGCGTGGGCGGTGCAGGCTGCAACGCCATCAACCGCTTGTTCGATGAGAAGTTGTTCGACTCGTCCTACGTTACGGGATACGCCATCAACACCGATGCTCAGGCACTCTTGCAATCTCCCATTCAAGAAAAGGTGCTCATCGGCCGTACCGCTCGCGGTCGCGGCGCAGGTGGCGATCCAACGAAGGGGGAAGCTGCAGCCTTGGAATCCGAGCGTATGCTGCGCCGTATCACCAACGACACGCAACTGGCCATCATCACCGCCGGCATGGGGGGCGGTTCGGGAACCGGGGCAGCTGGTCACATCGCACGGCTGGCCAAAGCACAGGGCGCCATGACCATCGCCGTGGTCACCTACCCGTTCAAGTCCGAGGGGTCGCTCCGAAAACAAAATGCAGAGTGGGGTCTTGAACGACTACGGGAACATTGCGACACCATTCTGGTGATTCCAAACGAACGTTTGCTGGAAATTGAGGGCGTCAAGGACCTCCCGATTGCGAGCGCCTTCCGAGTGGGTGATGAACTTCTGGTGCGTTCCATCACGGGCGTCACGGAACTCCTCACGACCGACGGCATGGTCAACCTCGACTTTGAGGACTTGAAATCCATCGTAAACTCCGGTGCTGGCGTGGCCATGATCGGCCTGGGTAGCGCCAAAGGCCCCGGACGGGCCGATGCTGCAACCATGGAAGCGCTTCATTCACCCCTGCTCGACCTTGACATGAGCGACGCCCGAGGTGCGCTCATCAACGTCGTGGGTGGGAGCAGTCTCACCTTGGGAGAAGCGGAACGTTGTTCGCAGCTCATCAAAGAGCAAATCTCACCGAATGCCAAGATCATCTGGGGTGCTGCCGTTCGAGAAGAACTCGGCGACGAACTCCGTGTCATGCTGGTCCTGACCGGCGTCAAGAGTGACCAAATTCACGGCTCGACCGAAAACCGCCAACTTCGAGCACTTCGCAACCGTCAAATCGAGTTTGTCAACTGATCAGGGTCGGGCGACCGACCAGAGCAGTGCAAGAATGAGTACGAGTCCCACGACGAGGACAATCCGGTCGGTTTGACTTACCCCGTCAATGCCCTCGCCTGGATTGAGGTCGCCTTGGTAGGCTACGCCTGGCACCACGATTTCAAGGGTCGACCACGCATCGCCCGTTTGCGCATTGTTTCCGTTGACCGCATTTCCCTGAACGGTGAACGTCGTGGCCGTATCGTTGGCTTGTGGCGAGGTCCATTCAACCGACCATGTGCGTTGGAGTGAACCGTTGTAGGTGTGGGTCCAACCGTTGTCGAGTGATTGAACAGTGGTGTCGTCATACCCAACGGTGCCTTCGGTTACGAGCATGCGAAAGCCGCCTTGGGACCGATCATCAACCGCTTCGACGGCACTGATGAGTTCAAGGGTGAGGCTGTAGGTGGTGTTGGCCTCGTAGGCCTCTGGAAGACCTGAGAGGAGGATTTCGGTGTCAGCTTCGGGCGTATGACAAAGGCATCCATCGTTGGCTTCAGAGCCCAGTCCGTTGGGTGAAGCGATAACGAGTTGGTTGGTCAGCAAGACAAGGAGCACCACGGACACCAACAGCGCACGTCGGCGGACCATGCCGTTTCCAGCAGGGGGGGTGGTAAGAGGCTTGCTTTGTGCGTAAAGGATTGGAAAGTGAGTGGAAAGTTTTTAATAATTAAATAGCATTATGGTTAGTGATAAACGGGTGATTGCATGTGGAAAATTAACGGAGAATATACGACAATAATGGATGCCAAAGTCGACTATTGTAAGTCAAGAGGATGGGGGATGAATGAAGCTGCTTT
>JBMYQB010000041.1:0-13696 GCA_049600935.1 Candidatus Poseidonia sp.
CGGTCATGGCCAAAGATGAATCTTCAAGGGTGAGCATGGAGGTTGAACCGACGCTGTTACACTTGGAATCGTAATCCACCGGCGTACCGCCCAAGGCTTCGATGAGTTGCTCCATGTAGGTGGGCATGAAGGGATCGTCCCCTGCACAGGCACCTTCACGTTGCATATCGGGGCCGTAGTAGGCTGCGATGTTCATCTTCAAGGGGTTCTTGACCGCGTCTCGGATTTTGTCTAGACCGATTTCCTCAACGAGGTAGTGAAGCAAGTGCCACGATTGGGTCTCGCCCGTGTACTCCACCTTGGATGTGCGGGCGACGAGATTGTTCACAGTGCTGGCGTAGACGGGGTCCCTCGCCATGTCTTGGGAGGTGTTGCACATGATGGCGTGGCTGGTGGCACAGGTGGTCATGATGTCAAGTCCTTTGGCTTCGGCGAGGGCAAGATTCCTTGCTACGAGCGCATCTTGCAACTTGGGTGTTGCTTGCTTGATGACGTTGCCACCGTCGCTGCTGGCCCGTGGGATTTCAACGAGTTGAATGTTAAGCGCCTTGCAGAGCGGTTGAATGGTGTCTTCAATTTCAGAGGCGCCTGCTCGTGCTACGTTTCCGGGGTAGTATGCGATCTTTGCCATCATCTCACCTCAGAACCGTTGGTCAATTTCGTTGAACAGACTGACCACTTCGTGATAGTTCTCAACGCGACCGTTGAACATCTTTGGAATACGACCCAGTCCTGCGGGTGGGACCAAGAGAGCTTGGAGTCCACGAATGGGGGGGCCCCCGTTCCGGGTGAAGGCCAGTGCCATTCGAGCGGAAACGCCACTGAAGACGTTGCTGACCAGGCCCAACGGACCGAGCACTTGGCGGTAGAGAGTGGTTTCGTTGACGTTTCCAGACCACTTCACACTGCGACCGTACCACTTCACGAGGCGGCCTGATTTACCGGCATAGCGACTTTGGTTGAGCAAAGCACCACGGGCTTCGTTCAGGGAGCGAGCTGCAAGACGTCCGTCTTCGCCGTAGCGCATCAAACTGGCATGGTCGGCCTCGGACCACACGCCGTCCTTTTCTTGGAGCGAGGTCATGATGCTTCGGCGTTGCTGTTCGGAGGTTCGTGGGTCAAGCACACGGAGCCACTGTTGGAAGTGAACACCGGGGCCCTCGTAGTGCGGGTCGTGCGGGAGCGTGTCCGACATGGCCTGAATCAATTGGAATGAAAGCACATCACCGGCCTGATGAAGCGCCGTAGCCGTTGCCGATTCCATGGTTCCCATCGCCATGCCAGAGGGCAAGCGCTCGCCTTCACGTGGGTCGGTTCGCATCCAAGGCTCGGCTCGGCTTCGGTGGCTTTCGTAGCGGGAGGTGTCAACGATGAGGTCGCGAACAACAGGATGGCCAGGGAGCGGTTCGATGCGAACTCGACCGCCGTCGACGGCAAGGTCGCCAACTTGGGTGCAGTCTGCAAGAACGATTCGACCGTTGACGCGAACACCGGTGGTGGGCGTACCTGCGACAGCTCCTCGGCGGAACGCGAGGCTGCCGTCAACTTCTCGCTGCATCGTCATGAGCAGGTCTTGGACGGTGGCGTGTCCGGGAACCGCACAGGTGAGGGTGTCCCACCCAGATTCAGCGGCTTCGGGGGCGTAGCGGAAGACCTCGAGCGTGATGGTGAGGGTATCCTGTTCGATGATGCCGGGGGCAAAGTCGCCCTCAACCACATCGTCGTCATCGCCAGCTCCGTAGGCTTTCATCTCCTCGAGGAGTTCAACTTGGAGCGTGCCGGATTCGTCAACGCATGCGAGAAGCGGAAGGGCTTGTTCGACCCAAATTTTCCAGGGCGGTTCAAAGTCAACATCGCATTCCTGAATGGGGAAGGCTTCGGAGCCGCCCAACGCTGCGAGTTTGTTGTTCCAGTCATGTCCTGCTTTGCAGTATTCGTCATAGGAGGTATCACCGATGGCGCACACGGAGTAGTGCACACCGCCGAGAGCGGGTCCGTTGGCGTTGATGGCGTTCCACATGGCGTCGGCGTTGTCCGGCATTTCACCCTCGCCCCAGGTCGAAGTGATGATCATGACACGCTTCATTGACGCCAATTTGGCGGGGTCAAAGCCGTCCATGTCAACGATGTTGGGTTCAAGTCCGTAATTGGTAGCAAGTTTCGCTGTCTTTTCGGCGAGGCCTGCTGCGTTTCCTGTTTGAGAACCGAAGAGGATGTTGATGGAGCGGTCGCCAGCAAACACGGCGTTGAGAGCATCGGACACGCCAGCAGCGGGTGCGACGGCAGCGGCAGGGGCGGCTGCTTCAACAGCGGCGGGAGCGGCTTCGACGACGTCTTCTGCAGCCCCGTCGCCCACCAGCTCGTATTTGATGACCTCAACAGGACAAGCTTCTGCGGCTTCGATGATGATGTCCCCGAGTTCTGTACCGAGGGTGCCAACCAGCGGTGCCCCGCCAACGTTGCGGTCAAACACGCCGTCGGTCCGAACGGCCGCCAGAATAAAGGACGAATCGTCGGTTACTTCGAACACTTCTGGACAGATGTCCTGACATGCGTCACAGGTGATACAATCTTCGTCAATCCATACTTTTGCGACGACTGCCATGGGATGACCTCTTGCTCACGCTCTGTGAGTGTTCTTTGCCAGCCTTCAGTGGCCTTTGAAGGTTATTATCAAACCACAGGCCAAAAAGGCTTCCCGTGGTTCGTTTTTGGTCGGTTTTTCTTCCACCAAAATGTCGGCATCACATGTGGAAATCGCCCATGTCGCCCATGCCCTCGTCCATGGGTACGCCCTTGGATGAGATGACATCGTCGATGCGGAGAATCATGATGGCGGTCTCAGTTGCGGATTGAATGGCTTGTTCCACCACTCGGAGCGGTTCCACAACATTGGCGTTCTTCATGTCGACCACGCCTCCTTCGTAGACGTTGATGCCGGCGTGGGATTGTCCGTCAGCGTGCGCCTTTCGCAACTCAATGAGGGTGGTGACGGGGTCGAGGCCAGCGTTCTCAGCGAGCGTGCGGGGAATGATTTCAAGCGCCGAGGCAAAGGCTTCAATGGCCATTTGTTCTCGTCCACCAACGGTTTCTGCATAGGTTCGCAGATCTCGAGAGAGCGCAGCAAGAACGCTGCCGCCGCCGGTCAGTACGGCGCCGTCTTCCCATGCGACAGAAACAACACCGACGGCGTCGTCAAACGCCCGACGGATTTCGTCGACCACGTGTTCGGTTCCGCCTCGAAGCAGAACGGAAACGGACTTGGCTTCAGGGCAGCCGGTGATGAACGTCATGTCGGAGTCGCCGATTTTTTTCTCCTCCACTCGGGATGCTTGACCGAGGTCATCGCCGTTCATGTCTTCGAGATTGGTGATGATGGTTCCTCCGGTCGCTTTGGCCAAGGCTTCCATGTCGGATTTCTTTGCTCGACGAATCGCAAAGATTCCTTTCTTGGAAAGGTAATGTTGAGCCAGTTCGTCAATCCCTTTCTGACAGATGAGGACGTTGGCGCCTGCGTTTTCGATGGTGTTAACGAGATTACGAATGTAGTTCTCTTCTTCTTCGAGGAACAAGGCGAGTTGGTTGGGGTCGGTGATCTGAATCTTGGCGTCCACTTCGGTCTTTTTGACTTCAATAGCGGAGTTGACCAGCGCAATCTTTGCATCGCTCACACTTCGTGGCATACCGGCATGAACTCGCTCCTTGTCCAGCAAAATGCCGTCGATGAGAGAGGAATCTTTGATGGAACCGCCTTGGCGCTTTTCGACCTTGATATCGGAGAGGTCAACCAGGCGTTCATCGTCTTCGACAACGCCAACGGCGTTTACTGCTCGCACACAAATGTCGGCCATGAAGGACTTGACCGCACCAGCCGATTTTCCGGTGAGGGCGGTTTTGGCGACTTCTTGAAGCACGTTGTCGTCGTTTTCAGTCGAGATGCCGTGGTCGTCCATCAAACCGATGGCACGTTCAGCGGCGAGACGGAAGCCTTCGCAAATTACGGTAGGATGAACGTTCTGTTCAATCAGGTCTTCGCTTCGCTTGAGCAGTTCGCCGGAGAGGATAACGGCGGAGGTGGTGCCGTCGAAACAGTGTTGCTCCTGAGTTTTGGCAACTTCGATGATCATCTTCGCCGCAGGGTGTTCAATGTCCATTTCTTTGAGAATGGTTGCTCCGTCATTCGTGATGACGACATCGCCCATGGAATCGACGAGCATTTTGTCCATGCCCTTGGGGCCGAGCGTAGAGCGAACAGCATCGGCCACCGCCTTGGCTGCTGCGATGTTATTGGATTGCGCCGTGCGACCTCGGGTTCGTTGTGTACCGTCTTTCAAAATGAAGATGGGTGCTTGTCCGTTTCCATACATCTGCTTGCCCTCCGGCATTCATGGCGAGGTTGCCTGCGACTTGAACCCTACGCTTCGGCCACGTGAGAGTTTTGAAGCGCTCACTGCTGGTTTTGGTCCAGCCATTGTTGACCGTAGTGCTTCCACTGTTCCATGG
Source organism: Candidatus Poseidonia sp. (assembly GCA_049600935.1). Taxonomy (GTDB): domain Archaea; phylum Thermoplasmatota; class Poseidoniia; order Poseidoniales; family Poseidoniaceae; genus Poseidonia. Next base: position 4,504 of record JBMYQB010000041.1, read on the forward strand.
TCCAGCCTGCGGGAAGACCACCTGCTGGGAGTGGAGGCGTTGAATCCTGCACAACGGGTGCTTCTGGTGCGGCGGCTGGGGCCGGAGCGGGCGTTGGAGTTGGCATGGCAGTTGGAATCGAAGGAGCCGCTGCAACCGCACCGTAGGTGGCAGAAAGGCTGTCTTCGTAGCCATCCTCGCCCCAGTTGGCGTATTCGTCTTCTTCTTCCTCTGTTCGCAGAATTGAGAGCAGAATGACCACACCGCCAACAAGCACCAAGAGGAACACGCCCCAGAGCGCAATGGCTTCCAGTGGGAGGCCCGACCCAGCATCTTCGCCGCCGTTGGCGCTACCGGTGTCCATGCGAACGAGGGTGACTTCCAACACGGCGTTGGCAGCGTCGCTCACGGTTTCTGACCGTGCCCAAACGGTCAGGTTCACGGTCAGGGTCTCGTCGTTGAGGTTCTTGAGGGTAGTTTCCGTGACGTCCACGGTGATGGTGATTTCCTTGGTTTCACCCGTTCCAAGCGTGAAGTCCTTGTCCAACCGTGCGATGGAGGTTTGGAACCACGAGTTCGATTCGCTCGTGTCAAGTTCCATCACGACACGCTGGCCCGTTGTGTATTGGTTCACGATTCGAACGTTGACCTCATAATCTCCCTCTTCGGAGACTTCCACAGGTTGGATGGCAAAGATACGGAGCCAGTCCTGGGAACCAACGAGATAGGTGGCCTGACCGATGGCGTTGATGCTTGGGTCAGCCACGCTTGTTGCGATGACCTGCAGGTTCAAACTGCCTTCCGTTCCTTCGATGAACGAGAACTCAACCGAGACGTTGTAGCTGGCGCCGATGTCGATTTCGGGCGTGTTGCCGTTGTTGAGGTTCGTGAAGGAGGCTACCATTCCGATGGGCGTGTTGAGCGACATTGTGAAGCTGTCAGGGTTGTTGCCGTCGTTGCGCACTTCAAACGACATGGTCTGCGGCAAATCGCCCGGAATGTACGACTGCCCCGTTTCTTCGTCGGAAACGAAGACCGCCGCCGTTTCAAGAATCTCGATGATCAGTTCAACCGAGTCCACGACCGAAGCATCGTCAACGCTGGTGGCGGTGACGGTTACTGAATAGTAGCCCGGGCTGAGGCCGATGGGCATGGGCAGTTGCACGACGACGGTGGATTCACCGTCCCATGCGTCCAGAACAGGGGACTGGTCTGCAGGCAAGGCGGCTTGCAAACGCCAGTTGCTTTGTCCGATGGTCAAATCGTACTGCTCATCGTCGTTGCCGAGGTTGTAGAGGTTGAGATAGAGCGCCTTCGGAATGCCGTTGGCCGCGCCGCTGAAGGTGTTCTCCTCCGCAACAATGTCCACCTCTCGCAAGACGGGTACTTCCACGTTTCTCACAAGCACATCGTTTCCAAAGAGGGCCGTACTACAGGAGGGGCATGTGGCTCTGAGGTTGAAGGACACCGTTCCGGGATTCGCAAGTTCCGGGGATGAAATGTTGAGCACCAAATCCACGCGTTGACCCTTGTAGAGCGTGATGGGGTTTTGTTGAATGACGCCCGTTTCGTTTTGGATGATGCCCATCCATCCGGTGGTTTCTGAGAAGGTCGTGGCGAGATTGAACGCTGCGTCCTTGTTCCCCGTATTCTGCAAACTGAACTCCACGAGGCCGTAATCGTTGGGTGCAATCGTTGACGCAACCAGCGGGACCGTTGAACTCAGGGCGACGCTGAATTGTTCGCTGACGGCCAAATCCATACCGAGACGAGCCTTTTCACCAAGTTGGGCGCTGCTGGCATCGGTCAGCCAGAGGTTCCAGTTTTGCTGTTGCACATCGGCACCTGCAGGCACCGTCAAATTGGCCCACATCTCGATGGTCTTTCCAGCACCGAGCGGTGGGATGATCACGTTGGTACCGTGGTTGCTGCTACCTTCAATGTCCATGCGAATGATGGGGAAGGGCGCCATCCAGGACTCATTGGTAACGTTGGTTTGTAGACGGATGGTTGCTGGCGAGTACCCGTTGTTGGTCAAGGTGCAGTAAAGCGTGGCCATTTGATTGGGCGCCACCGTATAGCCGTTAAGCGGGTTATCGCATTGCATGTCAACGGTGTAGTCGGTGGTTCGGCTCACACCAAAGTGAACGAAGTCGTCAATGTGGAAGCCTTCGCTCGCCACGCTGCTATCGGATTCAAACAGGACGCTGAAGGTGTAGGAACTGCCGCCAAGGAACACTTCTGGATTGGCGAGGTTAGGGATTTGCTCCCAGGTGACCTGAGGGTCCCACGAAAGGTTGGTCCACTGGCCTGGAGCAGCGCTGGGATTGCCTTGCGAGATGTCCCAGGAAATGGATTCAAACGGATCGTCGAGATTACCTGAACCACGCCAGAGTTCCATAGAGACGGAATCGCCTGCGGCCATGCTACCCCAAGCCTGGAGGTGGAACTGGCTCGAAACGAACTCGTTGGAGTAGAAGAGTATTCGACAAATGTATGCGCCGTAGACATTCTGTGTCAACCCTGCATCAGGTGCGTCCGTATCACAAGAATTTCCCGTCATGTAGCGGGCGTGGACCAAGCGGGTGGCCTCGGCGTTTGAGGGATAATTGCTTCCTGGAGCCGAGTGGCGCCAGTGGACGCTTCCAGCGGCGCTGGAAGTCGAATCGGTCTCCCATGACCCTGCAGCGGTGGCGTCGCCACCGTCAGCGGGGTATTTTCCGGTGAAGAATTGAGGGCTCGCTACGGCTGCGGTTGATTCCATTTTGTTGGCGGAGACGGCAACGGGAACGGACTTCTCTCGGTCGTCATTTTCGTTTTTGTCGTCGTCAGCAAAATTGGCCACGGCCCGGATGATGAGCCCGCCGGTGAGGTCGTTGGTAGAGGTGTTGAGAATGGAATGCGCCGCCGTTGGCGTCCATTCAATGAGGTGGTTGTACGATTGACCGCCCGTGAGCGGTGATGTGGTGAAGTCAAACGATTCCATCACGAAGCCGATGGGGTGGACGATGTCGACCGAGACGGGGGATGCGTCGCCAATTCCGGAAGCACCAAAGCGCTGGACGCTGACCGTGATTTCAATGGCCTCATTCATGAAAATATAATCCACGACGGTTCCGTCAGATTGCACCCATTGTTCGGCAGGTGCCGATACGTTTCCAATGGAGATGGATTTGACGGTGAAGTCATCGTTTGTGCCACCACGACCCGAGGCCGCTTCGGCGGGGACAACGAGATTCATGGCAATGGTCTGCATCAAAAGCAACACGACAATGGTCAAGGGCATCATACGGCGCATGGACATCAGCAACTTCGCCCAACACGATGGAGCATAAGAAGGTCGCCTTTCAATGAGCCGACCAAGAAGCCGAAAAATCAAGCATCTTCGTCAAGATTCAGATCAAAACCCCGGATAACAGGGTCGTTGTGAGACACCGGTGAGGACGAGGGTTCATCCTGTTGTTCGGCCACCCGAGCCGCGAGCCCATCAAAATCGAGATCGTCGACGATGGAACCGGTGTTCTGAGCCACCGCTGGGCGTTCTTCCACCGTCGAAACCACAGGAATCATGACTTGTTGCACAACTGCAGGTGCGTAGGCTTGGGGTGTTGCGACCTTGGCTTCGTTGACTTCTGCCGACAAGTGGTCGAGTCCCGCTGAAAGCATGTCCAACTGCTCTTGCGTGTCGTCAGCGGAGCGTCCTTCGTTCGGCTTCATCCAGGAAGGAGGTTGCCCTGCCCCGCCGCCGAGCACGGCCAAGGTCGTGAAGGCGGCCATGGGCATGACCGCAAGCGCAGTGAGGAGGTTGAGAAAGGATGTCTCGGGAGAAGACCCTGCGGAAATGAGCGATTCAAACAGTTGCTTCTCAAATGCGATGTTGAGAGCGATGTCTTCTCCCAAGGCCTGCTGAACGATGTACGAGGACAATTGACCCATGGACCACAACAGGAAGACGGGAAACGCCCAAGAGATGCGTAAAGTGTTGCCCAGAAACTTTCTGCCCAATGAAGCCAGCGTGATGTAGCGTCGAGCGAACCTAGGAAAAACACGAATGGAGAAAAAGAGACACATGCCGTAGAGCAACAAGGCCAACTCAAGCTGTCGGTTTTGGTGAACAACACCGTCCGGGAACATGAGGACAAGCGTAAGAGGAATGGTGGCCAGCATCACTTGGAAGGGAATCGCCAGCAACACGAGTGAACCCCTGATGGTCCACAGCGCATGGCCAGCCTCAAATCGTTCATGAACCAGCAAGGACAATCTTCCGTGAGCAGATGAGGCATAGCGCTGGCGCGCCTCGTAGCGATGGACGGAACTTCCACGGTGCCTGGTCAAACCGGCAGCCAAACGCCAACCACCGGATTCAATGACGCGCAACGGTGTGAAACCCCCCATCCCGAGTGCAAGGACCAAGGCCAGCATTCCATAGAAGAGCGAAGCCATGCCAATCCACGGAATCATATCGACCTCAATGCTCAAACGAAAATCGCCGCCATTGGCTGAGAATACCAAGAGATACGTCAAAGCAAAGGCGGCCATTGGTGTCAAGAAAATTTGACCCAGCAATTGCCCTGTCAAACCGACACGAGCAATCAACGAACCAACCGCCGGGCGGCCCTCCATAGCGTGGAGCCACCACGGGCTTTTCTCAAAGGTTCCCCCTTGGGAGGGGGGAAGACGCCTATTCTTGCTCTTGCTTTGGCTCGGCAAGCGGCATGGCCAGAGGATACCCGTCGGTGATGAGGAGTCGGAGCATTCCCGCCAGACGACCGTCCGAGCGAGGCCGCCCGAGGTCGGGGCGAGCCGTTCTCGACAGAACCGCCTGACACGTTGAGCAAGAAATGGCCTGAAGCCCCCACTCCGGCGTCGGTACGGCACAACAGGATTCGGTTCGTGTTCGATTCATGACGGTCTGCAATTCAACGGCCAAATCCCGGCTCCACGGGGCCGACCGCCCGGCGAGGAGCGCTTGTAAACGGGAGAGCATCATCCACGACGAGGCCACCCAAAGACCGAATCCGAAGGATGCTGACCCCCAGCGTAGGCTAGCAGCACCGAAGGCCAGTACCAGGGCCGCCAACACAAAACTCAGCCAGTAAAAGGCTCGCATGTGAAGGATGCGTTGCGTCAAGTAGGGGGAAAGCGGAACCGGCTGAGGATGCGGTGGAAAGCGTCCGTTGAATCCTTTGGCTCTGGTCATCCACAGCGTCGGGAGGCGCGGCCCAACGTGACCGATGCTGGCACCGAGCGTGAACAATCCGATGGTGGCACCGAGAGACACAGGACTCGCCTCATGCTTGTTGGAGGCGATGCAGCGTCGCTTCGACTTTGTCCATGCCTCTGGAGATGTCATCTTGACTGATGGTGTAGGCAAACCGTAGGTGACCTTCGCCTGACGGTCCAAAGGCGCTGCCGGGAGAGCACAACACGCCGTCTTTCAACAATTCAAGCGCAACGTCTTCCGAGGACATGCCTGGAACGTCGACCTTCGGGAACACATAGATGGCGCCTTTTGGCCGGTGACATTGAACACCGGGCATGGCGTTGAGTCGGTCCACGATGAGGTTGCAGCGCTTTTGGAATTCAGCGGCCATTTCCGAGGGGTAGTCGTTGGCCTTCTCCATCGCCTCGAGGACAGCATACTGCATGGCGTCGTTGGAGCAGGCCGAAATGTAGTATTGTATTTTCACAACCTGCTTCATCGCTTCAAGATTGGTGGAGATGATGTAGCCGATGCGCCATCCGGTCATGGCAAAGGTCTTCGAGAAGGAATTCACCACCATGAGTTTCTCGTACCCCGTTCCCATGAAGGAGACGTGATCTTCCTCAAACACGATGCGGTCGTAAACCTCATCTGAGATGATCCACAAGTCGTGCTTCTTTGCAAAAGCGAGTAAGTCATCTCGCTGCTCCTCGTTGAGCGTACCCCCCGTGGGGTTGCTCGGGAAATTGTAGAGAATGGCGACCGTGTTCTCATCGATCAACGCTTCAAGGTCCTCAACCTGAGGAATGAATTCATGCTCAAACAGACACGGATAGTACTTGCCTTCTCCGCCGACCAACGTCGCATCGGGCCCATAAAGCGGGAAATACGGTTCTGGAAGGAGAACGTTTTCGCCTGGATTGATGATGGTCATGAAGAGGTTGAGCAGGGCATTGGTGCCCGACATGGTCATGCACACATTGTTCTCGTCCATGCCCGTCTGGTAGGCTGACCATGAATCGGCGATCTTCTTGCGCAAGGCGGGAAGGCCGGCGGTGGTGGTGTACTTGTTGCGACCGTCGAGCATCGCTTGATAAAACGCTTCAATAGCGACGGACGGAGGTTGGAAATCCGGTTCTCCCAACCCAAAGGAAATGACGTCGTCACCGGCGAGGTCAAACATCTTGCGAACGCCCGTGGGCTGGATGGCAAGTGCTCGGTCGCTGAAGGTGCCCATGTGGGATGCCAGACCAGCCCTGCATTTGAATGCAATCACGATTTCTTGCCTTTCGTGGACCCCTTTTTCTCGGTTTCCGGCTTGGGTTGGTCGTCCAGCAGCAGCGCATCTTCAACCGATGCGTTGGAAAGGGAATGAAGGGTGCTTGGTTCATCGATTTGAGCACCTTGAACCAAGAGTCCGAGGAGGATGAACAGCACCAGAACACCGCTCAAGGCAATGAGGTCAACGCCAAGACCAACGCCATCGCCCACACCGTCGCCCGTACCCATCACCGTGGTGAATACGGGAAGCGAGGGAGCGCCTTGGTCGTTCAAGCCTCGAATCTCAACGCTTTGGTTGCCGCTGGCGAGGTTGTCAGGGTCGAGGGCCACGACCCATTCGAAACGTTCGAGCGCCCCAAGGCCGCCCTCAACAACCTCGTAGGTGGCTTCCATCCACGGCCCGTCTCCTATTCGGAACTCAACACTGGCGATGGACCCCGATTGACCCCAGGCAAGACCTCGGATTTCATGGAGCCCGGATGACTCGTTGATGGAAGAATTGCTGATGTGAACTTGCGAGGTGACGTCAATGGTGCCAGTCAGGTTGGCTTCAGCAAGGTACATGGAGAGCTTGACGGCTTCGTAGGCATCCACCATACCCCAGCCGAAGTCCCGATTCCAGAACGGGTCGACCGCTGGATTGGAGGGCTCACCGCGCCGCTCAGCCGTCAGTTTGAGAATTTCTTTCATCTCAGCAGGGGTCAGGTCGGGATTGGCTTCGATCATCATGGCGAGAATACCCGAAACGGAAGGAGTGGCGTAGGAGGTGCCCGAGCCGCGTCCTGTGTAGCCGTTGTCCTCAGCCGAGCCTCCAAGCAAGTTGACGCAACCGCTTGAAGTGACACAACCTTCGGCCTGAACGATGTTGGAGCCTGGTGCTGAAACTTCAGGCTTCAATTCGTTGAGCGGGTTGCCGTCGCCGTTGTCTCTGCGCTCACCGCGAGAGGAATACCCTGCTACTGTGTCGTCGCTGCGGTCAATGGTGTTCTGGTCATCGGTGGCCCCCACCGTGATGGAGAGACTGGAGGAGCCCATGCCGGAAAGCCCGTCATTGTCTGGACCATCATTTCCAGCGGCCACGCTGACCACCACGCCGAGCTCCATCGCTTCGTTGAGAATTCGGCTGTGCATGTCCTCGCCGTCAGAACCTCCTCCTTCGTGTGAAGTGATGCCCCACGACAGTGAAATGATGTCAATGCCGTAGTTGGCCTCATCGGCGCCCTGCCAGGCCGTGTCCCTGTTGTCAATAATCCACTGCAACCCGTTCATAGCGGATTCATAGAATTCTTGAGCGAGCAGGTAGTTCTCAAACGGCCCAGCGCCTGCATCCGTGCCGATACGAACGTCCACGAGGTCGGCATCGGGGGCCGAGCCGTAGAAATCGGTTTGCGCACCGCTGGCGTCGATACCGGTGGCGGCAGCCATGCCCATGCAGGCGGTTCCGTGTTGGTGACCGTCATCGGGGTCGTAGGTCCCGTCGGTTTCCCGAACGCCACCAGCCGTGCACGTCGGGTCGGTATGGAGGTAGCACACAGCATCGTATCCAGCAATAAATTTCTGATTGAGGCCGGGGTGCTCGTTGTCCACACCCGTGTCGACCATCGCGATGTTCACGTCCTTGCCCGTAAAACCGAGGTCCCATGCGCCGACGGGATAGAACGATGAATTGCGAGCCTTCACGGCTGGCGTTTGGATGTCGCCGTAAAGCACGATGTTGCCGTAGCGCTCAACCATCACGACGTCGTGAAGCGATGCCAGTTGAAAGGCCAAGGAGGCATCGACCTCACCCAAGAGAACCGCATCCACGGACTCGATGACGTCGACCACGGTGAGGTTCATGCCGGCGAGGGCCGCAAGGTGGGTATCGTCAACTTCGACGCCATACGAGAGACCGATGCCGGTGGTGCCGGTATAGGTCTCAAGGCTGTCGTGGATAGCGTTGCGGTTTTGGTCGAGCGCCGTGCGCTCCCACCACGGTGTGTTGTCGTTCAGCCATGCCGCCTCGGCTTGTTCTGGAACTTCAAGGCTGTAGCCTGTGGGCATCCACTGGAAGCCTTCCCGGTCAACGGCCTTCCAGCCAGTCGGCTCCGATTTGACCACCAAGGAACCGGTGACCGGCCCCATCAACAACGCGAGCACCAAGACTGCAAGCATCCGACGCATGTTCTCCCTCGTGCAACGCCAACCCGAGGGCGGGCATCAACCTAACGATGGAATGTTTGTTTCACGGGTGGTCGTCTTCACCCAACGGTGGATGAATCAAGACGGCAATAGCCTTCATCGGTGAAGTCAGCGTGCGAAACGCAACAGCGCAAACGGCAAACATGGCAAACCAAAAACCTGCATCTTCCATGGAACCCTCCGTCGTTTCAATACCCAACGTCAACGAGACGGTCATCAAAATGATGACCATGAAGCTTGTCAAATTGCGGCTCAAGGGTTCCTCATTGGGACGAATTCCCCAAAGCGGGACGATCAACAAGCCAACGCCCAAGCCACAACAGAGGCTGATCCATCCATCTGAAGCAAAGGTTCGCGAAGAGGAGTCATCGGCCAATATCGTGGTCAGTATACCCCACACAGAACCAGCCACAACGGCAAAGATCACCCAGCGAGCAATCAGCCAGTGCTCGATAAGCCAATCGAGGACGTTCACGGTTGAGACTGCCCGTGGTGCCAATTCAAGATTTTGGCGACGGTTGCCCTGGGAAGTGAAAGATTGGTGGGAGC
>JBMYQB010000042.1:0-13640 GCA_049600935.1 Candidatus Poseidonia sp.
TCTAAAAATCTATCTTCAAACGTCGTTCATCATCAATCATAATTTTTGATGAATAAGTGGTTTGTTTATGATCACGAGGTTTTGTGCTAAACACCCATGTGCATGATTCAGACATTTACAAGGGTTCGCAGTCCGTCCTGTTCGTCCCTACCCAAGAAGATGAATCCCCAATCACATGTTGGCAAGCGGGCCCTTCATGAATTCACGAAGCAGGACGGTAGCGTAGCTTCCGGAACCCAGCGTAAATCGGAAACGAACGCATGCCCCTTCGGGATGCCAGCGGTCGTGCTCACCTGGCCCTTCTTCCCAATGCTTGTCGAGGGTGCTCCCATCGGCAATGGGGACGGTATCAACAGAAAATTCGTTGAATTCGGCTACCAGTCCTCGGCGGGTCCCTTTGCTTGAGAGCCTTGGCACCGCCTCGACGTTCCATGAGAGGTCGCCGAGGCCTTCTGCGTCAATGGTGGCCTGTTCGAGCCGCCCGGGTTCTCCATCTGAGGTGGAAATTTCACTTCCGGGCAGCGGGCCCGTGGTCAGAAGGCGACCAAGATCACAGTTTCGACCGATACGGTTCAAGGTGCGTTCCTGAACAACCACACAGGAGTTGACGTCAAGTTGACTTTTTTCGTCAACTCGCCCGACAATATCACCCACCACGGGGCGAGCGAGCGGAAGTCCCTCTTCCAGACGTCGCTGCAGTGATTTGTTGAACACGATGGACTGCAGGGCGTGAACGGTCATGAGTTGCAGGTTGGTGGGGAGTTTGCGAAACGCTCCGACATGGTCGTCAGGATTGGAGAGCAGGTGTTCGATCATCCTGCGCTCAAATCCCATCCAGCGAGGAAGGTCTTCGAGAAGCGACTCGTCAAGGCCCTGCTCGCGAATCCGCTGGCGAATCACTTGGGCTTCCTCGCCCTCGTTTGGCCCTGCCATCGAGAGGTAGGTCATGACGGCCTGTTCCCAATCTTCGTTCACCACGTGGCGTCCGACATGGGGCGTCACCGGACGTCCTGAACCGAACCGTTGCGGGCCAATCCAGTTGGGAAACCGGTTTCCACCCAGTGAAGTTTCCATGTCGTGTTGAATGCGGTTGATCTCGTCCATGGCTTCATCCTCAGACATGGGAGAGCCGTCGGGGTGGCAGCAACCTCGCACGACGATGGTGAAACGGTTGCCTCGATGGTTGCCGAACCCGATTTTTTGGTGCGTTCGTCCGAGGACTTCAATTTCAACATCCGGAAGTTCGACCTCGGCTACTTTGTTCATTGGCGCATCGATGACGAAGAGTTGGGACGTGACCGCCCGCTTGTCTTTGGTGCCCGCAAAAAAGACGCGGTTGCGAGGGATGCGAAGTTTGGCGGAGAGCTGGTTGCAGAAGCGATTCGTTTCCCAGTTCGTGAGGGTGATTTTGGCGACGGTGAACCGACCTCGGTTGTCAAGGTGGACGGGGGTGGCCATTTCTTCAACGCGGAAGTCTGTGACACGGGCTTTGATGCGCCCCCCAATGCCTTGGTGTTCGGTTGCATACCCCTGCAAGCCGATGGCTTGTGCGATGGGGTCGGACATGGAAACGACCTTTGTCTTCAGAGACTGGCGCCTTCAAACTCGGAGGCGACGCCACCGATGATGTCGGTCAGCACTTTGTCAACACCGGCCTTTGAGGTGGTGCGGATGTAGAATTCTGGGTCGTCAAGTTCGGGATGGCCTGGGAAATAGTTGGCGTAGTCCACGTCTTTGTGGTTGTTGAGGCGCTCACGAAGCACTTGCAAGGCCGTATGGCTTTCACCGATGATACGTAGACGCAACTCGTTTTTCTCTTTCTTGAGGACCGTAACTGCCATGATGACCGACCTTCCGACCTGCCCTCTTGTTTTGAACCTTCTCCTCCATCGGTGCCCGCTTTTGTTGCATGAAGAAGAAGGCGAATTGACCACATCTGCACCTGTTGGTTTTTATGCTCCATGGACAGGGCGTTACCATGGATAAGGCGGGCCTTGAGGAACGCCTCGCCAAGGCCGCACCTGCCTTTGAGCGCAGTGCACCGCTCATCGTTGGCCTCTTTACCGTACTGACGCTGGTGTTGGCGGCGAACCTCTACGTCTCTCCTCCGACCTTCCAAACCGATCTCAACGATTTTTCTCCTGAATCCGAAGCGTCCATCGCTCACGACCGCATTCACGCCCACTTCCCCAATGAAATGCGCCCACTCTTCGTCCACGTGACGATGGACGACGGCTCCAACGTTCTGGCGCTTGACGCCATGAAAGCAATGAACGAGGATTTGATTCATTTCCAGAACGAATCCGACAAGCGAGAACAGATGGTTGAAGTTTGGACCACTGCGCCTGGTATTCTTCAATTGGCCCTCGACGAGGAGGGTGACGGGCAAGCCATGGCGTCGTTTGACGATTGGGCTGGCATCCTCGACGTGCTCTTTGATGAGGACGAAACCTGCGGTCTTACGGCTGACGACCAGTTACTCGCTGCAGCCACCTACGCCTCAGCAGCTCTTCTCCATCAGGACCTTGATTACGAACCCGTCTGCGTTTACCTTGACGACGGAACGGGGACGGTCGCACCTACGGCTTCGTCCACCCTGTGGGTGTTGGAAATTGACCCCGACCTCGATGAAACGCATCGTCGCATGCTTCAAGACCAATTGCGGACCGTGTTCACCGAGCGTTCGTCGACCTCGTCGCTCACCTACGAGGTCATCTCCAACGACCTGCTCGCCCACGATATTGACGAGGGTACCTTTGACAATCTCCTCCTCCTCGTTCTTTTGGCCTTTATCGTCGTGGTGTTGATGCTCTCGCTGGCTTTCCGGTCCCTTTCGAGCGTTGCGTTTCCCATCGTGGGGTTGACCAGTGCGCTGATTTGGACCTACGGAATTCTCAACGTTGCGGGTGCGAGGTTTACCGCCCTCGAAGCCACGGTTGCCCCGCTTGTTCTGGGTTTGGGCATTGATTACGCCATTCACCTGCAGCGGTCTCAGCGCACCTTCAAGGACGAATTTCCCTCCGTATCGGAATCGTGGTTGCGGGCTTGTGGCCACCTTTCCATGCCGCTCACGTTGGCGGTGGTCACCACGGTGGCCGCCTTCATGGCCAATGTCATTTCGCCCTTGCCTCCGCTCGCAACCTTGGGCTACGCTCTTTCCTTGGGCGTGGTCTCTGCCTTCCTTTCCTCCACCATGTTTGTCGGTGCACTTCACGTGATGTTTTCCAAGCAAGTTGAGGTCAAGGACCGTCCGTCGCTCCGCCTCCCTGCCCTCTCAAACCGACTTGTCAAAGTCCAGCAAAAACAACAAGTCGGTGTCATCTTGGTCACCGTCCTCATTTCGGGCCTTGCCATCTACGGTGCAGCCTCCTTGGAGACGGACTTTGACCTGGCCGACTTTGTGAACGAAGACATGGAGATCATGGAGGTCCGAGACGACCTGACGGACAGCTACGAAAGCGCAGGCTGGAAGGTGATTCACCTCTTGATGGAGCCGGCTGAAGACCAAACGGCCATCCCCGGGGATTTGGACCTGTTGAGTGAATTGAGGAATTTCCACTTTGACCTCAAATCGAACAACGATGTTGTCGGGACGAGTTTCCGAATATCCTCGCCCTCCTACGAGGGGCCCTACCCGCTCATGAGGGACGCGTTGCTGCGCAACGGAAGTTTGGGAGCAGACCACAATCTGGAAGTGTTTGCCGGAGAAGTCTACCCGATTGACCGTTCGGAGGCCGTGGACTTGGGTGCGTTCTACGCCACCTTTGTTGGCAACACGAGCGTCGCCGACCCGCTGACGGGCGAGACATGGGAGGACCGCTTGGCGCAAACGGTTCATCTTGACGGTACCTCCATCGTTCACCTTCGGCATGAAATTCGGGTTGAGGCCTCCACCTCTGTCGAATCCAGCCGTGTGGTTGACAATTTCGTTGAGATTCTCGGTTCCACGGAAGATTCTGGAACGCTCAAGTACCAACTCAAAGACCACGCTACGCTGCATGTTACGGGCGACCTGGTGATGCTGGAAACCGTGCTGACCGGTTTGACCACCACGCAAATCGAGAGCACAGCCATTTCGCTGATCGTTTCTTTCCTTGTCTTGTTCCTGCTCACCCGCCGGATTATGCCCGCCATCATCGTGCTCTTCCCTGTCGGCATCGCCTCGCTTTGGGTTGTGGGTTCCATGGCTCTTATTGGGCTCAAGTGGAACGTGTTGACGGTCATGGTCACGGCCCTCACCCTCGGAATCGGTATTGATTATTCCATCCACATGTGGCGACGCTTTGAGGTTGAATTGGAAAAACAAGGCGACCATTGGGGTGCCTTGCGCGAGGCCATCGACACAACCGGCGTGGCGTTGATGTTGAGCGCCATGACGACCATGGCAGGCTTTGCCGTGCTCTTGTTTTCACCCATGCCTATCATTCAGGACTTCGGTCTCATCACCGCCATCACGGTGCTCTTTTCGTTGATTCTTGCCATCATGGTGCTGCCGGTCTTGGTTGAATTGGCCGCTCGCGGCCAAGAGACGTTCCTCGAAGAAGAGAAGGCTTAGACCACGTCGAGGGCTTGAACGATATCGTCCATCACCAGCCCCTGTTCACGAGCGACCAGGGCATAGGCCATCCAGGGCGTAATCAAGTGAAACGCCCGCGTTTTTCGCTCGGCACGGCGATGGAGTTCATCCATGCTCAGACCGCTTTGTCGAGAAATGAATCTCGCAACACGGTTGGTCAGCCGTGCCCGAGGGTCACCATTCAGCGCTTCAGGTTCTGGTTGAACAGCGGGTGTTGGCTGGATGCGGGGTGATGAATCGGTTGAAGCGATCTCGTCGCCTGAGTTCTGCGTGGATGTAGCAGCCACCGGTCGCATCAAACGAGCGGGTCTGGGAAACCAACCAAAGGGAACATCGACCTCACCCAACTCAACACCGAGGCGGAGTTGGCCGTTGCTTTCCACCAACCACCCGGCTGATTCAAGCGCTGACGTCACGTTCTCCGCCTCGTGGGGTGCCACCCATTCCATGTCAAAGGAAAACATCCGTTCGAGGTCTGCACGAGCAACGCTCTCTACGCCCCGAAACACGATGGTGAGGGCGCGGCGAACGTCGTCCACGTCGTCACTCATGGATGACTGGAAGCGTGGAGCCTTCATGAAGGTAGGCATCACGGTTCATCAGAGATTTTCGTGAAGGATTTGTCTTCGTTCAGGCGCCATCGCCCGCATGTGGGACCCACATAGAACGTCCCTTCTGCCGTGTATTCGTATTCACCGCCTCCCGGGAGTTTGGAATAATCCTCGGCCTTTTCCTCAACCGGTGGCGATGGTGTCGGTGCTGCTCCAAGTGCCGCCATGTGCATGGCCGCCATTTCTTGCGGTGTTGGTTCGTTCGCTGGCACGGATTTGGCTTTTGGTGGGCCCTTTGGAGGCTTGCGGGAAGGCGCTTGTCCAGATGAGGTCGCGATCTTCCCGCCGGGTGGTCCACGTTTCTTTGCAGGCGGTTGAGCGGGAGGCTTGGCAGCCGCTGGGGCTCCCGTTGCCTCGAGGGCCGCCACGACTTTTTCTTTCTCAACGGGACCTTCCTTTCCTCGTCGGAGGAAGACGGTGGCACCGATGGCAGCCAGAACTGCACCGCCTCCAATCATAACGGTCGTGGCCCCAAAGGCCGATGAAGAGGCGCTCACGGTGCGATTCCAAACGTTGTTTGTTTCGTCAATTTCCCACACGAGTCCTTCTTGGTCAACGGTAATTTCCAAGGTCCAGTCCCCTTCGGGAGCGGTAAATGAACGCTTGACGGATTTGGCGGTGTTGGCATCCATGGAGTAGAACACCGAGCGCCCAACCATGGTGCGTTCATCGCCTTGGACGAGTTCTATCGTGGCGTTGAACGCCGTGTCCAGCTGTTCCCCACCGTTGATGACAAAGAAGGAGAGCCTGATTTTCTCGCCGGCCTTCAATTCACCCGTTAGTTCAACGTTCTCAAGGGCCAAGTCAGGTCCAATGTTATTGAGCGGCGCTTCAAGCCACGGGTCGAGGTCTGAATTTCCGGACGCTGAAACCAAGTTCCATCCCGCATCGTCGGCCCCTTCCGCCCAGCAGTTGAGGTCGGCTTGTTCAGAGAGCGTGGACGGGTCGCCGAGGTCGCTGAAATCATAACGGAAACTGAACATGGTCTTCCCGTCGAACACGGTCGTGGCGTTGCGAACCAGCGTCACGGGTTCCCATGACTGGGCAAACGAGCGAATCTGGCAGGTGAGGGTCAACGGGCTCGACCAGCCCTGCTCCTCAGCGATGTTCACGCCGATTTCAACGTCGTTGAGATGATACCGGGAGATGGCATCGCCGATGGCCGAAGGAAGAATCTCGGGAGCCACGGCATCAAGTTTGAACACAGGTAGGTCGTAGCTGCTGAGCATTTCAGTTTCAAGCGGGTCCCAAAGGGTTAGGGTCATGTCCTGGACGAGGCCTGACAACTCGGGGGTTGGAATTGAGGTTTGCAGAGCGCCGTCAACGATGGTTACCGTTGCGGCATCCCGCCACGGATCGCCCTGAAGCAAACCGTCCCATCGTAGTCGGAGGTCGCCGGTGTAGGGCGTTCCACTCGAGCGGTAGGCAACATCAGCGGTCAGGTTGAGGTGTTCACCGCCCAAGACCACAGACGTTGCCGTCAGTGCTTTCTGAACGGGCCCCTCAGCATCCAGCAGTTGTTGAACATCGATTCGCATTTCCCGTTCAAGCACCCATGCCTCGCTGAAGTCAAAGGGTTGGGTGCCGTCGAAGTCTCGCACGATGAGGTCGAGTTCTCCCTGAATCAATCCCGCCATGGTCATGCTCCACTGGACGGTGGCGGTGAATTCGACCGTCAATATGTCATTTTCAACGCTGACTTCACATCCACTCGGGAGAAGGAGGAGGCGTTCATCGAGCGTTGCACAGGTGTCGTCGAGCGTTGTGTACTTGACGCCCAGCGATTCATCGTTACCGAGTTCAATTCGAATTTCAGCCACATCGCCCAAACCGTTCGCATCCGAGACTGAAACCTTCCAGCCAACCTGCTGCGAGGGTTCGAATCGCATCATGGTCTGGGAGAGGAGGTTCTTGGTTGGTTCAAACGACACGAGGGTGCCCTTGGATGGCGTTCTGGATTCCCAGCGTGCATGGCCATCAGCAGCGGTGGCCTCGGGGATGGAAAACCCTGCGAGGTCGGTTCCTTCCAGAAGCACTCGCCCCCACTCTCGATTGTCATTGACCGTATCGTTCACGGTCACGTTGATGGTCCACAGGTTCTCATCTTGGTAGGTATAGAACAGCGCTTCTTGGTACTCAACTCGTTGAGGAATACCGTCTGCAAGTCCGCCGTTGGTACCGTCATCGCGGCCTTCCAGCCATGTGTGTGCGGTGAGCGTTTCGTTGCTGAACCCACCCACGTCGTGGAACGAGAAGGAAACTGTACGGTACACGTCTTCATTGGTGTAGGCATCCAGTTCGGGGGAGACGTCCAACAGCGTGGGCCCTTCGCCGTTGATGATGAACCGGTGCGGTGTTGTGTCAAACGTCAAATTCCAATCCTCGCTCGTTCGTGCCTCATACCACACGTTCAATTCTCCAGAAAGCCCCTCTGGGGCATTGATGAAGGCGTGATAGACTTGTCCTGATGGCAGGTCAAACCATTCCGAACTTTCGTTCGACCACAACCGTTCGCCGGTCGTGTCCTCGTCGTAGGTTTGGAGGTCGAGATGGATTCTGCATTGGATGACGCCTCCGAGCAAGCGGAGGCCGCTGTTGGTGAACCGGTGGTCAAGGGTCAAGTTGAGCATGGTGTTGCCCGGCAGGACTTCGCCCGCCTCCACGAGTTCATCGCCTTGGCTGGACGCATCAGCGGTCAGGCTCTCGAGCGTGACGGACACATCACGGTCAATCGAGGTGACATCGGGATGCACATAGGTGGCGTTTCGTTCGGCATGCGTGCTGGTTTTGAACCGAAGGTGGTCGGTCGGAAGTGCACCGTTAAGGGAGAAAGTCCAGTTCATGGTTTGACCGTCGGCCGTGCGTGCTCCGGGAGAAACGCTGGCTTGTTGAAACAACAAGCCGTCCGGGTCGTCCACCGTGAGCAGCGAGGTTGCGCTGTCCCAGGTCATGGTCAACCATTCCGAGTTGATGTCAAAACTTCCCGAGGCGTCCGTTGGGTGCATGGCCAAGACGTATGTACCGTCCTGCGTGGTGGCGTGATGCTTCGTGACGATGCTGACGGGTGATGATGTCGGTTGCATGGTTGAAGGTGGCGATGAGTGGAAGGCAGCGGTATCAGCACCGATGCTCACGTTGAGCAGCGTTGGTGAGACCCAATCCATCATCCGAGTTGTGGCGTATTTGACTCGATATTGGAGATAGGGCGTATCTTCAAGAACATCGGTTAGTGAGCGGTTTCCAGGGTTGAAGTAGGTGTTCACCGGCACGGTGGTGGGCAACCAAGAGGCCGAAGCGATGCCCTGTTGAGAGGAGGCTGTGCGGTATTGCAGACCGATCATCGTACCGTTGGGCTGGATGGCTGCATAGTTCAACCACAGCAGACTTGCGGCCCCGTGCGTGCTGTTTCGCAAGTCCTGAATGGAGGAGGTCAGGAGCCCTTCTCGAGAGGTTGGGTTGACGTGGTATTCGTTCTCGGCCAGATATTGGATGCTCCAGGTGCTGAAGCGGGTGTTGCTCGAATCACCGCCCGCATACACGAGCGTGTCGTTGGCAAGGGCGATGGTGGAGTCGTACAGTCCAACCTGCAGGGATGCGTGGGTGTTCCAGTGGTTGATGAACGGGTCGTAGCCGTAGGTTTTGTCGTTCGGCGTGGAGGTCCATCCTGAGATCTCATAGCCACCATGAATGATGATTTCATCGTTCAACACAGTCGCTGCATACGATGAAAGGGCGTGCGTCGCGTTCGGCAATTGCGTCCACGTATCGGTGATGGGGTCGTAGGCTTCGGTCAGGTTGGTTTCGGTTTCAACCGTGGTGTTGGCAATCGGGTCGAAAAAGAGAGCAACACCGCCATAAGCAATCAACTTCCCTCGGAACGAAACCAAATCAAAGGAATGGCGTTGGTTGTTCATGCTCGCCAACTGCGTCCATGAATCGTTCAGGGGGTCGTAGCGAAGAAGCCGGTCGGTTGAATCCGAACGGTCAGCCGCCGTTACGCCTCCGGCGACGTAAATCATGCCGTTCTGACTCTCAACGCCGGCAAGGCCGACCGATTGATTGCCGGGCATGCTCGTACCGTAGCTCCAGTTTCCTGCACTTGCGTCGTAGACTTGGACCAGACCGGTTGCTTCAACAGCCGGGCTTGAAAACGGATAGTGGTCACCGATGGCGTAGATTTTGTCGCCAACCACAGCGCAGCCATGGTATTGCTGTTCTTCCTCCATTTCTTCAACAGACGGGACCCATGACTTGTTCACCATGTCAAAGATTTCAACGGATTTGGTGCTCCCCTCATCACCCGTTTGAGACGGGTCAACATCGACCCGGCCACCGATGAGGTACACTTCGTTGGTTGAGGGGAGGTAGGCTGAGCAGGCTCCAGTTCGCATCGCCATCAGGCCCATGCCGGTGGTTGCTGTCCAGGAAACGGGTGGGCGTTCAAGTTCCGTCAGACCCGTTGATGGAGATGCGGTGAGATTGGTGTGCGTGAAACCGGCCGAGGTAGCGAAGCGGTCGGTTACCTGAACGGTGTTGGAAACGCTTGCATGCTGGTCATCCATCGCCTCCGTTTCTTGGGTGTCGGTAAGCACGGGCATCCAACTCATGGACGCCATCAACCCCACGATAAGCAGACTCAAGGCCCACCCGCGGTTCAGTCCCATGTTTTTTGCAAGTGCTTGGAGTTTGTATATTCTTCTTGTTGATGTGATGAGCGTCTCTTGCAAACACCCATGAAGTATCAGTGCTGATAGTGAAATCATATTAGGGGGCCAAGAAAAGGCGTAACATGCATCACCCTGCCCATGAAATTCCGGTGGATGAACCTGATTTGCTGTTTGGATTCCCCACCATCTTCTTTGGAACCCTGGCCGTTGCCGGACTGGTCGGCTATGCCCTTCATCGACGCTGGGGCAGCCTTCCTCGTATGGGAGCGCCTCGATACGACACCATCGTTTTGGTCCTCGGACTGTGGTGTTTGGGTGGCCTGCTGACCGATGCGTTCGCCCACATTTCGGGTGTGGTTGATGACACCTTTTTCACGCCTTGGCATGCCATTTGGTATTCTGGTGCAACCGCCTATGGCCTTTACATCACGTACGCCATTCTCCCCGAAGGTGGCCTTCAAGAATTGATTCGACACCCTCTCCAAACCCTCACCAGCGTTCCATCCCAACACAAACCCGGTGTCTATGGCATCGTCATCTTCGGAATTTCTGGCTTCGGCGACATGATTTGGCACGAAACGCTCGGCGTGGAGAGCAACACGGATATTTTGCTTTCACCAACGCACATTGGTTTGTTCATCGGCCTCATCATGTCGGTCACCGCCCCGATATGGTCGGCGTGGACCAACCCAACAAGTGGAACGAACGGCTTGCGCTCGCAGTTGTTGCTCGTGTTCGGTGCAGGCGCTGCATGGAGCGTGGTGCAACTGATCTTCCGCTACACCAACCTCTGGTTCAGGAACCTGACAGCGTTTTGCTATAGCGGTTCCACGGACTTCTGCGATTACGGCGATTACAACAGCGCCCTTGAGTACGGGCTCCAGAGTTTCTGGCTCCAGACCCTCCTCCTTTCAGGCGTGTTGCTGCTGTTTTTACGTCGTTGGAAACCTGCACGAGGTTCGATGTTTGTCCTCTTCACCATTCAAGCGGTGAGCATGTGGGTCTATTCGGAGTTTGACGGCACCGTGCTTCAGATGAGCCTCTTGCTCGCGCTGTTAGCAGAGGTCTTCTTGCCCGTGTTCAACCGGTGGGGCACCAAGGTCTACATTCCGCTCATGGCTTCAATGCAAGTGGTGGTGTTCATGGCCATGTGGTGGATTCAAGCACGAACGCTTTCCAATGTAGGCTATTGGTTTGAAGGCGATGAGCTGCACGTGCTGCCCTTCGGTTGGACCATTCACGCCACGTTCGGTGTGGTGGTTCTCTCGGCCGCTATCGCTTGGTTCAGCGTTGTCGTTGCCGACGGTCCCTCGCTGCCTGTTGAGCACGAGGCGAAGAACTGAGCGCCACGGGCTTGAGCAAGTTCTTTTGTAGTGAACGAGAAATCACATCCCCATGGAAACCGACGATGCCTCGCCGTTTGACGAGCATGCATCGGTCGTCTCACCACGGGTAATCACCACCGTCGTTCTCTGTGTGTTCTTTGTTGGCATGTCCGTCGGCGCCCTCGTTTCGGGCGATAATCTCGGCTTCTTTTCGTCAGAAGAACCGCCCTTCACGGCCACTGTCGACAACACGGTTGGTACGAACATCTTCATGTTGATTGAAGTTGACGAGGGCGACAACGACGAGGAAGTGGTCATTGAACACATTCTCCACGATTTCTTCTTCACGGCCTCCGACCGAGGTGGGCTCATCACGTGGGACTTTGGTGATGGTTTCACCGCCACGGGTTCGGTCGTCAACCATTCCTACACCGCACCCGGCCTGTACAGCGTCAGCGTCATCGAATCCTTCAACGGGGAGGTCAACACCGTTACCTTGGACCTCATTGTTAATCTCGAATCAGAAGCCGAAGTCGACAACATGGAATGCGTCTGCGCACCTACGGCCAAAGACACCATCATCCCACTCTCTGACCATGAAGGGGCCTCCAACTTGGAAGGCTACGTCATGGTTGAGCACGACGGCAGCAGCGAATCCTGTTCACTTCGAAACCCACTGCAAGAGTGCCACCTCCGGGTCCTCGTCCAGCGCTACAGCGGGGGCGACCTCGTCGAGGAGTCGGTGTTGTTTGACGAAACCTTCAGAACCAACGAGAAAGTGATTGATTTCGTATTCAACAACATGGAACTCGAACCAGGTGATCGCCTACAACTCCGCCTTGAAACGGACCAACTTCGAGACTGGCACAAACCATCTGCCGCCTGGTCAACCACGGCACCTGTTCTTCTTTGAATGAGCGATTGTAACACTTCCGAGATTTATCGGGCATAGTGTTATGCATGCAGACAATTACCATGAAATCATGGCTCGTAAGGACGTTCTCTTCACGCTTCTCGCCTGCTCGAGGATTGCACTCCAAATCACAGACCATTACGGTTGTATTTCTTGCAATTCATTGAACCATTATATGCGGTAGAGCCTATCCATCGCCCATGATGCAAAAAACACCGTTTGGAACACTTACTGTATCCCTTGAAGATGATAGAAATCGGGTTGGCGCCGTTCTTCGGGCGTTGTTTTGGTGTGAATCTCTCTTGGAAACGGCACCTTGGACCCCGTGTGTGAACGAAACAAGCGTATCGCTTCAGCGAACAATGAACGGACAGACGGTTGAGATTTTTCCGCTCGAGGCAGCGAGGATGGACCTCGGCAGGTCGTCCAGTTTCTCCAGGGAACACCTTCCCATCACGCTCAACGGGAAGGATGCATGCGTTCGGTGCATTCCGGTTGAACCGCGCCCGCTCCACACCGATATGGTGGCCAGTATGATTCTCCTGTTGGGCAGGGACGATCTCTTTGCCGCAGCGATACCAGGAACTCTTCATCCCATTTTGACATCTGAACAACTGGCTACCCTTCCACGTCGCCAACGACGGGAGCGAACGGCCCCGGGTCAGCCCTCAACATCGGGGCGAGAATTCCTGCCGGAAGAACAGGTGCTGGCGTTGTTGGACGCGCACCCATCGATGACGTTTGAGGTTCAATTTGAGATGAGAAGCGGCCGCCTTCGCAACATGACGGCTCGTGATGTCAACGAAGAAAGCGAAGACGAGATGCCACGAATCTCCGGAGCTGGTATGGCCTACAATCCCGCTGATTATCATCTCAAAACGGTGATTGACCAAGCGCTGCGTCAATTTCGAAACATTGCCGTTGACCGCGTCACCATGCTCTCCATTGGTGGACGTCTTCATCGAACGGACTCTGCGGAAGACGAAGAGGAATGAGCAGCCAAATCCATGCTTTTATTTCTATAGAATGGGCCTTCAGTCGAAAACTACTTGCAAATGCTTGGTACGTGGATTATGGAAGAAACCCATTGATAAAGGACTGGAGCATGGCCATGCCGAGAAGGCACAGCACACCTAAGAGAACCACAACAAGGAGCAACCGGCCAAAAAATTCGCCCAGTGTTTTCGGAGGTTTTGCCGGAAAGGGAAGAGAAGCACCCAACAAGTCAGCTGCAATTTCAGGATCAACCATGGATTTCTGACGTCGGTGCTGTATTTCAACGATGCTCCGACGCGCTGGGCAGTCTGCAAGAATCACTGGAAATCTTTCCTTTGGCATTATAAAATTTCTATAGAATGGTGCTCGTACCGAAAAACCACAACAGATTGCTGTCAATCATTGCGATGTGTCGTTGTTCAGAACCGTCCCTCATGTCACTTCCAACTTCAGTTTTGATTGGACGGCTTTCTTCTCCGGGAAGTCTGGATTGCCCGAGAGGAACTCATCGATTTGGGACTGAATGAGGTTCACAACATGGACATTGACGGC
>JBMYQB010000043.1:0-13442 GCA_049600935.1 Candidatus Poseidonia sp.
CTCACGGAGTATGAATTCCATGTCACACAAATTGGACCCTGTACTGGACGCTGGACTGCGCCCCGAGGCAAGCTTCATGAAATCTCAAAACGGTGAGAAATGGGGCTACATTGACACCTTCAAGCACGACCAAGGCCAATCAAAATGCGTCTTTGAGACCGATGAGGACGGTTCCTTCCTCCAACTGACCCTCATGAACGAGGACGTCGGTGAGGACCACGTGCCTGAACTCCTTGAGGTCATCAACATCATGAACGGCATCCAAGACCAGGTGCGCTTCTTCTATCACCTCGGCAACGGCTCGCTCTTCGCCAAGCGGGAGTTCATCGTCGAGGGTCGGAAGCCGAAGCAAATTCAGGAAATGGTGTTTGAACGCTACGACCGCATGAAGGACATCTTTGACGACGTGCTCTGGGCCTTTGACTGGAAGGTCAACAACGGTGGCGATTACGAAGCCCTCTTCGAAGCCCTCGCCAAGCACAACAAGGACCGCGCCCAACGCCGAGACCGCAACAAGGGCAAGGAAGGGTTTGACCCCGCTTACGCTTGATACCCTCACCGGAATTGAACCGGCTCCTCTGCCCACGCAGCGTGCACCGTACACCAAGGGCGGGCCGTAGCTCCTCCACCATTCCTCAACCTGAGACACCTGCGTTCGCTTGCTCGTGTGCGAACACCGACCTCAGTCGGCGCACGAGCCGTCGTCAGGGAGGAATTGGAATTGATGAGGCATGGTCGCAACGTCCGTGTAGTCGTCCTCGTCCAAGCACACGATGGTCATCTCCATCGGCGCTCTGCCCATCATCGGTGGCAAATCATCGTAGTAGGCCACAACGGCCCTCATCACTTCGCCCAGTGACGCCGTGCCGTGGGACACGGACACGATGTGATTCACTTGCATCGGATTGATGCTCGGATGAGCCCTGCTGTAGGGTTGTGATTTGGCCAACTCGAGCATCGTTTTGGCAAGCTGCGGCGTGGCGTCCACGCCGGACCATTTCAGCCTCTTGACGGGGTTGCTCATCCACGGTTCAGGCGCCTGCAGTTCCAGCGTTTGACCGAGCCATCTTGGGCATCTGGCGACGACCTTCTGCCTCAGGCCCTCCCTGACCGCCAGCACGGTATTGGGGCCGTGAAGGGCAAGGGCGAGCCTGATGAGATCGCCGTGAACAACGTGGAGGTTGAACGCCTCACCCAGCAGTTTGTACGTCCTTTTTTCGAACCCACCAAGCAAGAGCGAGGGATGGTCAAGCAACCACTGCAGGTAGGCCGCGTAAGCCCCTTCTGGCCACGCGTAAAGCGGCGGCGTGGG
This sequence comes from Candidatus Poseidonia sp., assembly GCA_049600935.1. Taxonomy (GTDB): domain Archaea; phylum Thermoplasmatota; class Poseidoniia; order Poseidoniales; family Poseidoniaceae; genus Poseidonia. Next base: position 1,313 of record JBMYQB010000043.1, read on the forward strand.
ACCGAGGAAGGAGGGGCCGCCTTCGTGTTCCTCCTGCTGCCTAAGCCAGGCTTTCATCCATTGATGCTGGGTCATGGCCTTTGGGTGGATGGGCGGTATCGGGTCGCTGTTGAGCATCGCTTGCACCGCTTTGGGCGACATCGACACCTCGGGCATGACCGTCCACGTCCACGCGTGCATGGCTTGTTCCCAGTCCTTCTCCGCCAGCGTTCCTTCAAGGCCGTGATGCACCTCGTATACGGTCGCCATGTGACTGTGGTAGTCGCCGTACAGGTCAGGCGAGAGCCATTCCACCACGCCCTTGTTGGCGAGCAGTGAACCGTTCGCCAGATGCACGAAGTCGTCGTTGAGGTTGGCATACCACGGATGGTTCGTTTCAATCATGGCCTTGTGCTTGTGGTCGAGGACCACCAAACCTCCCTCTCTGAGCTTGTGGACAAACGAGGACATGATGTTTGCAAAATCTGCGCCAGGTTGCGCCGCGTGCGCTTCCAACCACTCCAACCAGTCCACGTAGAGGACATCGAGCGGGGGTAAATTCGTGAGCGTCTGGTACGCTTCGCCAGCGATGTGAACCTGCCAGTGCGGTGTTGACAATCCCGCTTTTCTGCACACGGTGTGGCCTTGGGTGGTGTCAGCGATTCTCTGCCAAGTGGCCATTCCCGCCTCGTTGGCGTTGATGCCCCAGCCCGTCGGTGAATAATCGCCTCTGTCCACCATCACGTGGATGAAGGGATGACCTGCATCGCTGAGCAAACCAAAACTGGCGTGGTGGTGCATGGCGGCCGCAGGGTGGGCAACGACCAGTGGCCTGCCTTCGGGCACCTCAATGGGCAATCCAAAGTCAATCGGTGGCCCGTAAGCAATGCAACCGCCCCATCTCAGGAGGTTGTTTCTTTGAACGGCCATGCTCATCAGATGCACCTCGGATGGTAGAGCGGCACGACCCTGAAGATTCTCTTGGTCTGCCTCTCGAGTCTGCTGTAGTCGTGGGCGTTGCACACACCGCCAGACGAGGGCCACTTGGCCGTGTCGTAGATGGTGTCACCGTGCAGCGTGATGATGTGAGCCGTGCACAACTTCCCCGAAGGTTGCGGGTCGGAAGGCGGGTCCTCGGAGTAGAAGCAGAGGAAGAAGAGGTCGTCGTAGGTCACCAGTTCGTCCACGAAGTATTCCAGTCTCCTCACGTCGTTGTTACAATAGGCCAGCTGCATCCCGTAGGGCTTGAGCGCCTCCGACCACGTGTGGGGTGCCTGTGAATTGGTCACCGCCTTGAAGTCCTCAGGCGTGGTGTTCGCACCCGTGGCGTTGGCCACCATCGACAGCGTCGTAGCGACGCACGAAGGGCCGACCTGCTTGACGTGCTCAATGGCGAGGTCGCCAAAGAAGGGGCCGTGCGGCTCGCCGTGTCTTTCGCTGTACCACAAAGGTGCGGTCGGGTTGGGTTTCCAATTGGCCATCAAGCCCAGTCCCCCTGGAACTCGTCGTCAAATTCGTGTTCACCTTGAACGGCTTCTTCCACCGTCTGAGCAGCCTCTTCCACCGCTTTGGCAAAACACTCGTCGCACTCAAGCGAGGGCGGGACCCATTCACTGAACTCTTCAATTTTCAATTTGGTCAGCTCGTTTTGGAGTTGGAAAAACTCCATCACCAGCATCATCAGCATCATCCATTCATTCTTCGTATTCTTCATGTTCTTCTCTCCTTTTTCATTGGTATTCGTAATCTTCAGGTCTTCCACCTGGCCATTCCCTCTCCATCCTCTCGGTGTATTCCGCTGTCGCCAAGGCCTCCTTGTACTGCATCACCCAAATGTGGTGGTCCTCGATACAGAGGTGAATCAACGAGAGCAGGTTGGAGGGGAAGGTCTCGTTGACGCCGTCGATGCAGAAGTAATCGTCAGGCGTGTAAATCGTGGATTCGCCACCGTACTCGGGAATGTAGTCGGGGCATGTCCAGTAGGGGCCGAGTGATTGGCTGACGGTGCCCGTATACGACCAACTCGGCACCGCCCACATCCAGGCTTTGGGTTTCTTGGCAAAGGCCACCATGTCGGCTTTGTGCTCAGCGTAGGTCCCCGGTGCACCCCACACTTCGAGTTCAACGCTAAAGTCAAACCCAAAGGTATGACCGTGCTGACCCTGTATCGTGATGGTGTAGCCGTCCATGGAAATGGACGGATGGTTGTGAACCGTCTCCGCCAAGGCGAGCCAGTGCTCTCTTTGCACCCAATCTTCGTGCGTGTCGATTTCAGGCATCAAAAAATGAAGCCCGATGTCCATCTCCGTCAAACACAGCTCCCAACTGGGCCATGTGTCCCATTTGGTGCCGCCTGCAATGTTGTGCTGGTTGTAGGCCGCAAAGATGCCAAAGAAGGCTGCGGGCTCGTCCAAGTTGGCGTCATGGTCAATCAGTTCATCGGGGTGGGTGTAGCCATTGGCCACGAACCACTCGCCTTCTCTACCAACCACGAACGTGTCGGGCTTGGCGTGGTGTTTCTTCTCGTTGTTTTGTTCATGTTCGTTGTTCATAGGTCTCTCTCCTGTGTTGCGTTTTTGCACCGCCGTGCGTCGAATAGGCTGGGGCACCGGGATTCGAACCCGGGTCAACGGTCTCGCAAACCAGTATGCTCTCCACTACACCATGCCCCAATGGTTGGGAACTGGCAGAGGCACCCGGATTCGAACCGGGGTCCAGGGATCCGAAGCCCCTGATGCTATCCGCTACACCATGCCTCCTTGCAGTTCCCAGCGAAACAGCGGTTGCACTCAGGGTGTCAAACGCCAGTTCGCCTGTGCCGTGGATCGTGAAATCAACGGCGTTTACGGAAGGGCCGCTTGGCTACATTTCGCACAGATTTGGTCCTGTTTCTCATGCTCGACCCTCCTCGGATAGACTGTAGAAAGTACATCAAATATATAAATCTTTGCCGCTTGAGTCATATACAATGGTTTCAAGAAGTGTTCTTGTTTGATGCATATTCCCGACCGTCTTCGCGAAAACCAGTGCAAAATCACTCGTAACGCTGTATGAAGGGTGTATCATTATAACCTCGGTGGTCCGACGTTTATACATGACAACCATGATGTCACCCCGAAACATGCTGATTGCCGGAATCGTTCTGATTCTGCTGAACGTTGCTGCCCTTGCTCCAATGGCCACCGGTGCCGTTGAAGGCGCCGTCGAAGAGAACTTCGCTTCCTTTTCCAAGGACAGCGCCTGCGCGAACGCAGACTGTACGGAAGCCGAGGAGGATTGGGCCGTGTCCACGGCCTCCCGTGATTTCTACGGCTACTCCATCACCAACGTGGCTGATGTGATGGCCACCGGTGCAGAGCCGACCTACGAGAAGATCGGGCCGGTCACCTACGACATCACCACCACCCGCACCATCACCGGCTACGATGCCGCTGCTGGCGAGTTGACCTACAACTCCGTCAAATCCTTTGAGTGCGCCGCCGACACCGTCGTTTCATGCGATACCGAAGTCAGCCAACTCAACATCGCGTTCCAGACGCAAGTCATTGGAGCAACTGGCATGGCGATTGAGGGCATCATGGACGTTACCAAGGTGGCGTTCACCTCCGGGATGCTCGCACAGGACCTCGAGTCCTTGGGCGCCGGTCAAATGACCGCCGACATGATGACCAGCCACATCGCTGGCGCCTCGGCCGTTATGCAAGCGGCACCAGCGAATCTACCGGAAGCCATGGCTGACGACTTGGCCGGAGCGGCCGTCGCCAACGGGTTCTGGACGAATGCCGTTGCATCGATTGACGAGCAAACCGGCGGCACGATGACGCTTGCCGAGATGTACGGACTCGGCGAAGACCAAGAAGCCAACTTCACCAACACGTCCGCTAACCATGCCTTCTACGACGCTGAAATGGACCCTACCGGAGAGGACATTTCCTTGACCGGGATGCTCGGCGTGCTCGTCCTGGCAGGACACTGCGACAGTTTCCCCACCGAGAACATGAGCACCATGATGGCTGCTGCCGGAGCAGACACCCTTGACACGACAGGGGTCATGCAGCGTGCCTCCCTCTGGGGCTACATGGCCATGGCCGACGAAACCACGCCCGATTTCGGGACCACCATTGCACGAGACATCGCCATGTGCGGCGGGGTTGGCATGACCTTCCTCGGCTACGGTGGCGGCGACGAAACCCTCGGCATCGGGGACACGACCGGCATGGCCGTCAACGTCTCCACTCGACTGTCCTACTTCGGCATCGACATAGATGAAATGTCTGCGATGGCAATGCTGTTTGGTGATGGGGATGATGTAATCACTGGACTGCTTGAAGTCAGCGAAGACGGCTCGCAATTCGGTGCAGCAACTCTGCTGAGCATGGATGCCGCAAGCGCCATGACAACTTACGGCCTTGATGCCGAAAACTACACTGCCGTCATGACCTGGGTCGGCGGATGGGCCAGCGACGCGACCTCGCTGCCAATGATTCTCCTCGGTGGAAGCGGCGACATGACCGCCTCGCTCTTTGTCAACACCACCTTCGGTGCTGAGGACCCACTCAACGGCGGTTATCTGGACAACAGCCTCAACCTCGGTGGCGCTTGGGCCTTGCTCGGTGCTTCCGGCGGCGAAGCTGTGAACCTCGATCCCGCTGTGTCTGGAAACGCCCTCTACGGACCGCTCGGCCTGGCCACGGACAACGGTGCGGCCATCTTCCTTTACGGTGAACTCTCGGGGCAAACGCCTCCGATTGATTTCGCCACGATGGGCCCCGGTGCACCGATGGACTGGAACGAACAAACCATCGCTGCCCTCTACGGTGTTGACACCAACGCCGCTGCCGCCATGCGTGCACTCATGATGGGACCGATTTACGGTACGACGGCTGAGTCCTTCGTTCCAGGCTTCCTGATGTCGTCCTTCGGCACCACGCCCTATCTGACCCAGTCCTTCAACAACTGGCTCCTTGGTTGGCACGACCCGGTGAACGCCTTCCTCGCTACGGGCAACCCGATGGACACAACGGTCGGCTGGATGTCGCTTGAGACCAACGAGACCTATTACGGCTCGCCAAACATTGCCAACGGCGACGGCACCAACTACACGATGTGTACCGGTGAGGCTGGCGACTGCGACCAAGGCGAGACCCTCGCCGAGGACGGCTCAACCCAACTCTCCTGGCGCAACGACGCCATGATGGCCGCCACCTTCGGCCTCATCACACCCGAATCCCTCGTGGGCACGACCGGTGGCTTCCTCACCGGAGATGGCGACAAGGTCGACGTCAGCGGCTACGCCATCGCCGACATCACCTGCCCCGACACGAGCGAACTCAAGGGCATCCCGGTGGTCGACTGTTCGGCCACCGTGGTCGCCACCGAGCGCAACATCCAGGCCAACCTCCTCGAGACCTACAGTCTGCTTGACGCCACGCCTGGTGCACTCCCCGTGTACTTCGGCAGTGAAATCAGCATGCAAGCCGAGCAAGTGTCCGGCCTCATCATCGCAGGTTCTTCCGAATCGACGTTCTACCTTGACACCCGCGCACACGGCAGTCAGGCCACCGCACCAAGCATGGACGACCTGACACCGGTGTTCGAAATCAAGTCCTCGTCGATGATCGAGGACGGCGATGCCGATGAGATGGAAAGCGCCATCGTGCAAAACCAAGACAAGATGACCTACTGGACGAACTTCGATTCCTGGATTGACTTTGTCACCCTCTTCTTCTGGGTTGCCGGTATCGCCATGGTCGGCATGGGCATGGTCGGTGCAGCCAACGCTTCGTCCGAGGACGATTCGCTGGCCACGGCCGCTGCAGCAGAGGAAGAATCCAAGGCAGACGACACCCCTTCGGAAGAGGAAGCCTCTGACGACGAAGGCAGCGAAGACGCCGAGTGAGTTCGCCTACCGATTGCGGTGGAAAGGGTCGCAAAAACGGCCTTTTTCCCCCGACTATAGGGGGAAGAACATATAGGGATTCAAACAACGGTAGCACGAAGAGAACATCTCTTCGGTGAACAGCTTGAGTTGCAAGTTGAATCTCCCCCTCGGCCCCTCGCTGCGCGACCCTTCGCTCGAAGCAGAGTTACAGGCACGTTTGGACGACGGCCACCGACTCTATGTCGTGGGCGACGTTCACGGCCACCTGGCCACCTTTCGAGCCCTGTTACATCGGCTCAATTTGGGGCCCGAAGACCGTGTGGTCTGTCTGGGGGACATGATCGACCGTGGACCAAACTCGGCAGGGTTGGTTCATCTTTTGCGAACGCACCCCCAACTCATCTGCATCAAGGGGAATCACGAACACATGGCGGTCCAATCGGTTCAACAGGACGGGTCGTTTCAGGCGTGGCAACCGTGGATGAAACGAGGTGGAAAGTCCACCTACGGCTCCTACATCGTTCAAGCTGAAGGCGATTTATGGCAAGCCAAGCGGAGGATGCTGGACGATTTCATGTGGCTTGACGCGCTGCCCACCCAACTTGTTCTCGACGATATTCGCCTCGTCCACGCTGGCTATGACCCCCGCATGCCGCTGGACATGCAGGGCGAGAAAGAGCTCCTTTGGATACGAAAACAGTGGTTCCAGCACGAGGGGGCGGTCGACCCGGCGCGCACCGTCTTCTTTGGCCACACCACGACCACCAAGTTGGGCGGCGCAGGTGAGGTTGCAACCTCGGAAACCGTCCTGCCAGACGGTCGGCCCGCTTGGATTGGCGTCGATGTTGGCGCTTACAACCACGTGTCGCCTGGCCTGGTGGCGATGGACGTCAGAACCTTCAGGGTGGTCAAGCAACCCACGTTGCGATGCGACCGTTGGTTTGAACGCATCAACACCCGAAAGGGCAAGAAAAAGAAGGCCGTTTGGAAAGGAAAGGAGGATCTTCGGGAAGCGGAAGTGGCCCTCAGCTTTGGGTTGAAGGCCTTGGCAGCCAGAGCAAGGACAGCACGGAAATCCACCATGCGGGCCCAACGAGCGCTGGAGGAGGTCGGTGTGGTCTTCCCCCCTGAGCACAACCTCGACCGGACGGTTGGCGGTTACAGGATTTTCAAACGGGCCAAACAACAGGCAAAGGAGCACAGGCTTCCACGGGGTCCTACCTCGTTCCGAGTCTATCGAAAAGCGAGGGTCCAAGACGATGGAGCGAAGGTTGTCGCTCGTTCCCTCTCCAGTGTAAGTTAAACACCGAATATCCGTATTTCGGTAAGAATTTGCCATTTTCCGTCGCTTTTTTCTTTTGATGCACACATGATGCACGGAAAACAACATTAAAGAGGGTAAACTTCGTTTCTCATATCATGGAGAACCAACCCGAGAACACCTCCTCGCTTCGTGCACTACAAGCAGCCTACCTACGCGTCGTATCGCAACGTGCCGCCAACGCTTCCATGCTTCGATGGAGTCTTGATTTCGCAGAAGCCGAAAAACAGGGGACAGCGGGCAAGGGCGTCACGTTGTACCTTCTGTAAGCCCGCCAAGGTTGATGGCGTGAACCGCTTGGGTAGTCCATGGACCCCGTCGCCTGGGATGTGCTCTTGGCGGCCGGTGCCGTGTTTTTCCTCGGTGCCATCTCACCTGGCCCAAGCTTGATGGTGGTGCTGCGCAACACGATGATCGGTGGACGACGTCAAGGCGTGATGTGCGCATTGGGCCACGGGCTTGGATTCGGGCTGTATGCTGGAATGGCCGTGTTTGGCCTCATCGTATTGCTTGAAGAAGCCCCCGCCGTCTTCACTGCTCTCCAACTGGTCGGATGCGGCTTGCTGGCATGGTACGGCTGGTCAATGTGGAACGCCAACCACGAGGCGCTTTTTCACGACGAAGACGCCTCAACCGCCCAGGGGTTCGCCGAAGGGTTTGCCATCGCTTTTTTCAATCCTAAAATCGCCCTGTTTCTCGTGGCCGTCTTGGCTCAAGTGCTCCAACCGGACATGAACCTCCTGAGCAAAACCGCCGTGGGCTTGCTGGGCATGACCATCGACACCCTGTGGTACCTTCTGGTCGCTCTTGTCCTGACGGGCACGCCTTGGTTGGACCGCCTCAAGCACAGGGCAGCCTTGATTCACCGTTTGACCGCCCTGGTGCTCTGGGGTTTTGCCCTCAGCGTGTTGACCACCCTGTGATCAACGTTGACAGGTGGGGCAGTAAAACGTGGAACGGTTGCTTTGAACAATCCGTCGTACGACGCCTCCGCATCCTGCTTTTTCACACGGCTGCCCTTCACGTCCGTACACGGCAAATTGGTGAGCAAAGTACCCCAGCGTGCCGTCCACGCTGGCAAAATCGTTCAGAGTTGAACCGCCGGCGTCGATGGCTTCAGCGATGACGTCCTTGATGTGGCCCGTGAGTTCGACCAAGCGCTTGGTGGGCAACCCGTTTTTTCGCACCAAGCCACCGGCGTCCCTTCGTGGCGAAATGCCGGCTCTGTGCAAGGATTCGCAAACGTAGATGTTGCCCACACCAACCACCGTTTTCTGGTCGAGCAGGGCCAGTTTGATGGCCGTTTTTCGGCCTTGCAAACGAGCGGCAAGGTCGGTGGCTCCCCACGGGTCAAACGGTTCGGGACCAAGCGATGCCAGAAGCTTGTGCGTGGCCTCCTCATCGGCGGAAAACAGGTCGATGATACCAAAGCGCCTCGGGTCGGTATAAACGGCCCGTGAACCGTCGGTGAAAATGAACTCAAGGTGGTCGTGCTTTCCTCCATGGCCGGTTTGTTCGCCGAAACTCGATACGGGAACACCACCGTTCACGGTTTGGAGCAAGGGTTTCGCTGCCGAAGCCTCGGCGCTGTCAAACAGCGTGTAGCGACCGCTCATCCCCAGGTGCGAAAGCAAGACACGGCCATCGTCGAGGTCGATGAGCAGGTATTTTGCGCGACGACGAATGTTGACGACCGTGGTACCTGCTAAGGTTGGCAGGTCGTCTGGAAACGGGTACCGTAGCCCTTCTCGGCGAATGAGAACGTCGTCGAAGGTTTTGTTGAGCATGCCCTGCATGAGGCCCTGACGAACGGTCTCCACTTCGGGTAATTCTGGCACGCTCACGCCTCCGGTTTTCGCACCACGAACAATCGGTGGTTGTCCTCGTAACCGGTCAGTTCCACAACCTCATCAACGTGGTAACCTGCCTCGCTCAGTCGCTCCTGAACGCTTTGGAACAGGGCCGTTTCACCGTCCCCCGTCCACCGTTCACTGGCGGCTTTGAGAGACAGCAGCCCTTTCCCACCGCCCTGAAGGAAACGCTCGCAAGCCGAGAGGAAAATGTCAACCTGGCCTGCTTGAGCCACGTCTTGAAACAACCACGGAACCTTGGTGGGAAGGAGAACTCCCCACGCTGCATGCTTTCGCGCATCGCCGAGCACCGGTACCAGACCTGGCCTGTTGGCGGCCATGAACGTCAAATCCCTGAGGCAACGGGGCGCTAAGTCAACGCAAACCAAACGACCACCGTACTGGTTCTCACGTCCGCAGAGGTGGTCGTAGAGATGGCTCACGGAAGTACCGTGGCCCGCACCCAAATAGAGCACGGTATCGCCCTGGGCGGGCAACAGGTCGGCTGGGTCACCTTTGGTGCGGAGCATGCCGGCACCCAGTTTGGAACGGTTCGGGTCCCATCGTCGGTGTTCCTTTCCAGAAAATCGGCGAAGGGTTTCCCCGTAGACCGCCTTTCCGGGAACGGCGTTCAATGTCCACAAGGTTCGACGCTCCAAGCGAACGGCTGGAGAAAGGTGCTGCGGGCCACGTTGACGACGTTGCTTCCCTCCACCCATGACCTCAACCCCTCAGCGTCGAGACGGTGGTTGCTTGTTGGCTTCGCGCAGCGCCTCCACGCGGGCCTCAACCTTGGCGACCTCGGCTTCACCCCAAGCCTCGCCTTCAAAGGCGTCGATTTTGGCGGCGATGCTGATTTTCCCAGCCAGCATACGGGCAATTTTCCCACGCACCCATCGGGGTGAACGGCTGATCCACGGATGCATGAAGATGTGGCCGTGTTTGGGTGAAGGAGCACCGGTTTTCAGGTGGTGAAAGAAGGCTTTCTCCGCCCCAAGAATTTGCACCGTTCCCGAAGGCAAACGAGCCAGCCGTGCCCGTCCGTGCGCCTCAACGCAGAGACGAGCGGCCAGAAGGGGTCCAACGAGGGCGGAAACGGAGGGAAGATGTTCCTCGGCCAACCAGCGCAGAGCGTTTTCCATGCGGTCGAGACGACTGTTGGCTTGTGCAGCGTCGCCTGCCCACTCCACGAGCGAAGCCCACTCCTTGTCTGAAGGCAATTCAGCCGGTAGGTCCACGTTCATGGTCTTGGCGAAGTCCGCTGGCGAAGGGCTTGCAGCAACGCTGCGAACGTAGGCCGCGCGGTCGGTGACGGTCGTCATCGGGAAGAACAGGCCCGCCCATTCAATGAGTCGAGATTCCATCGTCAGGTGACTTGCTCGCAATTCGTCGCTTCCTCGGACCAGATGCTCCAGTCGACGGTCGGGGTCGTTGGCAGCGGCTTGCACCCCTTCAACGGCCAAGCGCAGAGCAGCGGCATCGGCCACGGCCTGTTGTTCGGGTGATGGCGTTGGCCAGGCTGCCTCGGGAAGTTGTGGGTCGCCGTGGACGCAAACAACGGCCTCGGGAAAGCGTTCCTTGAGTTCGGTGGCTTCCCGAACGGGTTGACCTGCTGCAATGAGACGGAGACGCTCGACCACGGCATGCTCGGTCATATGACCGTCCCATTCCATGACGTCCACGATGTTGCCGTGTTCGTCAGCGACGGCCGCAGCCCGCCAGTCGTACCACAACCACATGGACAGCCCTTGAAGCGGTTGATTTTGACCCTTCCCCTTCTCAAGGAAGTCTTCATCCAATGCTGCAATGTTGGAATTTATTGCAATCAACCTAATATAGGCGAATTTGCAGGAATACCCATGTTTTGCCCGAAATGTGGAACACTCTCGTTCCCTACTCCGTCTGGAGACATCTCCTGCACCAATTACAAGTGCGGGTACAACGGTCCGGCCAATCTCAAAACCAAGATTGGGGGCAAAGAAGTCGACCTTTCCAAAGCGACCTCCAGCACCAAGGTTGAATCCCGTGATTTTGAGATCATCAAAGATTCTGATAACATGCAAGGCATTTTGACAACAGGCGATTACATGTGCCCGAAATGCGATTGTGTTGAGGTGTATGCTTACCTCGAGCAAACGCGTTCGTCTGATGAACCCGAAACGCGCATGCTCACCTGCAAAGAGTGCGGCAACGGCTGGCGTGAATACTGAACTCAGTAGTCCGATTCCACACGTGGAGCCAAGAAGTACAGCACTTCTGCAGCACCGTCGTTGAAGGTAAATTCAAGGCTGAGTGGGAAGCTCTCTCCAAAGCCCAATTTCACGGTGCCGAGGGAACCGAACACCTTGGACAAGGGCACGAGGTAGGTCAAGGAGTATTGACTTCGGGCCGGCTTGGAGCAGTTGAGGGATTCAAGTTCGTCCTTGGAGAAACTGACCGTCACTGAGTCGGTCTGTCCCTGAACGTGGACGGTGAAGGAGTTCCCGTCAATGCTGAAGTTCACCAAATCGCCGACTTGCTTAGCAGCACGTAGGGCTTGGGCAAGGGAGGCGCCGTTGATTTCAATCGAGGAGGGGATGTCGATGTTTGGCAGGTTAGGCGAGTTGACCGTGCTCGGGTCGAGGGGGCGGATGTTTCGGTCAATCTTCCCGAGGTTCAGCGTCAGCACGCCGGAGTCCTTCGTGTAGGCCATTTCGATCATGTCGTCGGCACCGCCGAGGCTGATGAGTTCCTTCACTTTGCGCAGTTCAAGAGCGAGGTCGTTTTCTTCGACCTCCCACGTGTCAAATGCGGCGGCGTCAACCTTCATGTCAATCATCGCAACGTGCGATGCGTCAACGACCGTTGCCTGCATTTGGTTTTCCTTGAACTCGAAGCGTGCGTCCTCGACGACCACGCCCAAAGTTTCCACAATCTTGTTCATCAAGTCCTGTCGGGCCGTGACGTTCAACATGAGTTCATCCCTCTCTGCATCAAAAGCCCTTCGCGACGGCTTATGAACTTAGCACAAAAGCAAGCATGAACGGACGCGTTCATGCGCGGGTTTCAATTCATCCCGCTTTCTCCGCGCATACAGAACAATTAAACGAACCAAGGCCC
>JBMYQB010000044.1:0-12699 GCA_049600935.1 Candidatus Poseidonia sp.
GTCAACATGTCCGTCGTTGATCTTGATGAGATGTTCATTCCTGTTGTTGAGGAGCTGATCGGTGTTGGCATTCTCTCAGGTGGCTCCTTTTTCGCAGACTGCTGTTCCCTATGCGGCGGCATCGTGGCCCTTATTGTCGGCCTCTTGCGCTTTGGCGGAGGAAACAAGCAACCGAATATGCAGTTCCAAATGAACTGATTCAGTCAAACTTCGGTGTACGCTTCTCGAGGAACGCAGCAACGCCTTCTTTGAACGCCTCGGTGGTACCTGCGGCTTCGATGAGGGTACGCTCGTGGTCCAAATGAGTTGAGAATTCATTGTCGGTTTGAACGTGCAGGAGGTGCTTGGTCGCTTCCTTAGTGTGTTGGCCCCACGAAGACCAAACGGTTGCCAAGCCGATGGCCGTCTCCATCAGCGAATCGGGGTCAACCAGCACATCGATGGCCCCGTACTCATGGGCTTCACGGCCCGACCAAACTTCGTTTTGCATGAAAAAGCGGCGAGCACGCTGTTCGCCCACCAGACGAGGGAGAAGCCAGGTCGTGCCACCGTCGGGTGAAAGGCCCATGCCGGCATAGGACGCAGCCATACGGGCGTCATCGGTACCAACACGAGCATCGCACGCCAAGGCAAGGCCGAGCCCACCGCCGGCCGACACGCCGTTGAGGGCAGCCACCACGATCGTGGACGAGGTCCGCATGCGCTGGAGCAACGGATGAAGCACGCCTGTCAGGTTCCGAATCAATTCGGGAGCGGTGTTGGATTCAATGGAATCTTGAAACGCGTTGATATCGGCCCCGGCTGAGAAAAAGCGACCGTCGCCCGTAAGCACGATGGCCTTGGTCTGTGCATCCTTGAGGCCGTCGTCGATGGCCTTCGCAATCGTTGGCAGGAATGCCATGGAAAACGATTGTGTTGAGGCTTGACCGGCCATTTTGATGAGACGAACGTGGTCGCGTTGTTCGATGTCAACCGCCATCTTCCCACCTCACAACTTCACGTTGACGTTCTTGACCTTCGTGTAGAATCGGAGTGCGTCCTGGCTCTGCTCAACGCCGATGCCCGAATGCTTCCATCCCGTGAAGGCTGTCTGGGGGAAGGTGATGGGATACTCGTTGATGGAGACCATACCGCACTCCAAATCGCGTGCCATACGATGGGCTCGTCCGATGTCGTTAGTCCACACACCGTTCAGCAGACCAAAGGGCGTGTCGTTGGCCAACTCAAGGGCTTCTTCATCGGAAGAAAACGAGGTCACCGAGAGCACAGGCCCGAACAACTCGTCTTGGAACAAGAGGTGAGTGCGGTCAACGCCCGTGACGACGGTCGCTTCCATGAAGGCCCCGTCCCTGTCCAAAGCGTTTCCACCCAGTACGACGGTGCCGCCTTCGGCAAGACCGGCCTCCAATTTCTCGAGCACTTCTGCTCGATGGCGTTCATGAACCAAACTGCCCATGCGAACGCCCTCTTCCATGCCGGGTCCGACGGGCCACTTCGAGACTTCAGCACACACGGCTTCGACGAGGTCGTCGTGAACGTCCTCATGCACAAGGAGACGGGACCCGGCCCAACACATTTGACCGGCGTTCATGAAGATGCCAAAGCAAATGGCCTTCGCAGCGTAGCGGAGATTGGCATCGGGAAAAACGATGTTGGCGCCCTTTCCACCGAGTTCAAGCGTGACGGGCGTCAACTGCTCACTGGCCTTGGCCATCACGGTTTTTCCGGTTGGCACTCCTCCCGTCAGCACAACACCGTCAACACCGGCGTGGCCGGCCAAGGCGTCCCCGGCAAGAGCACCGGAACCGGTCAAGACCTGCAGGACACCGGAGGGAAGGCCCGTTTCGGCCTCGTCAATGGCTTTGCTCCATGCAATCAGGGAAAGCGGAGTCCACGAAGCCGGTTTGGCGATGACCGTGCACCCGGCAGCGAGGGCGGGTGCGATGGAACGCAAGGCCAGCTGGAGTGGGAAGTTCCACGGCACGATATGAGCCGTTACGCCCAAAGGTTGGCGCAGGGTGTAATTCAGCCGAGAACCGGGAACGGGAATCGTGCTGCCTTCGATTTTATCAGCCAGACCAGCGAAATATTCCAGCGTCCAGGCACCATAGCGAATTTCAGAGAGGGCTTCGCGGAAGGTTTTGCCGTTGTTTGAAGATTCAATGACGGCCAATTCCTTCGCTTTGGCGTAGGTTGCGGCCGCCATCTTGTTGAGGATACGTCCTCGCTGAGCAGGGTCCATGGCTTTCCATTCGGGTTGATTCAAGGCGTTTCTGGAGGCTTCAACAGCCCGGTTCACATCTTCGACCGTAGCTTTTGGAACCTGTGCCATCACTTCACCCGTCGCAGGGTTGAGCACATCGGTTGTCTCCCCGTTCTCCGCAGCGCACCATTCTCCGGCAATCCACATCTGTTCTTCGGCCATGAAACTTCCAAGCCAAGACGCTTCAAAGGGGCATCGGTGGGACGCTCCGCTGCGAAACCCCAGCCAATGAGCAAAGCGAAGACAGAACCCTCATGTGCTCAAGCGGCTCAGTGCACTTCATGACCACGAGGGTGGGGATGGCGCAGACCACCGCTCAGGCCATCTCAACGCGACCACCACGCCTGCTGATCATCGCTGGGGCGACCGGAGTCGGCAAATCAACAGCTGCGGTGGGGGTTGCCCAACGAGCAGGATTCACGCGGGTGATGTCCACCGATGCTATCCGTGAAATCATGCGATCAACCGACAGCGAGCATCACCACGAGGCCCTGCATCGCTCTTCGTTTTCCCGAGGAAGCAGCGGTGAGCCAGTGCTGGACTGGAACGAAACCTGTCTTGCGGTTGAGGCGGGCATTTCTGCCACCTTGGAGCGAGCCCGTCGTGAAGGCATTGACCTGCTGCTCGAGGGCGTCCACATCATCCCAAGCGCACGATTGCTCAAGGCTTGGGAAGACGCTGGCGGCGTTGCCCTCGGCGTGGTCATGGTCGTGGACGAAGACCAGGCCCACCAAGACATGCTCAAATCCAGAGATGCCCATTCCTACCGTCGGTCCGATCGCTATCTTGCCAATTTTGATCGCATTCGGGCCATTCAAGAAGGCCTCATTGAGCGGGCAAAAATTGCCAACTGGCCGATGGTTGACCCCACACGAGTTGACAACGACATCGAACGAATCTTCACCTTGCTCAACCGTGCGATTGACGCCTATCACGAAGATTAGACATCGAGCGTGAAGCTCACGTCGTAATTGAGCATCGCTTCACCGTCAGACACACCGAGTTCAGCCGAGACAGCGATGGTGGTGCTGTCAACTTCCGTCACGACCATGTTGGTCAATTTGATTTCAACACCTCGCAATTCCCCGTGGTGAAGCAGGTCATCGTGAACGGTATCAAAGCCAAGTTCAGCCGCCTGCATCGGCTCCAAGCCACCCTCGACCCAGAGGTCCATGCGCGCTTGGGTGAGCGGCTGGATGGATTCCAAGACCTGATTGGTCGTATCAATGACATCGTCCGATGCCGCCTCGTGCGGCAAGGTCAATCCAGCCACTTTTACGCCGAAAATGGCCATGGAAAGCAAGGACATGAGCAGCACCACGCCGGTGGCGAGAAGCATTTGCCCGGCTTGCGATTCACGCAGCGAAGTGGACTGCATCATGCACCACCTCCACGAGCCCAAACGTCAAGGGTCACCGTCCAAACATAGGGGCCGATGACCACGAGATGATGAACGGCTACGGTGCCTCCAGAAGGCGTGCCTACGGTGCCGTGAGGGGTGGCGACTGAACTGTCTTTGGCCAGCCAACAATTCGCCTCTTTTCCTGGTGCGACAGCGGATTGAAGCAGTTCACACGCCTCCTCCCGCTCATCCTCAGCCAGCAATTCCTCGAGACGGCTGTCGCCCTCAATCTCTGCCTCAAGTCCCAATCCGTAGCGGATGGCGTCATCGCCAGCCATCTCAAGGGAGGAGTCAAGGGCCACAGAGGCGGAGTCCGGGACATGCACACGAATCAAGAACGTGGCCGACATGAAGAACAGCCAAAACAGCGTGAGCATCTCCAAAATATGGATCTGCGCCTCTTCGTCATGACGCACGGCTTCAACCTCCAAAGTAGAGCGGTGAAGGAACAAAGGTACCCGAGGACGGGTTGAGCCCTGGAACTTCCGTGATACCGATCAAATCCGGTGAGAAGGCAACGAGGTTGAAGATGACCAAAGCGACGACAATCATCATGCCTGAGTGTTTGAATCCTGTAGAAAATCGGCCGGTGGCCATCAATCCGGCCATCGAGCCATTACCCAGGGCTTGCATGGTCACCCCGTAATAGAAAATCGTCAGGAAAAACAGAGGGTCGATGTTTCGAATGGTCATGTTTCCAATCGTCTGGCCGCCGCTGTCACCGCCGTCCTCTCCACCCGAGTTCGAACCTGCAATAGCGGGAATAAACACCTTGGCCAGAACGACAATCACGCCGAGGAAAACGAAGTAGGACGTCCAAATAACCGCAATGTAGGACCCAATGGCCCGTTTCCGCTCACCTTCGAGGAACTTCAATTCGCGAGAGTCGTTGGCAGCCGTCACGAGAATATCTGAGATCTTACCACCGGCCCGGTCAGCCTCTGCAATCAGCGTAATTGCACGCCGAACCAGCGGCGTGCCGACCCGTTCTGCGAACTGCTTGATGACGTCGGAAAATTTGACACCCCAACTGAGCTGGTCAGACATTTTCTTGACTTCGTCATTGAGCGCACCGTATTCGGAAGTCGCGAGCGTTTGGACAGCGACCGTCATCGAAAGGCCACCTTTCCAGTATTCGGCTAAGTCTCGCAAGAAATCAGGGAACTTTTCTTCGACTTCGTTCTTGGCGTCCTCGACCTTCTCCCAGTAATAGGAGGCGGGGTAGATGAAGAAGAAGAACGTCAAACCAAAGAAGTTCAGGAAAATGGTCGGGTGCACCTTGAGTGGGCCTGCTTCAACCGCTGGACCAAGCCACAAGGATTTGTTGTTCATGTTGGTGGGGATGCCATCCTGGTAGTGGACGGTCATATCGAAGGTGATCGTTTGCAGGAACTGGCCTTCCTGGGATGAAATGAACACCAATTCGTAGCGGGTGTCAGGTGGAATGGTGGTCATGTAGAGTTGTTGATTTCCGCTGTTCGCCGTGTCGTTTTCATACTCCAAAATATCGCCCGCTGAAGAGCGAATCGCGACCGTATAGTCGTAGGCTCCTGACGCTTCTACGGAATAATTGAGCCAGAGCGGTTGAAGGACGGCTGTCCCGCCAGTCGCAGATTCTGGAACGCCAGGAACGTCGAAATTCTTCCCGCGTTTGGTCACCATGGTCCATTCCTCATCCTCCCACGTGATGCGGTCGGGTTGGTCTTGGAGAATAGAACAGGTCTGATTGGCCGTGTAGGTGGGCTTTTGATTGGTCTGGAAGTATTCGCCTGTTGGGTTGCCAAGTTCGTCCTGGGCGGTGGCACCGCAATACAGGTTGGTGAACATGGGCTCGCCGTTGGCGGTGGGCACGAAGCCAGAATTGGCAATCCAAAACAAGCCGCTGGTCAAACCGAAAATGATGGAGAAGAACAGAATGATGTACAGACGGGTCAGGGTGGTGTCGTCTTTGGGCAGGTCCAAATTGACGACGATCTTCTCCTTTTTCCGTGCCATTCGTTCTCCCCCCTCTACATTTCTTGCTCCTTGCTGCTGGTCCACACCAGAATGGCGTAAGCGATGTGAATCATTGGAATGAAGCCGAGTACGATACCGTACAGCATGCCCTCACTCATCTGTGCACCCGAACCCGACACCCAGAACATGATGACGAGCATGACGATCAAAAACAGCGGCATTGCAACGGCAACCACAATGTAGGATTCTGCCAGGAGGGCGATGGATTCGAGGAATTGCCCCAGTCGGGTTCTGTTCTCACGCATGTAGTGCTCAGCTCTGTTGAGGAAGAAGAGTTTCAACTGGCCACCCGCCGTCAAGGTGCCGACCATCCCTTGGAAAAATTCGGTCAGCCATACCGATGCGGCTCGGTCAACGCTCATCTTCATCGCTGTGATGAGGTCGTAGCCGAGCAGCGTGATGTCTCGATAAATCATCGCTGCGTCGTCAGCAACGTCGCCGTAGATGTCTTTGTTCATGGCGAGGGAACGGAAAATCTTGGCCGGTGTAGCGTTGGCTGCTGACATGGCGGCGGTGTAGGAAGCAGCGTAGGGCAGGTACTTCTCAATCATATCAGCGCGGCGAGTTGCCTCTCGCTTTGCGCCGCCCTTGTTGTATTTGTAGGCCGCATAGGGAACGATGAAGCCGCCCAATGCGACGATGATGACCTTCAACGCCGCAGGGAAGACCTGGAGGGCGTAATCGGGACAACCGTTCCCGGGTTGCGAGGGGTCGATGAGGTCTGGATTCCAATACTCCCATTCAAAACACGGATTGAGCGTGGAAGCATCCTGAAGACTCTCGTAAAAGGCAATGACACCGATGTCAGGAATAAAGAAAACTGCCACAAAGGCCCACGACATCAACGTGATGGCAATGGACGTCACGATCACCGTTGAGAGGTAAACCTCGGGCATCATGCCCATGGAACCCTTGACCAAGTTGGCGGACAGTTCCTTGTCGTTGCGAGCACGCTTCTTCACAAACGGTCCGAGGAGCCGATTGCAGATGCGTTGCCATGCCGTCAAGTCCATTCAATCACCGTACCTGATGTCGTCGCCTCACTTCAACCCGTCCACACGAGCCATAATTTCGTTCGGGCGCACATAATACTCGGTGACGATTTGAGAGACTTGGTCGGCCTTGCGGATATCGTTCAGAACCATCCATTCAAGGATGCGCTTACGAGTGCGCAATTCTCGACGCATCTCTTCTTGGCTGTAGTTGATTTTGACCATGATCTTCTCCAAGACGTAGGACTTTCCGCTGAAGATGAAGTCGTCGTTGGTGACGTCCCATCGGAACACCTCGTTGGTGATGACCTCCATCGAGTTGGGGTCAATGCCGACGATTTCGACGACTTGCTTGGTTCGTCGCACACGTCGGCCGTTGATACGGGTTTGAATCTGAATCGAACAGGCTTCGAGTGCTGGAAGAAGCACACGGGGGATGTCAATCGGCTTGTTCTCCAATCGGTGAACAAGGGAAGGCACAGAGTCGGCGTGAACCGTGGAGTAGGCGCAGTGGCCGGTGGCCATGGCTTGGAACAGAACGTACGCCTCAGCACCACGGATTTCACCCACAATGATGTATTCAGGCCGTTCACGCAACGCTGCTTTGAGCAACTCGAACTCACCAATGACACCGTCATCGCTCTCACCACCAAACCCTTGCCGGGTCAAACCTGGAACCCAGTTGGGTTGGGGGATGTTGACTTCGCGGGTGGATTCGATGGACACGATCTTCATCTGCCAAGGAATGAAAATACACATGGCGTTCAGTGTCGTTGTTTTTCCGGACGCCGTACCACCGACGAACAGCATGGGAACTTCGTTCTGGAAGGCAATCCAAAGATAGGCGACCATGAGCGAGGACATGGTTCGGAACGCCACGATGTCGGCGGGCGAGAACGGGTCGTCCTTGAACCGTCGAATACAGAAGGCAGAACCACGAGTCGAGATTTCGTGGCCCAGCTTCATAACGATACGGGACCCGTCCATCAGCGTTGCATCGAGCAGCGGTTCAGCCACTGAAATGTGCTTACCGCAACGCTGTGCGAGTTTAATCACGTAGGATTCCAATTCTTCATCGGTCTCCCAAACGCAGGTCGTCTCCACCGATTCGAACTTTCGATGGTAAGCGAAAATGGGGACGTTCGTTCCGTCAAGTGAAATATCCTCAACGTTCACGTCGTTCATCAGCACGTCCATTTTTCCGTAGCCAATGAGGTCTCTTCGCAGGTAGTAGAAGAGCTTGGACTTGGATTTCTTGTTGATTTTCATGCTGTAGGCTTTGATGACCTTATCCATGGCCGTTCGCACGTAGGCCTCTGGGTTGGAATCGATCTCTTCGATGTTGGCGGTCAACGAACGGATGAAAATGTCCATGATTTCATCCCGCTGCTCTTGTTCCTTCTTGGTGAGCGGCGGTTCGATGATCTGGTAAATGATGTTCAGCGTTTGCTTGTCGCGAACGATGCGAGCAAAGGCGTGAGGAGGCATCACGGGGTACTTGTCAAGTTCATCATATTGCGCGCGTTGTCGGGCTCGCTGCCTTCCACCGCCACCGCCCTTTTTTCTTGCCATGGTCACCAACCCCCGCGATTGCAATTTGCTACAACATCTCCCCGACTATAACACTTGGGTGAAAATCAGACCAATAACGACCTGCTGAGGCCGTTCTTGAGACAACGACCGTGCGAGAATTAACGGCTCAAAAGTTCTTCGAGCCAAGCCGAGCAACGAACCTGAAATTCATCCAGTTCTACATCGTTGACCAGCACGTCCGAAGCATGTTCAATCAGCAGGTCAAGGCCCCAGCCACGCTCCCGTGCATTGCGGGCCTCAAACGCCTCACGGTCGCCGTCCTCCGAACGCCCGCGCTGAACGATGCGTTGGAAGCGAAGTTCCTGGTCGGCTTCAATGGCGACCGTTCGATAAGCGTCGCCCCAGCGGGCCGAGAATACCTTGTCCTCGGCCGTACCTCGCAATCCCTCGATGAGCACGAGCGGGTGTGTTTCGAGGAGTTCGTCAACTCGGTCGCAGAGCCGCACGGCCAAGACCTCCTCGCCGTGTTCGGCTCGAAGCTCAGCGGCGACTTCACCGAACACATGAGGCTCCTCAACCAGGCCACGGGCACGAACTTCTGCGCGAATCATGTCGCCCATCGACACAATGGGTACGCCCGCTTGTTCCAACACGGCAGCAAATTCGCCTTTTCCAGACCCGGGCATGCCGCAAACCGCCACCACCTGAGCCATGTTATCGGGTCCGGACCACCGCTCAAGAACATACCTGCCCTGAAGAGCGAGAAGTTCAGTTTGAGAACTCCGAACGGCCCCATCGCTTGTCCATCAATTTCCAGAGAAGGCCTGAAGCAAAGATGAGGCCAATGGAGATGGCGATCATGCCCATGTAGCCTTGTTGGACCATGGATTCGTCGTACATCTGGGCCGTGGCCGCAAGCCCCTCCTGGCTTGCTCGCTCCCACCAGTTGCCGTACAAACTGACGTCGCCTTGAGTAAACGAAAGAAGGAAGAGACCCAGCAGGGGAAGGACGGTACCAATCCAAAACCAGACCATGATGGAGGCGTCAAAAATGGCTTTGTTCGGGCGCAGCCCCATCAAAAACGCCGTGAGGGCCACGATGTAGACCGAATTTGCAAACATTACGATGATGCTGGTTGGCAAGGAGGCCCACTCGTCCAAGCGCCAGGCCATCAACACGATGAAGATGAGCGAAATCCATGACGTGGCGAGGAAATACACCACCACCTTGGCACGAATGAGGTCGGGAACTTTCAACGGAAGGCCGTTCATGAAATCCGGGGAATCAAGGATGGTGAGCCAAGAGTAGAAATTGAACCCAAAGAATCCCAAAAACGGGGCATAGGAAAGTAGGTTGATGGGAATGGGCGCTTCTGCAAAGTCCACCAACCACGCCATGCCAAGAAGAACAAGGAGCGGAATCGCATAGGACACGGTCATCTTCTTGATGGCCCCAGAACGGAACAGGTCGACGAATTCCTTGGCCACAATCAGGCGAATATGACCCCGTCCGAGGAAGCCGAGCCGGGCATACATCGGAGCCAGCAAATCGCCCCGTTCGACGACGCTGACGTCAAAATCATCGAGGATGAGAAGGGAAGCAAAGAGGCCTAAACCGAGGGACAGCGCCAATCCCAACAGGATGGCAACACCGCTCTGGCTCGATTGTGCAGCAAGGCCCCAAAGCAGAACGTCGGCGGGTAAGTGGCCAAGCCCGACGCCAATACCGATGATGACGACCACCACGGGGCCGACAACGGTGTAAGGGCGGCCACGGAGCCACAACGATGAGGCGAGGAAGGACAACGCCAAGCCTTGACCCAGCGTGGTTGACATGGCCAGCCAAGTCCATGGAAGGGAACTCCACAGCAGCGGCGTTCGGATACCTGCCACACCGTCCAGCAAAATACCGAGGGCCATGCCGGCGATGATCGGCGTGAGAATGAGCAGCATGTAGAACAGCACTTCTTTGACGAAATAAACGAAATGCGCCATTGAGTTTGGAAGCGGTTGGAGAGCGGGGGCGGCAAGCAGGAAATTTTTGGTTCCCGTTCGGCGGAGAATGGCGTCACGTCCCATGAAGGCAAAGGTCCCCATGCCCAAAGAGAACATGAACATCGGAAGATGGAGCGCAAATCGAAGCTCCTGCCAAGTAAAGGTCTTCGAATCGATGTCCGAGGTCTGAGCGGTTGAATCACCGACCAAGAACTGAAGGCCGATGGTGGAGATGGCGGTCACGAGGGTAAGCAAGAGCGGGAACAGCACCATCTGGCGCTTTTTTGCGAACTCTACGCTCTTTCGGGCTTCCTCCACAAACATCACGCGGAAGGTGGCCGAAAAAGCCGCCCAACCTCGCAACGGTTCGTTGAGGGTGATGCCGTGAGCGGTGGTCCCAAGCGGGCCAGGTTCACTGAAATCCTCGTCCGTCCAAGGACGCGTTTCAATGAAGGTGCCCGACATGGTCATTCCTCCGAATCGTCGGTTACACCCTCATCGCTCAATCGCTCAACGTCCTCAATGGAACGGCCAACCAAACGGATGAAAACATCTTCCAGCGTTTCGGTTTCCGTTTTCTTGAGACCCTTTACCGTACCGGCAGCGAGCACCTTTCCATCGTTGATGATCGCCATGCGATTGCACATGCGCTCGGCCATTTCCAGAACGTGCGAACACAGGAAAATTGTCCCGCCCTCAGCGACATGGTCGAGCAACCATTCCCTGCATTTGCGCTGGTAAATTGGGTCGAGGTTGGCAAAGGGCTCGTCGAGGAAGAGCAATTTTGGTTTGTGAATAAAGGCACTCGCCAACATCACTTTCTGCCGCTGGCCCTTGGACAAATCTTTGCACATTGTGTCCCGCTTTTCTTGGAGACCAAACCATTCCAGCCAGTGCTCAACCTTGGCGTTCATGTCCTCAACCCCTCGCAAACGGGCGACGAATTCCAAGAATTCGACCGGTGTCAAAAAAGAGGGAGGGGATTCTGATTCAGGGACAATTCCGATGTTGGCCTTGACTTTTTGCGGGTCGTTGACCGCATCAACGCCGAGAACCTCGATGCGCCCTTTGCTTGGCCGCAACTGTCCGGTAAGGAGCTTGATGAACGTGGATTTTCCCGCGCCGTTTGGGCCAAACACGCCGAAGAATTCACCGGCGTGAACCTGAACGTTGAGCGGATGAAGCGCAATGAAGTCGCCGTACTTTTTGGCCATATCAACGGCACTGACCATCGGTTCATTTCCCTCAGTCATGGATTGAGGAAGGCGTTTGTGAATATCATACCTTGCTTGAGGTTCATTGGGGCTGGGCGATGACATCAAGAAGCAGGGTCTGTTCAGTTCTTTCATGAACCCGCCAACGAGCGATGTGATGAAGGTCGACCTCCACCCCATCAGCGACGATGCAGATGTCGGATTTTTCGCCTGCATGACCATTGACCGCCCGGACAAACTGAACGCCTTGAACGCCGACGTGATGGCCTCGCTCAAGGCCGTCTGTGCGTGGATGGAGGAAAGCGACAATGTACGCGTCTTGGTGGTCACCGGTGCGCCGCCCAACCCCCCTGCGGAAGGCAAACGAGCCAAGCCTCATGCCTTCGTGGCGGGTGCGGACATCACCGAATTTGCCGGAGCCGGAAGCGAGGTCATTCGTGAGCGCTTTCGAAACAATGCTGTTGAGGCGTTGTGGAACCTGAGGAAACCCACCATTGCGATGGTGGACGGTTTTGCGCTGGGTGGAGGGTGCGAAGTCGCCTGTTCTTGCGACATTCGAATCGCCAGTGACCGCTCAACCTTTGGCACACCTGAGATCAACCTTGGATTGATTCCTGGCTACGGTGCAACGCAGCGTCTTGAACGCTTGGTGGGCTACGGAAAGGCCCACGAGATGATCATGACCGGCGACATGGTGCCCGCTGACGAAGCCCATCGAATTGGCCTCGTGAACCACGTGGTCAGTCCTGAGGACCTCGAATCCACCGTGTTTGACATGGCCCGACGAATCGGAAGCAAATCCTCCCACGCACTGGCCGTAGGAAAGAAGACGGTGCGTTCGGCTCTCGATGAAGGATTGACCGAGGGCGTTGAAACCGAAGCAAAGGCGTTTGCTGGACTGTTTGACAGCGAAGACAAGGAAATCGGGGTTCAAGCCTTCATGAACCGAGATACACCCGTGTGGAAGCACCGCTGAAGGTGCGTCCAAAACCCGCCCCCGAACGACGTCGAGCCTGTCGGCTAAGGTGAGGGGCGCCACTGCCCCCTCTTGTCCGGGAGAGTGCCCGGCCACGGTCTTGTAGTGAAACATCAACCCTCAACGGTAGCGAATGTTCTGTTCCCGGAGGAACGCAACAAAGTGCTTCATGTGGCGAGCGTGATTGACCCGAAATCTTCGGGATATCACCAACACATCTGCCACACCGGTCAGTTCATCGTACCCACGTGGTTCTTGACGAAGAATCTCCAACAACCGCTGATTTTTCCGTGCCAATTCCGTGCCTT
>JBMYQB010000045.1:0-11438 GCA_049600935.1 Candidatus Poseidonia sp.
CGTTTGAACTCGTTGAATCGTTCAAGGAGTTCGATGTTCGCCGCTACCACGCCAATATTCAGGCCCGTGTCAAAACCGATGGAGGTGGTGCTGCATCTGGAGGGTTTCGTCGCGTTGCACGCTACATCTTCGGAGGTAACGAATCGGGGGAATCCATCGCCATGACGGCGCCCGTCAGCATGTGGGAAGAGGACGATTCAGGTTGGTTGGCCTTTACCATGCCTTCAGCCTACTCCATGGACAGCTTGCCTGAGCCAAACGACAGAGGGGTTGTGTTGCGGGAACTACGGGAAAAACACGTGGCCGTGTTGTCCTTTTCTGGCCGAACGACACCAGGAAAAACGGCACGTCTGGAACGGAAATTACGGGAGGCCATTGAACGCGAAGACCTGAAGTCAATCGGCCCTGCGGTGCTCGCCGTGTATGAGAACCCGTGGACGACGTTGCCGTTCATGCGACGAAACGAGCTTCATCTTGAGCTCCAATCTGCCAGTGCATCTGCACCGTGAAAAGGGCTACATACACGGTTGACAATGGCAGAGCATGATGGAAGACAAGTTGCTTGAAGAAGCCGTTGCACATGTTGGCGAAGCCGTTGGCGATTCCGTCGAGAAGGTGATTGGCGACCGTCCGTGGGTGTTTTCGCTCTGGCGCTTCCTGCTCTATGCCGTTCCTCTTGGCTTCTGCGCCTATCTCCTCAACGGCGTCTACGGCTGGATATGAGACCAGATGGTATTCCTCGTGCTTATGAACAAGCGTCCCCTCGTTGAACCGAGCACCATGGACGACCATCCGTTCATTCCCTTGCAGTGGACCGAACGGTCGGCTGAGGACATGCTGGCCTTGGCCGAAGCCAACTATGCTGAATTGTCAAGCCGCCGCACGACGCGTCATTTCTCAACGCGGGATGTGCCTCGTCGGTTGGTGGAACTCGCGATCCTCTCCGGCTCAACCGCACCCAATGGAGCGCATCTCCAACCGTGGACGTGGGTGGCTATTCGTAACGCTGAACTGCAGCTGAAAATTC
Source organism: Candidatus Poseidonia sp. (assembly GCA_049600935.1). GTDB lineage: Archaea > Thermoplasmatota > Poseidoniia > Poseidoniales > Poseidoniaceae > Poseidonia. Next base: position 1,028 of record JBMYQB010000045.1, read on the forward strand.
GAGAGGCAGCGGAAGAAGAGGAGCGGAAGACCTACTCGGAGCGCATGCCTGATGCCTGGTCGGAGGTGCTGGCGCCACTGGGAACCGATGCCATCAAACCTCACCTGACCGATGCGCCGTGGGTGGTGGTGCTCTTCAAGCAAAAGAAACGTCAGCGGCCCAATGGGGAATGGGGGCCGACCTACTACACCACCGAATCGTGCGGTATCGCCGCAGGGATGTTCATTCAGGCCGTACACAACATGGGCCTCGTGACCCTAACACACACCCCTTCACCGATGGGTTTCCTTCGAGAAATTCTTGGTCGGCCAAAGCACGAGGAAGCCATGCTCGTGATGCCTGTGGGCTATCCTGCAGACGATGCGAAGGTTCCCGACATTCACCGGAAAACGCTGGACGAAGTCGCCGTGTTTCACGACGAGCAGGCTTGAGGAAAGGTCGCGGTGTTGATATACGCGGGGTGAGAGCGAAGACCGGCGCAGGAGTCGCCCAGCTTGGTCAAAGGCGCTGGGATGAGGTCCCAGTCCGTAACGGTTCGCAGGTTCGAATCCTGCCTCCTGCATTCCTCTGTTCATCGTTTACCTGTCTCGAATTTCCACCATGAGGGAGGAGAGTTTCATGTTGAGGAGAATTTCACCAAAGTCTCTCGAGTACGCGCACAAACGGCGGACAGATTCAGAGAGAGAAAGGGATGCGGCGAGAAGTGGATTCTTTTTCTTGCTGTCGAAGATTGAATTCTCGTATGCTTTCAATTCGGTTTGAAGCGTTTTGAGCTGCAAACGGGCTGTTTCAATACGATGAGAATCTTGCGTTCTGATGTTAATCATCAATTCCTTGAGCGATTCTTGCCAAAGCGAGAGCGATTGAATGGGGGGCGTCGTATTGAATTCGGAAATATGCTCGGTGTGTTCAATGATGAAATGAGTCAAATTGTTGACGTGGTCCATCATGCGCTCGAGGCAACGAGCAAGATTGGCATATTCGAGGGCCTGTCCTCTCGTTACGTTCAACCTCGAAGCGGCCTGATAGGACTCGAAAACAATACGGATTTGCCGTTCCATCAAATAGAGCAGGCTGTCGACCTCTGCTTCCCGTTCTTCGTGGTCGGCAACGAATTCAACATCACCACCACCTAACACTTCCTGGAGGTCCCTTACCAACGACGACACGAGAAGGTACATCCGCTTCAGGCTCGCATGAAGAGGCATATCGCCTGGATTAAGGAGACACCTGAGTTCAGTTAATGTTGCATCTTGTTCCACAATTTCAAAACCGCGCGTTGAGCGGAGAAAACGCCGAATTGACTTCGAGGGCGAAGGTGCACTGCCTTGGTGGACAACTAGGATGACGTCGGCTCCAGAAATGTAAGCCCCCATCAAATGGTCATGGAGGCTGCTATCGGGAATCTCGCTAAGATGAATGCGGACGTGCCGCTCCAAACGCAGATCTTGTTCAAGCGGCGTTATTCGGAGGGCACCACTGGGTCGCCAATCGACCTTGAGCGAAGACCGGGGTTCAAGTTGATTGTGCAAAACCCAAGGTTTTGGCAGACTCAGCGTGAACGTACTGCCGCCAGTAGCCTGCAATTTCCGGACATCGTGATCACCTGGGCCGAGTGCCATGGATTCGGTAAAATATAGGTCTATATAGAATATACTCACTCTAGTATATGTATTGAGTTACGGTAGCAGGACCATGGAACCCCTGACGGTTATTCTGATTGGATTAGCATTGATTGTTTGTGCTTACATGGCATGGAACATTGGCGCAAACGATGTTGCGAATGCAATGGGTACATCGGTTGGGTCCCGTGCCCTCACGCTCAAGCAAGCGGTGATCATCGCCGCTGTCTTTGAATTCGCGGGAGCGTTCTTTGCGGGTGATGCGGTCACTGATACCGTTCGCAAAGGGATTCTCAGTGTGGATTTCGCAGACCCGATGATTGATGAAGTCTTTTCCACTGACATTGCTCTTGGTTTCATTGCCGCCATGATGGCTGCCGCAACGTGGCTGACCATCGCTACGCGTTATGGCCTCCCCGTATCGACCACCCACTCCATCATCGGCGGTATCCTCGGCGTGGGGCTTATCCTCGAAGTGAAATACTCAACCAGTCTCATCGATTGGGAAGTTGTTCGTAAAGTCGTCATGTCGTGGGTCGCCAGTCCATTGATGGGTGGTTTAATCGGTTTCTTCTCGTTTGTTATCATCAAGAAGCTCATTCTCGACAACGACAACCCTGTTGAGCGCTCCATGTGGCTTGCCCCAATACTTGCTTTCCCGACATTTTTCGTTCTGGGCCTAGCACTGCAGTACAAAGCCCTCAAGGGATTCATTTCCAAGGCGGCTTCCAACGGTTGGATTGAAGACAAGAACGATTGGTTGCCTGTCAAGGAAAACGGTGTCTTTGACCCCTGGGCGGAGAACGCTTGGATCCCTATCAACTCCATCATGCTGGCTGCCGTGATCGGTGTTATTTCGAGCGTGGTCCTTTATGTCGTGCTTCGACGCATCGATATTAACGAAGAAAAGCGTGGTTTCAAGGGCGTTGAGCGAATTTTTGTCTGGCTTCAAATCATCACGGCCGCCTACGTTGCGTTTGCTCACGGCGCCAACGACCGTTCCAACGCTATCGGGCCGATGGCGGCTGTGTGGCAGGTGCTCAGCAGCGAGACTGGTCAGTTGGCCGCGAAGGCTGAAATTCCGCTCTGGTTGGTGCTGCTCGGCTCCGCCGGTATTGCCGTCGGTGTCCTCACATGGGGTTGGCGAGTCATGGAAACCATCGGAAAGAAAATCACCGACATTACGCCCACCCGTGGTTTTGCCGCAGAATTTGGCGCAGCAACCACCATCCTTGTCTTCTCGATGCCCTTCCTCGCTGTGCCGGTTTCAACCACGCACACCTTGGTTGGTGCCGTGGTTGGCGTCGGTCTTGCTGGTGGCGCCAAGGCGGTTGACTTCCGTGTCTTTGGGAAGATTGCTGCGTCTTGGGTGGCGAGCGTTCCTGCTGCTGCCTTTGGTGCCGTTGTTTTGTTCGTCGCATCGGGAGGCGATGCACTCAACATGATCGTGATCTTGCCTCTCGCCTTCATGGCGGTTGGAGTCGCTATTTGGAAGAGCGGTTCAGAGGTCCATGTTGAAGACGCTCTCTCCGATGTTGGTGGCGACGGAAATGAAGTGACGCCGTTTGAGTTGTTCCACGAGCACGCACGAGCCGTTGAAGAAACGGTCGAGCACATGTTGGAGGCAGTGAATGTGGCCTGCGATGGTGAAGATGCAACCGAAGCCATCGAGATGACGATCAAGACCGAGCTTAAGGCCGACAATGTCAAGGCAGAAGTGCGGCGATTGGCCATGAACGACCGGCGATTTGGTGTGCATGTCTCAATTGATGACTTCCTTTACATGGTAAGTCGGCAGGACCGCATTGCCGACTATGCTCAGAACGTCGCAGAGCAGTTAGCCTTCCGCCCGCTCCTTGACGACGATGAGGCAAAATCAAACCTGAAGGCCATGGCCGAGGCTGTATCTGAAACCGTAGCAAAGTACGAGGATGCGGTGGAAGCCCTTCGAGACTTCACCATCAGCGGCCAAACCAAAGCGGCTGAGGACAAGCTTGCTGAATTGATCCGAGAAGTGAACCTCAAGGAGCACGAGGCCGATGGTGTTGAAGCAAAGGCTGCCGCGTATGTCTTCTCCAACGGGGATGATGCTCCGTTGGCTGCCATGCACATGTACAGGGTTCTCCAGCGCCTTGATGACGTGGCGAATGCGTGTGAGAAGGCTGCCAATGCCTTCTTACCCATTCTCAATCGTTGATTGCGAAGCGTTTCACGCGTTCTCGAACGTTGAGAGGGTTTTCACCTGAGTTTCAATCAAGGTTATGATGCGTCTGCTATTGGCATCACCATGACGCAGCAAAGCATCGACTTCATCGGTGGCGGCTTCAAACTGACTCTACCTTACACCTTCGGAGGATGGTTCCTCTGGGTGTTGGGCCTCGGCATCACTGGCTTCGGCGTGGTTGCAGCCATGAGCAACCCGGTCGGCTTGGCCGTGTCCGTCATCGGTCTCGTCGTCTTGGCCATGGCTTCCCCAGGAAGCATGTCGGCCGGGCTTCACAGAATGCGCAAGGAAGCGATGTCGGCCGAGGATCTTCAAGCAAAGAAGGAGCAGAGTGGTTTCAGCGTGGACAGTTGGTTCCTCCAGCAAAGCACGCTGGTGCCCACCAACGACCCGAACGACTGGATTCTCCCTGCCCCTGGCCCGCAAACCTGGGACACAGCCAATCCGTATGGCCCTCACGGCGACGGTACGCCGCTCCCAGAGCATCCAGCCAAGGTTGGCACGCCTCAACCCGCGACGATGACGTCGCATCTCGTCTTCGCTGGAACGGCCGCGATCCTTATGCTCGTTGTGGGTGCTGTGCTGATCGGTGATGAAGAAGCAGAATTGGGCGCCACACCTGCCCTCATTATCGCAGGGTTGGGCTTCATTCTCCTGCTCGTCAATTACTTCCGAGCCAAGGCCCTGCGCCAAATGCTCGACACGCCCACCTCCTTGGTGCGCTCGGCACCCGTGGGCCACCCCGAACTCGTTGGGCAAGTTCGACCCGGTCGAGAAGGTGGAATGACGGTGTACGTGGATGGAAACGAACGAATGGTCATGCACCACATGGTCGGCTTTTACTGGACGTACGAACAGGAGCAAGAACGAGAAGTGACCGACAGTGAAGGCAACACAACGACCGAACGGAGTTGGGTCACCATCCGCTCGGACCGCGGTGGTGTGCCGTTCATGCTTCACGACGGAACCGGCGGCATCAAGGTCAACTTGACCAGTTTCAAGCGCACCGAATACGGGCAAATGCTCAAGCAATGGAGTGGGGCTTTTGCCGAATCGTTGGGCAAGCAGCTGATGGCTCAAGCCTCTGCGAGCCTGCTCAGGGGCACGAGAGTGACGGGTCACCGCTGGACCATCTACGGTCTTCGCCTTGGCGACCCGGTCTACTTGCTCGGTGCGACCAAACCGCGACCTACTGCAGAACTGCAAGCCGAGGGCCTGGACGGTACCTTGGGCAACAGCACCATCGAAGTCTGGGGCAACGAAGACGCGCCCGGCATGAAATGCACCTTGATGCGTGGCTCTGAACTTTCCAATGTTGGAAAGTCTCGCTCTGGCTTCGAAATGATGGTCCCTCCTATCCTGCTCCTGCTCGGTGGGCTTTCACTCATTGGACTGGCATGATCGGTTGGCAGGACGTTAACACGGGTGGAGTATATGGCCAGCGGAGCAACGGAAATTGGAACGGGCGTTCTCAGCCAAGTCGTGGACGGTGGTCTTCTTTATGCCGTCCCGTTGTTCGTTATCTCACTGGTGTTGTTCGTTGAAGGAAGCAAGCGAATTCCGATGACCGTGGGCATCGTTGGCTTCATCGTCGGCTTCGGTTTGGTTGGCGAGCTGTACACTTTCCTTGGAACAGACCCGCCCGTAAGCGAAGGGCAATTTCGATTTCTTGCAGCGGCGGCCGTAGGTGTCATCTCCGTCAGTGTTGCGCAAATGGCCATGCGCTTCCTTGCTGCTGGCATGGTGTTTCTCATCATCACAAACCTCATCAAAGCCGGCGATGGCGTTGATGTTGATTTTGAAGGCGACGCTTTTCTTTCTGGGGTTCTCACCCTCATCGCTTTCTTCTTGAGCATGTCCTTCCGTCGCTTGGTTCCTGCATTGATGGCTGGATTGGTTGGCACACTCGGTATGATGTTAGCAGTGTATGTGGCGGTCGGCTGGGATGTGACTCGGTTGGACGGTGTATCAGCACCCGACGCTTACTTGGGGTTGGTTGGTATGCTCTTGAGCGGTTACATTCAATGGCGGGCCATCAAAGAAAAAGAAGGCGAAGAAGACCACCAGAAAGAGTACAATTACGACTTTTGATGAGGAAAACCATAGACTGGTGCAACGGTCCCCCGTCCATGCCAACAGCCATGGTCACGGGAGCAAACCGAGGAATCGGTCTTGAAGCAGTTCGGCAGTTGCTCGACAGAGATTACGAAGTTCACGCCACCTACCGAGAGAAGAAAGGTGGGTTGGCCGACATCAGCAACCCCCGACTTGTGCTGCACAAAATGGACGTTCGAAGCACCGACGACGTGAGGATGGCTATGAGTGGAGTCGGTCCATCCCTCGACCTCTTGGTGAACAACGCTGGTGTTTCGGACGGCCGGTGGGCAAGCATCGCTGAAATGGATTTTGATATCGTATCTGACGTGATGGAAGTCAACGCCATCGGACCAGTTCGAGTCACACAGCACGCCCTTCCTTTGCTGGCCAACGGTGGGGGGATGGTGCTCATGATCACCAGTCTCATGGGTTCAATCGGTGATTGTGCAAGCGGTAGGTCCTACGCCTATCGGGCCTCCAAGACCGCACTGAACATGTTCACGACGGCCATGAAAAACGAATTGCGAGAGAAAGGAGTCGGCCTCTTGTTGATACATCCAGGTTGGGTTGAAACCGACATGGGTGGGCCCAACGCCCCGATTCAAGCCGAAGAGAGCGTGAGCGGTATCATGGCTCGCATTGACGAGCAGACGCTGGATATGACGGGGCGCTTCGTGGACTATGCAGGCAACATCCTACCGTGGTAGGCAACGACGCAAAATGCGATTCCAATCAGAATCTATCAGCGTTCATGACCTTGTTCCAAGCCGCAATGAAATCGGCCACGAACTTGTCCTTGTTATCGTCTTGAGCATACACTTCGGCGATGGCTCGCAGTTGAGAGTTGCTTCCAAACACAAGGTCGTAGCGGGTCGCGGTGCGAACATCGGTGCCGGTTGCACGGTCCTTAGCCTGGTAGGAGTTGCTGCCGGTTGGCGTCCATGCAACGCTCATGTCGAGCAAGGTCGTGAAGAAGGACGTGTCCAGCGAGGTCCCGTCGCTCCAGAGGCCGCGCTCGTCTGAGCTCACGCCAAGGGCTCGCAGACCACCAACAAGAACGGTCATTTCGGGTGCAGATAGACCCAGGAGTTGGGCCTTGTCGAGCATCATCTCTTCAGGCATGACGGCGTAGTTCTGCTTCAGGTAGTTGCGGAAACCACAGGAAACCGGTTCGAGGTAGGAGAACGACGCTGCATCCGTGTGCTCTTCGGTGGCGTCGCCGCGACCGGGGGAGAACGGAACGTCAACACCGCTGGCCATCTCAATACCGGCACATCCCGCGAGGACGATGGTGTCGGCCACGCTCGCACCGTGCGCTGCGGCAAGGGGTTCAAGCACACCGAGCACTTTGCTGAGTTGAGCGGGTTTGTTGCCCTCCCAGTCCTTCTGAGGTGCAAGGCGAATTCGAGCACCGTTGGCTCCACCACGGTTATCGGAACCGCGGAACGTGGATGCGCTGGCCCAGGCGGTTTCAACCATTTCAGCAATGGACAATCCGCTGCCTTTGATGGCGTCCTTGAGGGCAGCAACATCGTAGGAGGTGCTTCCGGCTGGAACGGGGTCCTGCCAAATGAAATCCTCATCGGGCACGTCGGGGCCGAGGTAGCGTGCCTTGGGGCCCATGTCGCGATGAAGGAGTTTGAACCAAGCTCGCTGGAACGCATCGGCGAAGGCTTCGGGGTTCTCATGGAAGTGCTTCGAAATCTTGCGGTACTCGGGGTCTCGGATCATGGCCATATCGGCAGTCGTCATCATGGTGGGGACCTTGATGGAAGCGTCCTCCGCATCGGGGGCCATGTCAGCCTCTTCTTGGTTGGATGGCGTCCACTGGTGAGCACCCGCAGGGCTCTTGGTCAACGTCCACGTGTCGTCATACTTGAACAGCATATCGAAGTAGCCGTTGTCCCACTGGGTCGGATTGGCCGTCCATGCGCCTTCGATGCCGCTGGTGATGGTGTCTCGGCCAACGCCGGAGCCGTAATCGCTGGTCCAACCGAAACCTTGCTCCTCAAGCGCTGCGCCTTCGGGTTCGGGACCTTTGTGGTCTTCGGGTCCTGCACCGTGCGCCTTTCCGAACGTATGTCCGCCTGCGGTCAACGCCACGGTTTCTTCATCGTTCATGGCCATGCGGCTGAATGTTTCGCGAATGTCTTGTGCGCTGAGAAGGGGGTCGGGGTTTGCATTCGGGCCTTGTGGGTTGACGTAGATCAGTCCCATTTGCACGGCAGCGAGTGGGTTCTCAAGGTCCTGGCGCGTGTCGCCGTAGCGGTCATCGCCAAGCCATTCATCTTCGCTTCCCCAGTAGATGTCATCTTCTGGGTGCCAGATGTCCGGTCGGCCACCGCCGAAACCAAGAACGGGTCCGCCCATGGACTCGATAGCGATTTGACCGGTCAGGATGAGGAGGTCGGCCCAACTGATGGCGTTGCCGTACTTCTGCTTGATTGGCCACAGCAGACGGCGGGCTTTGTCGAGGTTGCCGTTGTCAGGCCAACTGTTGAGAGGAGCAAAACGCTGTGCGCCCGTTCCACCGCCACCTCGACCGTCGCCGGTTCGATAGGTTCCTGCTGCGTGCCAGGTCATTCGGATGAAGAAGGGGCCGTAGTGACCGTAGTCGGCTGGCCACCAATCCTGACTGTCCGTCATCAAGGCGTGGAGGTCTTTCTTCAGTCCCTCATAGTCAAGGCCTTTGAAGGCCTCAGCATAGTCAAAGTCCTCGCCCATAGGGTTGGACTTGCGGTCGTGCTGGTGGAGGATGTTCAAATTGAGGTTTTTTGGCCACCAGTCTTGGTTTGAACGCTTGTCTGAGGTTGAGGACGTCATTCCACCGCCGTGCATGACGGGGCACTTGCCTTCGCTGCCGTGATTCTGCATGCAATATGATGCGGGGAAGTCCCATATAATGTTGAGTTTCAGTTTTCTTCGTGTAAACTTTCAATTCACCCTTCTGCGTCCACGAATTATGCAGGACGGTGCCCCGCTCATCACGCTTGTGAAAAAGGGAGAATTGGCCGAACGCCCCAGCCTTTCGTCGGAGGATTTGGCGTTGGAACGGACACTTTCCATGCTTTGCTCCTTTCTCTCGGTTGATGATTTTGTATCGTTTCTGAATTCCGGTGCCTTCGCGTCCTACGCCCAGCGAGAAGAACATTGGGTGGTGTTTGAAATTGGGCTCTACCACGACCACACCAGAACCCTGCAACTCTATCCAGGGTCCGGTCGACTGACGATTGCTGATGAAGCAATGACCGGGGTGTTTGAAGAGCATCTTTGGAAAGGTGAGCCGAATGATGCATTCGCCAACGCCATTACACGATGGATTGGTGTGGTTTCCAATCTTCAGTAAAAGATGGAACAGCACGTCAACGAACCGTCGGCCGCTCGAATCTCACTCATATCGATTTCAATGGTTTCGAGACCTCGTTCTTCCAAGACCTTTGCCACGGTCGGGTAGCCTTTGGCCACCATCACTTTGCCGTTGGGCAGACCGATGGTGTTACAGCCGTAGGCTTCCTCCGAGGGAAGCCAAATCAATTCGCATCCTTCAGGAAGTTGGCCGAAATCTTCGGGTTTGAGGTACCCCTCTGGAGCGAGAATGATCGAGTCGGTTGGGGTTGAAGAAATGCTCGTGAGGTGAAGGGCGTGTTCGGGGATGTCGATGACACGAAGTTCGTGGCCAAAAAAATCCAGCAAGCTTCGAAGACTGGTAATGCCCAGGTCATTTGTTCGGGAAGAACGTCCAACAAAGAACAGGTCACCCAATCGAATAACATCGCCCCCATCCATGCGAGCTTCGCCGCCCATGGTGCAGGTTTGGACTCCCTCGAGCGCCTCCATCAAGAACTCAGCAATGGGTGGTTGCTCGGCGACCCGCGAGGGATGACCGGGTACTGGAAGGAGCATGTGGCCGTCCACGACCACAGCTTGGTCTTCGACAAACATGCAGTCGGGATGGTTTTCGTCAGCGTCAAGCCGGTGCACGAGCACGCCGTTGGCCTCTAACGCGTCAATGTAGGCTTGTTGCTGGACTCTCGCTAAATCAACGTCGGTTGGCCCAGAGCCAAAATACCGTGCCAAAGCCTTGGTGAACGAAGAAGGCACATTGCGAACCAGCGCCCGCTTCTTCTGGTCCAACCGCACGGTGGCCATGGTCACTCGGGGAACGGTCGTCCTTTAACCCCTTCGCCCTTTTTCGGTAGTTGATTTCCACAGTACGGAAATTACGTCTCGCAGTCATGCGTTTTTGGAATTCTCGTCGTCTAAAATAGCCGTTGGACAACGTGAATGAGAGGTGGACGGTGAAACCGTTGATTTGAACAGGGGATGGCGAGTCCCCGCACCATGGCTCATCGACGATTGAACGCGTTCGTACTGGTGGTCATCATGCTCCTGGCGCCGCTTGCCGGTTGTTTTGGGGAGGATGAAACAGGCGGGTTGACGGTTGATGCCTTGGTGATAGAGGGAGACG
>JBMYQB010000046.1:0-11304 GCA_049600935.1 Candidatus Poseidonia sp.
GCACGCCCTTGATTTCCCAATCGTAGTACTTCTGACCTGGATGGAGGTCTCGGTCGTCCACCTTGACCCGTAGACCCCGTGAGCGGAGCTTGTCAGCAACTTCGTGGGCCACAGCGATGGTGTCGACTTCGAGGTTCTTGCGAATCATCGGGCAAATGACGACCTGGAACGGAGCGATCTTGGGCGGCATAATGAGCCCGTTTTCATCACCGTGCATGCCGACCACGGCCCCAAGAAGCCGCTCGGACATGCCGTAGGTCGTTTGATGGCAGAAGGCTTGCTTGGCGTCCAAATCTTCGTAGGTCACATCGAAGGCTTTGGCCCACTGGTCTCGGTAGTGATGGCACGAAGCCACTTGGAGGGTTCGACCGTTGGGCATCACAGCATCAATGCCAATGGTGTACCAGGCACCTGGGAAGGTATCCCATACTGGGCGTTTGGCCTTGATGATGGGCAGGCACAAATCGTGCATGAGGCGGTCGACGATCTCCAAATCCTCGGCAATTTGCCGGCTGGCATCCTCTTCGTCGGCGTGAGCGGTATGGGCCTCAAAGAAGTGAATTTCTCTAACACGGATGAAAGAACGGGTCTGCTTGGTTTCGTAACGGAACGTGTTGACCATCTGGTAAATTTTCAGCGGGAGGTCCTTGTGAGAGCGTATCCACAACGGGAACATCGTGTACATCGCCGTCTCGGACGTTGGACGCAGGAACATCGGAATGTCGAGGTCGTTCTCACCAGCGTGCTTCACCCAGTACACTTCTTTCTTGAAGCCGCCCTCTTCTTCCTCGTCTCTCAGGTCATCGGGGTCAACGCCCTCTTCACGGGCCCGCTTCAAGCGAGCGACCAGTGCGTTCTCCTTTTCGAGAAGGTTCTCTGGAATAAGTAAGGGGAAATTTACTTCCTCGTGGTTGGTGCGTTCCATTTCGGCATGGGTCAAGGCGTCGATGAGTTTCATCGTCTTCCAACCGTAGGGTCGCCAGACGTCCATGCCCTTGATGGGATAGCGCTTGTCCACGAGTTCAGCCGCTTCAACGATGAACGGGTACCACTCGTTGAAATTCTCGCTCTTCGAAGGGATACCTCGCTTCGCTTTCCCGTGGCCCATGGTTTGTGGGCGGACTTCGGTTTCATCAAGATGACGCTTCATCTTCGCCCGTATTGGTGGACTTCGTAAGGGAATACAGGGCCAGCACGGCAGCGCCACACCAAACCACTTCGAGCACCAAAAAAGCCCATTCGTCAATCAGGAAAGCACGAACGCCCAACAAGCCTGAACCGAAGGCCATCAGAAACAGGTAGAGCGGTTGTTTGCTGTGAAGAACGTTGCGTGTCTCAAGCAAGAACGCAAGCAAAATGCTCATCATGCCGATGTAAGCAATGGACTCAGAAAGCCAACCGTCGGGCGACAGGGGATCACTTCCTGCGCGACAACACGAACAGCCCGCCCATTAGAACAACCAGGGCGACGATATCGGGAATGCCAATGCCGCCAGCGGTGCCCCCAACGCCGTTCATGCTGTCGGAGAGCAGAGAATAGGACCATCCATCCGACTCACCGATCTTGTGAGGACTCATGAGATTCAATCGCGTTTGTTCCTCACCCCGGCACGTCCCCGTTTCACAGAGTGAGTTCAGCGCTGAGGAAAAGAGACCGAACAGATTGAGCACACAGAACACAAGACCGCCTGCAAACAAAAACCGAAGTGGACTTTTCTTGCCGGCTGGCACGGGTGGCATGTTGAGCGCCATATTGGGGTCTGGAAGGGGGACGGCAGGGGTTGCGGGCACGGCAGGAGCGATGACTTCAACCAGCATATCGGTGGGTGGAGCAACCTCCGTAACATCCGCAGCCGGTGTCAAGATGGCGTTCGCATCTCGTGGCTTGGTCGGTTGAACGGCGGCGATTTTGATGCCGTAGATTCTGTCAGCCAGACTCACAAGGGTCGGGTCGTCGGCAATATCGGCCGCATCAATTTCACCGTCCAACAACTGTTGAAGTCGGTCATGAATTGACGACATGAGTGTCCCTCCGCATAAGGTGCGTGAGCGCTTCCCTTCAAGAAGCCTCCTTTTGTCGGTGCCTTCGTACGATGACGCTATCATGCTTCTTCATCGCTGTACTTCTCGATGAGCTCTTGACTCACAAGTGCAGCAGAGCAGTGTGGACATCGGTCGGCATGGCCGAGCATGGTCGGTTGGATAGCCAGCACAGCAAGACAGGAAGGACAAGCGGCAAGCATTTCACCGTCTTGAAGGTTGAATGCTTGCATGGGATTGATTCGTAGATAGCCCGCTCGATAACCAGGGTGCCAATGGAACAGCGCACGTCGGCCGGAGCCCAACGCAGCCCAACCCATCAAGAAAGCGAACAGCAAGCCTGTGAAGTAACCGCTCATCAGGGCTTGGAGTAAATTGAGGAAGGCCAAGAACGCAAACATCAAACTGGCGAGAAAAAGAATCACAACCGCTGGCCAATAGGCCCAAGGCTTGCGATTTCGATAGCCCCCGTAAATCATCAATCCGGTGAACACACCCGTTCCCAGGAACACGTTTCCTGCCGTTGTGCCAAGATAGCCCATGGCGGCAAGGGCCGTTGCAAGCAGATAGACGACGATGGCACCGTCAACCAGAACGATGAAACTCGTCCCCCGGTGAATGTGGTCAATGGGGTCAACGCCTGCGGAAGGCCTCGGCGCAGAGCCCGCCAGCACCATCTCATCTGCCCGATTGTTGGCCACGATTCTCCCTCGGACGGCGTGCATTTGAATCATTTGTTTCGCGCCTGTTCCCAAAGCGAAGAAGTCTTGACGGTCAGCAGGTTGGCCAAACCATGGCGCTCAGGGATACCGACGTTGAGCCCAAGGGCAACTCGCTGCTCAACAAGCGGGTCGTCCTGGGCGTGACCGGCGGTATAGCAGCCGTGGAAACGGTCCGTCTTGCCCGTGCGCTCCGACGTGAGGGTGCCGAACTAACGGTCATCATGACCAACGCCGCTCAACGTATCATCACGCCACTGGCCGTCCGTTGGGCCTCACAAGCCGATGTCATCACGGATTGGGACGGCGACCTCACGGCCCTCAACGAGGTCGATGCCGTGCTCGTCGCTCCTGCCACACGGGACGTCATGGCCAGCCACCTTCACGGCCTCCAACACGGACCGCTCATGATGGCCCTGTCCGTTGCACGTTCACGTCAAACGCCCCTGATGATGGTCCCCAGCATGCACGAAGACCTCGCTGCAGACCCCGTCACCGATGACATTGTGGACGAACTTCGCACGCAAGGCGTTCATGTTTTGTGGGGCCCTCAGGAGGAAGGTAAGCGCAAAACACCAGCGGTGGAGCACATGGTTGCGGAGTTGGCGCACTTGACCAACGCACAATCAGAAAACAGGAAGAGCATCGTTATCACGCTTGGTGCCACCAGGTCTGCCATTGACGATGTTCGCCACGTGCAAAACACCAGTTCTGGGGCCACGGGATGGGCCATCGCTGACCACCTCTTTCGCCACGGCCATGATGTGACCTGTGTGGCGGGCATCACGACCGAAACCGCCCCGGAATGGCTGCCGTTGGTCTTGTACTGTCCTACACCTGAAACGATGCTCAAGGAATGCAAAGCACTGACCAACGACTCCATTGATGCCTGGATTCATGCAGCGGCGGTCTTGGATTATGTGGTTGAACAAGCAGCAGAAGGAAAATTGGCCAGTCAGCAAGGTACGCTCACCCTTCCGTTGGTCGAGAGCGCAAAACACATTTTGGAACTCAAAGACGACTGTTCAACCGCAGTTCGCATCGGGTTCAAACTGGAATCAGGTATCAAACAGACCGATCTGATTCACCGTGCCTTCGCTCAAATCCAGAAAGCGGACATGACGGCCGTCATCGCCAACCGATTGGAAGACCTGGGCCGGGAAGACAAACCTCGTGGCTATCTTGTGGACCAACAAGGTGCACACTTTGTTGTTCAAGACGCCCCGGCACTCAACGATGCCATCCAGACCCTCGTTGAGCGTGGAAAGGAGGCATGAGGGTGCGACGCTTTGCGGTGGTCGGTCATCGGGCCATGTCGAAAGGAAAACTCCCTCTCAACGATTTGGCAAGCGGAGCAGGTCGAATGGACGTGCTTGTACGAGCGTTGATGGCGGGACTCATGACGAGCCACGGGTTGCGAAACGATACGGTGGTGGTGCTTCATTTGATGGGCGGCCCAGGCCCCGCACGACGCATCAAATTTGATGGTTCAACGCTCAAGGGTTTGCATGCAGACGAGCGTTCTATAGCAGGAACCATCGGCAAAGTCATCGCCACACCGCTTCCTCCAATCGGCCACTGGCAGCCCATAACGGCGGGCATCAGCCACAGCGGTGGCCATCTTGACAGCACGCTGCGGGAATGGGCGGATGCCCCGACCGTCATTCTCGATGCAGACGCCCCTCGGTTGTGGCAACCTGACGCAACGCTGACCGCTGATGGAACACCGAACAACACCACGCTCAATTTCGTGCTCAGTGATGATCAACCCTTAGGAGACATCGCAGCGGACAACACACATGCTCGCTCGATTGGCAGCCAATGGCTGCAAGGCCACATGGCGATTGGCGTTGTCCACTTCCTCTTGGATGAAGGAATCAACCTCAACCTTTGACCAACCAACGAGGCCAGCCATCAATCGTCGCTTCAAGGCCGTGAGCAAGCAGGTCCTCGTCAAGCGCAAACGGATGACTCTGAGGCCAAACCGCTAGACACGAGAGACTCGCTTTGTGTTCTTCAACCGCATCGCAATCACCATCAGCCACGGGAGAATGGTCCACTGAAGCCGCACCGATGGTGAACGTCGCTGTTGAACCGTCGTCACCGGTTGCAAATCGGACCGCATTTCGATACCATCGCACACCCAGTCGTGTCGTTGCCCACGTACCGTCCCAGCTTCCAGGAGCGTTGATGTTAAGCATCATATCCCCGTTAGCGAAGGCTTGCAACAGCGATGATTCGGGGTCCTCAAGCCACCTGTCCTCTGTTTGAGCACTTGGCCACGTCGTGAAATAGCCCGTGTCAAGATGTCCATGAGGGCGCCTCATGTTTTGTGCACGAAGAGGAAGGACTGCAGCCGCTCGAGCAACAACTTCCAATGTCGCCTCAACTGCACGTTCCATGCCTTCTGGGTCGAAGGAGGTGAAGGAAGACGCAATGGCAGGAACACCGTACAGGCCCGCTTCTCGTGCAGCACCCATGGTACCGCTATGATAGGCATCCTGCGAGAGGTTGGGGCCAAGGTTCACACCGGAGACCACCATCTGCGGGTGAACACCAGGGACGAGGTGTTCAACACCGCCATCCAAAGCCACAATCATCGTATCACAAGGTGTGCCGTCCAATTCGAACAAGTGAACCGGCGTTTGATGACGGTCAAGGGACCACGTGTCAGCAAGTTCGTCACGGCGTCGTAGCGGCATGGGCGTCATCAAGTTGATGCGCATCCCTGTTGCAGAGTGGTTTTGGGAAGGGGCGAGCACCACGAGGGGATAGCCTGCTTCATGGAGCGCCTTTACCAAAAGCGAAAATCCAACGGCTTCAATCCCGTCATCGTTGGTGAGAAGAATCCAACCTTTTTCCTGAGCCATGCCGACCCCTCATTCGGTGCTGTTTTGATTGTTCGCTTCATCCAAGGTGGCTTGTTCAGAGGCGACAACCACCGTCATGAGTCCAGCCATCAGCACGAGGCCACCGAGCCAGGTCCAACGACCGGGCACACCGGAATCGAAGAACAACCATCCGATGATGGAGCCTAGAACGGGTTCGAGCGTGACCGCCACCGACACGATGAGCGGTGAAATGTATCGAAGGCATGTGTTCAATCCAGTGTGGCCCAGAAGACCGGCCACCAGCGCCAACAAGAGGAACCAGATGAAGAATTCACCATCCGTCCAGCCAGTGGCACCAAAATCCGAGAACGACGGCTCGAACAACATGGAACATGGGAGCAGTAAAACAGCAGCGATGAGCGTTACTGGGAAGGCATAGAGGAAAATTGGCAGCCACGTCCGCAAGATGCGTCCGACCACGATGTAGCCCACGACAAACACGGCTCCACCGAAGGCCAAAGCGTCTCCAAAGACCGTCGCGGTTTGGTCCCCTTGACTTGAACCCGTGTCGAGAAGCGTGATCCCCGCTCCGATAAAACACACCAAGGCGCCCAACGTTTCCTTCGCCAACGGCGGACGGACAGCGGCAATGGAAGGAGCAAGAACCATCATTCCAACCACGATAACAAGCGGATGTGCGGTCACGAACAGCAGCGAATGAGTGAGTGTGGTTTCGTCAAGACTGGCCACCCAAGCACCGAAATGAGCGGCCAGAGCAACACCGCTTGCACCGAGAAGCAGCCACGTTCGCTGTGTTTTGAACTGGGTGGCCACCTCACGTTCCATTCCTCGAAGTTGGTAGATGAACAAAGGCAAGAGAACGAGCGAGGTCAGTTGCAATCGCCACGAGGCACGCAGCAACGGGGGAACGGCATCAACATGCTGGAACAGCGCACCTGCGCTTGAAACGCCAACCACGGCAGCGACAAGAAGCCCCCACACCCAGCGTGGTGTGGACGAAGCCTCCATGTGCTCACGCTCATGCTTCGGCCGACGCTGGTTCGCCGCCGATGACACCTGCTCGCTTGAACAGGTAGTAGATGGCAGCACCCACGGCGACGTTGATCAGAATCAAACTCGCCATACGAATCGCATACCAGGCTCCCGAGTTGGCAAAGTCTTCGATACCCATCACGGTCTTGGCGCCGGCATCGTCGTACCATAAGGAATCAACGAACGAAAGGATGCTCGATTCGGTGCCAAAGAAGGCTTCGCCGGTGAGTAAACCGGCCGCCACCATGAAGGTGCTGAGCAAAATGAGAGCCCGTTGCTTTTCGGCGACCGTCGTTCCTTCCTTTTCCTTGAGAGCATCGATGCGAGGTTGGAGTTTCTTGTCTTCCCAGCGGTCTCGAGCAACGCCACCAATGAGCATGGGCAGCGTGTGTGGAACGTCGAGGTACATGCCCAAACCAAAGGAGGTCCCCATGCCCGTCGCCCACTCCACGAACATCCCGAGAAGGAAGCCGAGCGCCAAGAGCACAAGGTCGCCTTGACCCTCAGCAAAGATGACCGAGAAGGTTGCAAAAGCGTTGGCTTGTGGAGCAATCAACTGAATGCGCCCTTCAGCGAGCTGAATGGAGAGGAAAATGGCCACACCTGCACCGATGATAGCACCCGGGACAACACCCATGATGTTGCCCTTGGAGATGTGGTAAGGGCGGTTGCCGATGTAGAGACTGTTCTTGTAGTCGCCAATCACCGTACCCGACATGGAAATAGCCGAACCAAAGACGGTGGTCCCGACAAGACCGAGAAGAACGGCATCCTGTGTGTTGAGATTGAGAAGGTCCTGGAAGTTCAGGAAGACACCGAGCAGCATCAGGAGGACGATGAACGACGTTCCCGAAACGGGCTCGATACCTGTTTCCCCCATGACACGCACGGCGATAGCACCGAGCATGAAGGTCGTCAGAATCAGAACCAAAGCGAAGACGAGGGCTGCTAAGGGGGAGAAACCGCCGATGGAGAAGATGATGATCATCGCGAAGAACGTGACGCCCATGAAGATGGGGATGTGCTTGAGCGGCCATTCATACCATCCTCGACCTTCCATGTATTCCTGGCTGCCATCGCCTTTGAAGGCGGCACCGATATCGGTGAAAATGTTGGCAAAGGTGCGCCACATCTTGGCGAGTCCGAACATACCACCACCCACGATGGCACCGATGGCGATGGTTCGTACCGTCTTGGCAAAGGCGATCATCTGCAACGGTGCTGAGCCGCCGCTGGCGTAATCTTGGATTGGGATGTTGGCTTGTTGAGTCGCATCGTAAATGGGGACGTTCATGAAGACGGCCAGCGGAACGAGGAAGAACCAACCGACGATGGTACCGAGGTTGACCAAAAAGGCCACTCGGGCTTTCATGAACCATCCAATGGCGAACATCGAAGGCGTCAATGCCACACCGATATAGGTGTAGGCGAAGGGATTCCACGCAGTTTCTTCAGACCAGTGCGTCTGCTTCAAGGAGATGCCGTCAACCGTGCCTGACGGCTGGTGAATTTTTCCATGTGAGTAAAAACTGGCAAGGCCAATGTCGCCATAGTGGACCGACTCTGCGATGAAGTCCAGCAGCGCCACTTTTCGGTCGTTCAGCCAAATCAACGGGTACTCCACGAGGAAGAGACCAACCATGGTGACCACGGTCCAGACCCCGATGGTCTTCAACGAATCACGGGCGTGCTCCACGGCACCTGTGCTCACGTCCGATGAGATGTCAAGCATCTTCAACGTCGCTTCGAAGCCCGGAAGCGGCAACGGGTCTTCGACGAGCCAGACCCGTCTAAAGATGATGAAATACATGACACCGAGGAACCCGGCGAACATGGAAGCGACGATACCGATGAAGGCGAGGGTGAAGGCCTCACCGTCGTCAAGTGTTACCAAAGGCCCATCGGCTAACGCATAGGCCGGTTGACTTGCGAGCAGGAAAATGGCAGGGAAGGTGAAAATGAATCCGGTGGAAGCGTGCGTTGCTCCGGTGGTAGCCGACGTGGCGATGTTAACCTCTGAAGGAGACCATTTGAGGGCCATGCCAAGCAGGTAAGCGATGTACCACGCTGCGGAGATGGCCAAACCGAGTTTCAGTCCGATGTAAGCAGTGACACCCGAAAAGACAGCACCGATTCCAATCCCGATCATGACCTTCGGCGTGTTCCAGTGCGAGACCTCAAAGGATTCCTCGAGGTTTTTCTCTTCGAGGTATTGTTCCAGCACGCCGGTGTTGAGGTTATTGTACATCTCGTCGTCAAGCCAGGTCAAGGTTCCCGCTTCAATCGCCTTCAACCCTTCAGGTGTGATGGGTTGACGATAGGCGGATTTTGAGACGGTTTTTTCCCCTGATGTGTTGGATTTCGACACAAGAATCACCCGCGACGCCACAGCGTACGCATCAACGCTTGCGAAGGCACTTCATGACGGTTGCGATGCTCATGCCGTTGCTGCATCCATTTGTCGGTTGCGCTCGTCCTCGGCACGGGCCACAGCGATACCGTCCTCAACATCGACCTTGCGAAGCATGATGGCCCCCGCGACGATGAGCAACGAGATGGCAAATATACCGACACGGGAATCAAACCAGACGGTCATGACCGAGTAGATCAACGGTCCGAGAAGAGCCGCAACCTTACCGAAGAACCCGAAGAATCCGAAGAATTCAGCCGACCGTGTCTCGGGGACCATTTGGCCAAACATCGAACGTGCAAGACCTTGCGACCCACCAAGGAGAGCGCCACCAAAGACACCCAACAGAAGGAATTGGAAGAAGACCGACATGCCAAGAGGAGCCCAGACGAGGGTTCGGGCAGTCTTTGGAATAAAGTCCAACACACCATCACCGAGGCTGGTGGGATGATTAACGCCCAAACCGGTGGTGTTGGCAAATTCTCCACCCTCAATGCTGTAGGAGAAGCGTGATTCATCCATGGTCGCCTCAAGCGCAGCAAGGGCCTCAGCCGTCAAGGTGACGCTCACGTTCACGGCGTTGCCGTCACTGTCAAAGGCCCATTCAACAGCATAGCCGATCTTGTAATCCATGTTTTGCTGCACGGGCATGATGGCTTCGTGGTCCAGGGCCCACTGTTGCTCGTCGTCATCCGGGAGTGCAGCGATGGGGTTGACACCTTCTCGGGCGACAGCATCGTACATCCCCGTCTCTTCGTTGAAGGTATACTGCATGTCGTACTCGTCGTGGTTTTCAAGTTCCAGCGGAGCAAAGGAAAGGGCACCAACGATGACGAAGCACCAGCAGACCAGCGAAAACTGGAGGGCACCTTTGGTGCCCCACTTCTCAGCTAATTTCGTAAAGCCGATGGCAGCCGGGGCCGCCACGAACTGAATGATGAGGATGGTCAAAATCAAGCCCGTGGTGGTCAAACCCAGCACAACGATGCCGAACACACCCGCAAGGGCGGTCACCGAGTTGATACCGTCGATGAAACAGAAGTAAGCGAGCATGTAGAAGAACAAGGTTCGGAAACTCTTGATGTCCGAGAGCGTAGCCTTGACCTCGCCAAGCGCCATTTTGGTGGAAGGGATCAAGCCCATGGGTTCCATTTCGTTCTCAATGTGAGGCTCAGGCACCATGCGGAACGTCATTTGAGCGAAACCGAGCCACCATACACCGGACGAGGCCATAGCGAAGGGAATGACCCAACTGCCTTCCAGCGTCATCACCATGGCGAGGTGGACCACGAGAAGAAGGCCACCACCGAGGTAGCCAGCGGCGAACGCCTTGTTGGAAATGGAATCCATTTCGGATTCATCGCCCATGTGAGGCAAGAGCGCATTGTAAAACACGCCCGCCCCGTTGAGCCCGACGTTGGCCATCATGAACATGATGAGCGCCCAAATCCAACTCGCCGATACGCCAAGGTAGGGCGAGAGGGCCAGAAGAATACAGGAAATTGAACCAACCAGCGTAAGAATGCGAAGCCACCACATTTTGATCATCCTTCGGTCTGCGATGACCCCCAAGGATGGAGCACAGATGGCCACAAGGAGAGCACCGATCATCACGGCCGCCGAGTACATGGCGTCGGCTGTCCATTCGCTGCCCAGAAGTTTCGTCGAGATACCGTTGGCCTCTGCGAAGAGATAGGCAAACCATGCCGGAAAAATGGCCGTGGTCACCGATGTTTCAAAGGCGCTTTTCCCCCAGTCATAGGCACAATAGCCTCGTACACGTTGGTCCTTGGTTGCTGTCGCATCTGCTGCTTCCATAGCCGAGCATGACGCGATGTGCTTATGAATTCATACCCGTGAGGGAGAGGGAGGTAAGGCAATTGTTGACCCTACGCACAACACCGTCAATGGTCTCGAATGATGATGTAGCGGCCAAGCGCCTCTTGCCACATGATCTTTTGACCTGCTTCGATGTTCATCTCAGATTCAGCCGAAGGCATGGGGAGAATCATCATCGAATAGTCTCGGTCGTTCATGGCGTGAACTTCGTTGCCTTCGAGGTGCGTAACCGTGGCGGTCCCTTTCTCAATCATGGGCACGTTGATTGAATCGGTGACGGTGCCGACGTGCGAGATTTTCTTGCCTGTAAAGATGGATTCAAGGGAGAGACGGGCTTTGGCAGAACCGTGCTTTCCAGGCTTGGATTTTGAGATGCTCAAAATTTTGTAAGCTTCATCGTCCACAACGCAAA
>JBMYQB010000047.1:0-10987 GCA_049600935.1 Candidatus Poseidonia sp.
TGCGACCCCAGTCTCCAACCCTTTTTTTATCGCCCAAGCAGTTTACTTTTTACACCGATGAGCCACCATGACTCAATCGTAAGCAGCCCGGAGTTTTTCCTCAATGGTCGTCCTGAACGTCAGAAGCGTCAACTTCGGGGCCTCTGCGTTGACCGTGATGGTGGCGCCTCGATTGAAGTGGACTTCGTCCCATCCGTCCGGCACAACATAACCTCGATGCATGTCGGAGGTGATGGTGGTCTCTTCGCACGTCCAATCCATCCAGGCCCACGGCATGGCCGCACGTTGTTCTGGAGAGAGGTCTCGTGCGAGAACGAAGTAATGCGTAGCTGAACGTTCGTCGTGGCCTTTTTGCTTCAGGGCTGCAAACTCTGCCTCACTCATGGCGTTTCTCAACCAGGCGCCCTGCCCGTACCACGTTGAAAACAGCAATCCACTGCTCTGTTGGTGACCCTGTTCATCTCCACGGCGGAGATGGTATTTGCTTGGAGCATACTGGTGAGTGTTGGCGATCAGCAAGTCGTTCATCGCCGGGTCGGTGGTGAATCGATTCCCGGAGGTGGTGTCGATGATGGCCTGGAGTCGGGGCAGTTCGTTGGCAACGGCCTTTCCACTGACCACGCTGTTGAAATCGTCCTCAAAGGTGTCGATGGAGGAATCCATGTAGAAACCATAACTGCCGGCGGGGTCGTTGGTTCTCGGATGAGAATTGACGCCCATCACGGGCGTGGCAGCGTCGATGTTGTGGGACAAGGAGGTCAGCGTGCCATCACCTCCGAAGATGATGACCAAATCACGGGCGATAAAATCGGCCCTACGAACATGTTCTCTGGGTTTGTAATCGACCTGATGGTCAGAACCTGCCGCCCGCTGAAGGATGGCTTTGAGCGAGAGTAACCCTTCATCGTGAACTTCCTCGAAGTTTTTCTTGTAGACAACCAAGATATTCATTCACTCCCCCCTTGGTCAAAGGACGAGTTCCTTCTTCAAGAACACGACCCTTCCTCCAGATACGAGAAACTATCAAGAGGCATCGGCGAAGTGGGAAACCATGGAAGGCAGTGCTCCGTGGTCAGATGACGCTCAAGAAAACCAACCAAAAGCAGACGGAGCAGCAGGGGTTGCACCCCAACCCGTCTCAATTTCTGAGGGCTTCGCTCCGATGAATCAGGGGACCATGCTCACAGGCACGACCCAAATGCCAACAGGTCAACTCATCTATCTTCAACCGCCCTCTGGCGCAGCGAAGGTGATCGGTATACTCGTCATCATCTACGGCGTTCTCCTTGGCGTGTTTGGAAACTTGTTCAACTTGCTGGGTTCGCTCAGCATGGGCAACGCCATGCTCATCATCTTTGATGTAGTTAACATCGGACTTGGTGTAGCCACCGTCGCCGGTGGTGTCATGCTGATGAATTATCAGCGTCGAGGTGTGATGCTTCTTTTCCTCGCCATCGCATTGAGCGCCGTCGTGGGCGTTGGACAACTCAGCATGGTGGACCAAATCTACGACCAGATGCTGGATGACGGCGACCTCTCGCAGGAAGAGTACGATGCGCTGCAAGAGGTCGGCGGCATCGTGCAAGGCGTCGGCATGGTGATGGTGCTCTTCTGCAACGCCTTATGTGGATTGATGGTCGCTATTCCAATGATGGTTTCAAACAACGGCCTTGACGACAGCAAATTGTTTGGTTGACGCGTTTACCTGCGACATCGGCTAAGGGTGATGTTCATACCCCTCATGAGGGTCCAATCAACCATGAGCGAAGACGTGGTCATTGTTGGCGGTGCTCGAACACCGTTTTGTGAATGGGTTGGAGGAAAGCGTGGTGACGGAAAGGCCGGTGGTGCCCTCAAAACCGTGAGTGCCCAAGAACTCGGAGCGATTGCCATTCAAGGTGCGCTTGAAAAGTCGGGGACAACTCCTGATTCGGTCGACCATGTGGTCATGGGCTACGCCCTTCAGACCTGCTCGCAATCCATCTACGGTGCCCGCCATGCTGGACTCAAAGCGGGTATCCCGCAAGAAGTCCCCATGCTCACCCTTTCTCGTATCTGCGGTTCGGGAATCCAATCCATTGTGTCGGGGGCGCAGATGATCATGCTCGGTGAAGCCAAGACCGTGGTCTCTGGAGGTATGGAGAACCTCTCACAGGCTCCTCACATCCTTCGAGGCGCTCGGGACGGTTGGAGACTTGGGCGCTCACCAAAGGTGGAGGACTACATGATGACCAACCTGCAGGACATGACCTGCGGACTCTTCATGGCCCAAACTTCGGACGAATTGTGCCGCCGAAAGGGCGTGACAAGGGAGGAAATCGATACCTTTGCGGCTCTCTCTCACGCCAGAACCACGGATTCCATCGACAACGATGTGTTCGCTGATGAAGTCGTCCCGGTGACCGTTTCATCTCGCCGTGGCGATACGGTGCTGACGCACAAAGATGAGGATCACGTCGTACGAGGAACGACCCAAGCATCGCTTTCTGGCCTTCCAACCGCTTTCGGTCCCGAATCCTTTGTGACCGCTGGCAACGCTTCTGGCGTTGTTGACGGGGCCGCCGCTGTTGTCATCAAGTCTGCAAGCCAAGCAAAAGCCGACGGTGATGCCCCCTTGGCCCGCATCGTCTCGTGGGGCATTGTTGGCCTTGAGCCCGCCATCATGGCCTATGGGCCCGTCCCCTCTTCCCGTCAAGCCCTTGAGCGTGCAGGCTTGACCGTTGACGACATTGACCGCTGGGAGATTAACGAAGCCTTTGCTGGACAAGCCGTGGCCTGTATCAACGACTTGGGCCTTGATGTCGAGAAGGTCAACGTCAACGGTGGAGCGGTTGGTCTCGGCCATCCGCTCGCCGCAACGGGAACACGTCTTGTCCTCACGCTCGCTCACGAATTGCGTCGCTGCGGTGGCAAGTACGGTGTGGCAACCGCTTGCATTGGAGGCGGTCAGGGCATTGCCATGGTCATTGAAGCGCTCAACGACTGAAAGGCCCAACGTCCACAACATAACGAAGCAACACAATGGCCACCAGAGCCATGAACACCTTCATGATGTTCGTTTGGCTGATGTGTTGAATTCCAAATTTAGCCCCGCTGGTTGCACCGCCGTAGGCCAATACAGGGAGGGCAAAGACCCACCAGGGTTGGGACGAAAGTTCCCCTATCAGGCCGTCGGGCGCCGTGGTGAGCAAGGCCACCATGGCCACGGGCACCACGACCATCATGATGGACAAACTTGAGCCAATGGAGGTGCGTGGGCTGAGGTCGGCTTGTTGTTGAAGGACGGGCACATAGATCACGCCAGCCCCGATGCCAAGCACCGAGGAAAGGGCACCACCCACACCACCGCCTACACGCAGCCAGAGATGGTGAATTCTTTCGCCTTCGTTCGTCTTGTCTTCTTTCGCTTCACTTGAATGGCGTTGTTTGTTCCACGTTTTTACCAACGCCCACGACAACATCGCGATGGAGAGGAGTTTGAACACGGTGTCCAAATCATCCCCAAGGGCGTTGACGATGCCGACCCCGATGAGGGCTCCCATAAGTGCGCCGTACAAGGTGGACCGCGTTGCTTCGGGGTGATGGAACCCCTCACGTCGGTGGTGCAAGCCGCTTCCGATGCTCACCGCCCATGTCAGAAACAAGGAAACGGCGAGCAGGGTGCCGTCGATTGGCCAGTCGGCAACATAGTGAAGCAGCGGCGCAAACAGCATGCCGCCGCCCATGCCGACGGGTGCAAAGATGAACGCGATGAGAAAAACGCCCACCATCACCAGTGCCGTTTCGATCACGTTCTCACCGTACTCCGAGCTCCGAAGTGGGTTCAAGGTGGGGTTGGCCGTTCATGATGTTGCCCATTCAATGAGAGTTCTTCGGCTGAGAAGGTTTCATTAGGTTCCTCACGGTGGGGAAGCCATGGATACAATGACCATTGTCATCATTGCCGTCGCCGGTGTCTCTGCCCTGATTTTGCTTATCTGGTTCTTCACAACATGGAATCGCCTCATCAATTTGGATGAAAACGCCCAGAACGCGTGGAACAACATCGACGTTCTTCTCAACCAACGCTACGACATGATTCCCAACATGGTGAACATCGTCAAGGGCTACGCTGAGCACGAAGCGGGCATCTTTGACCAATTTGCCGTCGCTCGACAAACCGCTGCTGGTGCACTTGCACAGGGCGATGTTGCCGGTGTCGCTGCTGCAGAGGGCATGCTTGCTGGCATGCTCCCTCGCATCAACATGGTCGCTGAGCAGTACCCTGACCTCAAGGCCAACGCGAACTTCCTCAACCTGCAGAACCAACTGGTGTCCTTGGAGAACCAGATCGCTGACCGCCGAGAGTTCTACAACGCTGCCTCAACCAACTTCAACAAGGCCATCCAGATGATCCCCTCGAACATCGTTGCTGGCATCAAAGGCTGTGTTCGTCGAGAACTGTGGTCCGTTGAAGGTGTTGCTCGAGAGAACGTTCAAATTTCGTTCTGAGGCCGCAAAGGCATCGGTTGTGCACCGAAGGAATGAGGTCTCTCTATGTCGGATGCACCCGTTATTGATGCGAGTGAACACCTTCGTTTGCTCGGAACGGCTCACATCGCCAGTTCATCGGTGGAAGCTGTTCGCCATCACATCGCATCATTCCAACCCGACATCGTCGCCGTGGAACTCTGCCAAAGCCGTTACGATACGCTCGTGAGCGACCGAAGGTTGGACAAAGAGGGGCTTCTCAAAGTCATCAAGGAAGGCAAAGCACCGATGGTGCTTTTGCAATCCATGCTTTCTGCTGAGCAGCGAAAATTGGGCGTCAACGAAGGTCAGCAGCCAGGTGCAGAACTGCTTGCAGCCGTGCAAGCAGCGAATGAGGTTGGATGCGAGGTCGCTTTGGTGGACCGAGACATACAGACCACACTTCGTCGAGCATGGAAACGAATGAAGTGGCGAGAAAAGTGGCGTTTACTCACCTCATTGCTCGAGGAAGATGATGATGATGAAGAACTCGACGTGAACGAACTGCTCCAAGACAGTGACCTGTTGTCGTCCATGATGGAGGAACTCAAAGGCTTCTCTCCTGGCGCAGGGGAGGTGCTGATTGATGAGCGGGATACCTACATTGCCTCCAAGTTGCAAGGCCTCAACCCTTCCAAGCGTGTGCTTGCAGTTCTCGGAGCAGGTCATCTCAAAGGCGTAGCGAGAAAATTGGAAGATAGCAACGATTCTATAGATTCTTCCGGGCTTGAGGAATTGCCAACACCCTCGCTGGTTCGTCGCTTTCTACCATGGGCGTTTCCGCTGGTCATGATCGGTGTACTGGCTGCCGTCTTATCAACGAGTCAAGACATTGATTGGCTGACGTTCTTCACGGTGTGGACGGCAGCCAACGCCGTCTTTGCGGCGCTTGCGTGCCTGCTGGCTCGCGGTCACCCGTTGGCCATTCTAACGGCAGCCCTTGCGTCTCCCATCACTTCCCTCAATCCAGCATTAGCGGCTGGATGGTTTGCAGGCTACGTACAACTCAAGTTAGCCGAACCAACTGCCGAAGACCTTCAGCAATTTCTCAAACTCGACGACTTGTCGTCGTTTTGGACCAATCCTGCTGGAAAAGTGCTGTTGGTGACGGCCCTCACAAACCTTGGTTCCATGCTGGGCGCTTGGGCTGCACCGCTGATTCTTCTCGGTGGGCTCGGCTTAAGCTGATTGGATTTGCAAAGCGGCAAAGAGGTCGGCGTGCTCGCTCACGTCATGGACGCGAACGAGGTCAATCCCTAAGCGGTGAGCGACGGCTGCCAGCCCAAGTGTTCCGGGAAGGCGTTCAGCAGGGTCGGATTGGCCCGTAAGGTGGCCCACGACGCTTTTTCGAGATACGCCCCAAAGCAGTGGGCCATCGGAGCGCAACAGACTCCGTCCTGCTTGCAGGAGGGCGATGTTGTGTTCCTGTGTCTTTCCAAAACCGATGCCAGGGTCCACGCATATCAACGCCTCAGGATGGCCTCGCTCAATGAGATCGTGTTTCTTTGATTCCAGCAAAGCCCCGACCTCTTCGACCACGTCGCTGTAGGTGGGGTTGCGTTGCATCGTACCGGGCTCGCCTTGCATGTGCATGATGCACACGCCGCAACCTGCACGAACCACGACCTCCACCATGGCTGGGTCTCGCAATCCAGAAACATCGTTGACCATGTCTGCACCAGCTTCAATGGCGGCCTCGGCGACCACAGGGTGCCTCGTATCAATGGAGATCAGCCCGTTTGGTTTTGCCCGTCTCAACCCCTCGATAACCGGGAGCACACGAAGCAGTTCTGCCTCAACGCTAACGGATTGTGCCCCAGGGCGCGTGGATTCGCCCCCAACATCTACCCACGTTGCTCCTGCTTTCCACATGGCCAGGCCCCGTTGAATGGCTGCTTCACCCGTGCTCCGACTCCCGGCAAAAAACGAATCGTCCGTGGCGTTTACGATGCCCATGATGTGAGGTGTACCGTCTGAGGACAGGGCTCTGGCAACCAGGCCTCGGCGTTCTTGGGTAAGCCCAAAGTCTGAGGCCATCGCCTCGCCCAGTTCGGCAGGTTTGATAAGTTGTTACGAGGAACGGGTGTGCATGTCCGAGGCGGATGCATTGCTGGAAGGCGACCTTCCTTCCAGTCCTCATTCGGTTGCAGCGGGCAACGATTTACCAACGGACTGGGAATTTGCCGAACGTATTCTTCGTCGGCTGAACCCTCGCAATCCTCAACACGTCTACGACATGGCGGCACGCGATTCCAAGAACGGAGGCATGCTCATCACGCTGATGGTCGTGGTGTGGTGGCTCTTCATTGGTGGAACCAACGATGACCTTTCTCAAGGCGTATCCGTGTTCTTTTCCTTGGACTTCGAACAAGCAGCGCTGGCGGTCATGGTGTTGTCGCTGGTCTCGGCCCTGCTGACGGAGTTTAGCCGTGACATGGGGAAGATTTTGCCTTCAACAGCAGCAGGCGGCATGCTCATTTTGGCAGGCCTCTATGTTGCTGAGCCTTTGGTGGGTGCTCTTTTCCTCAGCAACGCCGACCTCGACCTGCAACTGGGAATGTGGCGGACGCTTCGCTTGGGTATCCTCTGGGGCGGCATGACCTACGGTTCGAACCTCCTCGTGAACGCCCTCTTGCTCAAGTGGCTCATTCGTTTCATGGACGCCAACGATTACGACTTCTCCGACCGCAACGAGCAAGTGCCTCCCCACGCCGCTCCAAAGGCTTCTGAGGATTGAACGCTATCCTCATGAATAAACGCCAAGTCCGGTGTTCATGAGCCCCTCTCCGTTTAACGTACTGAGGTTGGGCTATCGAATGGGGAGAGACCCGCGAATCACGACCCACCTTGCGCTGGTTTCCCGTGCCCTTGGTGCAAGCCATTTCCTGCTGGCAGGGGACGAGGACGAGGGCCTCTTTGCAAACGTTGCTTCGGTCAACGAACGCTTTGGTGGAACGATGTCCTGCGAACACGTCTCGGGAGCGATGGGATGGCTCAAACGCTTCACGCAACACGATGCAGGTGATGGTGAGCCTGGTGTTGCCATCCATTTGACCATGTACGGTGAACCCTACCGGAAGGCGATTCCTCGTATCCGCCGAGATCGTCCCGTCGTCGTTGTGGTGGGCGGTGCGAAGGTGCCCAGCGAGGTGTTTGAATACGCTCAGTATAACGTTGCCGTGGGTAATCAACCCCACTCAGAAGTCGCCGCCCTTGCCTTGTTCATGGAAGAATGGTTTGGACAGGGAGGGACAGAGCGACACTTCCCAGATGCACGGCTTGTCATCGAACCCTCCGCTCGTGGGAAGTCCGTTGTTGACCACGACCGAGAAAAGGAAAGTTAACACCTTCTTACTCGGTAGATGTAAAGGAATTTTTCTCAAAATGAACGAACCCGTTCACCTTGCATGTTCATGGATGTCCGCACCCAAGCATTATGGGGGGCCTTTTCCGACAAAATCCAATGTTGGGGGGCGGCATCGCAAATACACGCTCTCTTCCGGCGACGCATCGCCTGTACAATCCCTCTGCTCTCAACATTCCAGACGCCGCCGATGGCTTGGCTGATGGCGCCTCATTACCGGACGGTGCCACAGGTGCAGGCGTCCTTTTGACGGCAGACGGTGGACGATATCCGGGCGAGTTGTTTGGCGCCCAATCCATCGGTACAGGCGAACTGGTGTTTACCACCGGCATGATGGGCTATCAAGAGTCCTTGACCGACCCTTCATTCGCCGGTCAAGTGTTGACCTTCACCTACCCGCTGATCGGCAACTACGGCGTTCATCACGGCGCCTCTGAATCGGGTAAAGTCTGGCCGAAAGGCGTGGTTGTTCGCCACGCCATGCACCAGCCCGACCACCGTCATTCCGTGGGGACGGTGGATGAATTCCTTCGCCTCCATGGCGTACCAGGCATACACAACATCGACACGCGAGCCATCACCAAGCGTGTGCGTGAGCTCGGAACGGTGTTGTGCGTCTTTGGCCCGTTGGAACGGGAAGACGAAATGAAGGCGCAGTTGGACACGCTGACGTCGCCAGAACTGGAAGATTTGGTGGACGAGGTGTCCATCGATGAACCCCTTGAACTCAATCCGGGCTCAACCGATGAACTTGGGGCTACCAAACCTCGGCTCGGTGTTCTGGATTGCGGGGTGAAACACAACATTCTGCGCCATTTGTGCATGGTCTTCGATGTGGTTTGGTGCCCACCTGATATTGATTATGAGCGACTTCGAACGGAGTTCGCCATTGATGCGTTGTTCTGCAGCAACGGCCCCGGCGACCCAGCCCACCCTGGCAAAGCAACCGCCGCCAGGAACACCCTCGCACGAGCTGTTCAGGACGGCTTGCCCGTGATGGGCATCTGCCTCGGCCATCAACTCATGGGCCTTGCTTCGGGTCTGCAGACCTACAAGATGCGCTATGGTCATCGTGGGGCCAATCAACCGGTGGTTGACCTTCAGGACCAAACGGTCTCGATTACGAGCCAAAATCACGGCTTTGCTGTCGCCCACCCCAACGATGGCATGTTGGCCGCTCACCCCACGGGAGCGACCTCCCCTCCGGTTTCGAATCAGCACGGCTCGGAAGTTGAAGTGCGCTACATCAACGCCAACGACGGCACTGTAGAGGGATTGGACGTAATTGGAAAGCCATGTTTCACCGTCCAGTTCCATCCTGAGGCTTGCCCCGGACCGCACGATGCTGCGCCGCTCTTCTTGCGCTTCCGTGCCATGGTCGACGCCCATTTGGGAGGTGAGCAGTGATGCCACGCAGAGACGACCTTGAGACCATCATGGTGCTTGGAAGCGGTCCAATTAAGATTGGACAAGCCGCTGAGTTTGACTTCTCAGGCTCCCAAGCGGTTCGTGCGCTTCGAGAAGACGGCTACAAGGTCATCCTCGTGAATTCCAATCCGGCAACGATTCAAAACGACCCCGAAATGGCGGACGTGGTCTACATCGAACCGCTGCTTCCCGATACCATTGCCAAGATCCTCGAGAAGGAACGCCCCTGTGCGCTCCTTGCCGGCATGGGCGGCCAAACGGCCCTCAACATCGCCAGCGAACTTTCCCATAACGGTACGCTGAAGCGCCTCGGCGTGGAGCTTATCGGCTCGGATTTGGACGCCATTGACAAAGCAGAAGACCGTGAATTGTTCAATCAGGTTTGTGAATCCATCAACCTGCCCATCAGCCAAGCCGTGGCCTGCAATTCCATCGACGAGGTCATCGCTGCTGCCGAGTTGATCGGCAGTTGGCCGATACTCATTCGACCTGCGTTTACGTTGGGGGGCTTGGGCGGTGGAACGGCTCGGGACATGGGGGAGTTGGTTGAAATCTCTCAACTGGGCCTTCGCAATTCTCGAATTTCCCAGGTCTTGATTGAGGAATCCATTCTTGGCTGGCAAGAACTCGAATATGAGGTCATGCGGGACGAGGCCGACAACGCCACCATCGTTTGTACGATGGAGAACATTGACCCGATGGGTGTTCACACCGGTGAATCCACCGTCGTTGCGCCTCTGCAATCGTTCAGCGATGCCGACCATCAACGCCTACGCAATCAGGCGCTTGCCCTTATTCGTGCCCTCAACATCAAGGGCGGGTGCAACGTTCAATTCGCCTTCAACCAGTTCACGGGCGAAATCCGAGTCATCGAGGTCAACCCTCGGGTCTCTCGCTCGTCCGCCCTTGCATCAAAAGCCACGGGTTACCCTATCGCTCGTATGGCGGCGAAAATCGCCGTGGGCTATACGCTTGATGAACTGCCCAATCCGATCACGGGCGAGGGAACGACCGCAGCGTTTGAGCCCACGCTGGATTACTGCGTGGTGAAAATCCCACGCTGGCCGTTTGATAAATTCCGAACGGCTGACCGGACGCTCGGTACTTCGATGAAATCAACGGGCGAGGTCATGGCAATTGGTCGTAATTTTGAGGAAGCGTTCCTCAAGGCTTGGGCGTCCTTGGAACAAGGTTGCGCCCACCCCCGCCCCCTGACGCGAGCCGATGAGTCCGAAGGCGAAGGCATGTCTCAGCGGGCTCACGAACCGCTACCGGACAACACGCTCGTGGAATGGTTGGCGGTGGCAACCGACCGCCGCATGGGGGCGCTTTTGGAGGCTTTTAGAAGAGGGTGGACCGTTGAGCGAGTGCACGAGATCACCCGCATCACCCGATGGTTCCTCTACGGGTTTGAGCGATTGGCACAGATGGAGCGCAGCATCGTCGACCGAGGCGTTTCACCCGCAGAATTGAGCGAAGAAGAACTTCGCCTCTGGAAGAGCCACGGATTCAGCGATGCCCACATCGCCGATGCTCTGGCCGGCTTCCCACCCGAGGGACTGAAATCGCTTGCGTCGGGACAGGATGAGCGGGCAGTCATGCTTCGTCGTCATCAAGTCAAACTCCATCCCGTGTATCGCATGGTCGATTCGTGTGCCGCTGAATTTGCTGCCAAAACACCGTATT
>JBMYQB010000048.1:0-10677 GCA_049600935.1 Candidatus Poseidonia sp.
CTGTCGGCCGTCGACATGGTGGCGGCGAAGATGGATGCGAGGATGACACCGGCGAGGAAGGGATTGAGCACTTCCATTGCTAACAACGGTAATCCGTCTTGAGCCTGAGAAGCGTCAAGGTCGAGGAAAATTGCACGGCAGGCTAGCCCGATAATGAACATGAGCGCAATGAAGGGTGTTTGCCAAACGAAGAACCAGATGGCCGCTTGTTTGCGGTCCTTGTCGTCTTTGAGGGTCATCACGCGAGAGACCACTTGAGGTTGGCCTGCCACGCCGAGGCCGCCGAGGAAGAACGCACCGATCCACAACGTCACCCCGAAGGTCAAATCTGCCGGGAACATGTTGACCATGTTGGGGTCAATGTCCTTGAGCGAGTTGTGAAGGCCGGAAAAGCCACCCACTTCTGAAACGGCAACGTAACAGAGGATGGTTGAACCGACGATCATCACGCAGGACTGTGCAGCATCGGTCCAAATTGAGGCACGAATCCCACCCGCATAGCAGTAGGCCACCACGAGGACGAAGCCGATGAGAATCCCGATCACTTCGGACCAGCCGAGCATGGCTTGGAGGGCCACGCCACCGGCCACCAATTGCGCGGCCGCATAGATGGAGAGGAAAGCGACGGAGAGGATACCAGCCAGTTTGGCTTCAGGCGCACCTGTGGTTTTGGAGACAAGGGAAGAGAGCGAACGAACGCCCCGCTCGTTTCCTTCCTTCTGAATGAATTTGTACAACCAAATCCATGCGACGGCTTGCCCTAAGGTTGAGACCAATCCAATCCAAATGCCAGAATAGCCCTGAATGAAAATGAACCCGATGAACCCGATGAACATGTAGCCAGAGTTCCACGTGCTGACGGCACTGAGGGCAGCGAGCGCAGGGTGCATACCGCGCCCAGCGACGAGGTAATCATCCGTCGTGTCCTGTTTCACGCGCATTGAGGCCAAGCCCACGCCGGCGAAGAATCCCATGAACAAGAGAAATGAGAGCAGCAAGACGATTTCGTCAGACAAGCCAAACATTCACTCACCCCGTTGCCAACGAAGGAGGGCCTTCTCTTCAACCTCACCCGTGCCTGCTGGGAAGACCAGACAGTTCAGCCGTCCACCCTTTTCTTCGGCCAGTCGACCGAGGGCGGTGCTGACGATGGATTGCTCAGGCGTGCCCATGTCGGCGCACAACACAACAGGGATGTTATCGAAGTTCTGTTGCAAGTAAAGTTTCGTGGCCATTTGGCGGAACGCCAATCGAACATAATCTTCGGAGAGGGGCTCATCCGCCGTTTCCTGCAGTTTATCCCACATGAGCCGCATCGAATGGACGGCGTCCTCTGGGCGCATCGGTCGTTGGTCCCCGGTACCCAATCCAGTGGGGTCCAAATCCAAGAGCGCAAGCGTGTGAAGGTTCTGCTCCCAGTTTGAGGCCAGCACTTCCAACGGAGAGGTTGCAATCCAGTCTCCGTAGGGATAGGTGAAGGTGGTTTGGCGGCCGAATTTGTAGTTTGAAAGGCCCACTGCACCGGTCACAACCGACGTGATGGAGATGCCGTGAAACACGAGGCATTCAATTCCAGCTGCTCGGGCGCGAAGTTGCAGGTCAACGTGCGTTGTGGCCTGCAACGGGTCGCCGACTACCAAGAGGGCAACGAGTGAATCCTTGGCCAGTTCAAAGAGCTCTTCAGGTTCCTCCACCTCTGGGCGCATCACGCGCTGAATCGAACCGATGACCGCTTCCAGTCGCCCCAGTTCTTCCTCTGGCCAAAGGGCGGTGTAAGCCTCATAACGTCGATGGTCGGCCTGGGTTGCAGCCTGAATTGCCTCATGCGTCATTCCTTCCATGCGACCCATTCCCATACCAACCAGCAACAACCCTGTAGAAGGAAGAGACGAAGGTTGGGATTCACTGGCCGCCATGCTCAAACCTCCGAGACGCTTGGACAGGGCGAGGGCCATGCGTCATTTGAGCGTGCCGAGCGACCAAACACAGGTGTGGTTGGGGCGATGCAGGTCAAACGGGTGGCTCGCTGAGACGGGCGTGGTTGAGGTTGATGGTGTCCACCGAGGCCTCCCGCTCAACGAAACGGCTCCACCCGAAGACGATGCGTGTTGGGAGGGGTTCCCTCACGTCGACATGGAGCCAAAAACGCGAGGCCCGCAACATTGGCGAGAACATCTTCCTAACGCCCTTCAATCACTTCCAGAATCCACCTGGCCAGGCTCCTACGAGACGCAAGGCGACGTGCTTATCGTGAAGCTTGAGGAAGAGGCCCAGCCTTACGCCGAAGCCATCGCAACGGCCATGCTGGCTCAGATGCCAAACCTTCGCATGGTATGCGCGGATGGTGGGGTGAAGGGTGATTTCCGCGTACGAGACCTTGACATCATTCTCAGCCGAGACGGGAGCACGACAACGAAAACGACGGTTCGAGAAAACGACCAGCAGGTCGATGTTGACCCCGGTGAAGTGTACTATTCGGCTCGACTTTCTCACCAGCGAAAGAAGACGTACGATGAAGTTCAGGCGTTCCAACAGCGTTTGGGCAGACCGGTCGTCGTCGCCGACCCCTACGCAGGTGTGGGCCCCGCCTTCGTTCTGATGGTAAAGCATGCCGACCTTCTCAAAGGCTACTTAGCAGGCGATTTGAATCCCAAAGCAGTGGAATTGCTGGAGCACAACATCGCTCGGTGGACGCGAAAAAACCCTGCTGGTTTTGATCCTGCTATCGTGGTGTGCAAGGACGCACGAACTTGGAAGGACGACCCTGAACTTCGAGGTCAAGCGGACGTCGTTCTCGTCAATCTCCCCCACGACAGCTTCGACCACCTTCCTGACCTGTTTCCCCTCTTCGTCGCCGAAGGCGAGGGCCTCTTGAGGGGGTGGGCCATCGTTGAACGCACCTCACTCGAATCTCGCCCCGCACAACTGGAATCGTTGGTCAGGGCGGCAGGAGGCACCCCCACCAGCACCGTGGTTTCCGAAATCAAAGACTTCTCAACCACCCGCTGTTTTGTTGTGTTTCAAACCATCATCGCATGGGATTGAAGCGTTCACTTGATGAAGCACCGCCTGTTCGCTCCCACCATGAAGACCGTGGTCAAGTGCGAATGCGGAGCGACCATCGACATCGCTGGCGCCACGCCCCGTAAGGACGGTATCAAAGTCTGGTGCCGAGTGTGCGGCACCGTAACCGTTCATCACCGTTGAAGCAGTGACACCGTCACACGGCAACATCGGCATGTTCATGGTCGTCCCTCAATCACCCGTAGAAAAGTGAGGGTCATGGACGATAAACCACTGGTCATTGATGTGGTCGACAACGGTGGCCAATGGACGCATCGTGAATGGCGCATGCTTCGCTATCTCAAGGTGGACACGCAGATCATCGACAACACCACGCCCGTCGAGGAACTCCGAGAATTGGACGGCCTCATTCTCTCAGGGGGCGCGGCGCGCGTTGGATTGACAGGGGAACTCGGGAATTGCGGGGCCTTCCTTGACCTTGACATCCCCATTCTCGGCATTTGCGCAGGACATCAATTCATGGCGCGACACTACGGCGGCGATGCCCGTGAGTCACCAGAACCCGAATTCGGGGCGATGGAAATTGAACTCGTGGACGGCGGGGGAACCATCTTTGCCGGTACCGAATCCACGCAGACGGTGTGGGAGTCGCACAACGACGAAGTCCACGTCGTCCCAGAGGGATTTTTCATCACGGCCGGCAGCCCGTCATGCAAGGTCCAAGGCATGGAAAACGTGGCGGGCGACCGGTTTGGGCTCCAGTTCCATCCCGAGGTGAACGATTCGGAGTTCGGGAAAGAGATGTTCGAGAATTTTGTCGCCGTTTGCCGTGCTCGCCGTGATGGGTAATTCGCATGTCATCACCAAGCAAGCGAGATTTAGGTCAGTACTTCACGAAAGATTCCGTTTGGCTTCGACCCCACCTCAAAGCCCACCTTGATACATTGAAATCCACCTACGTCTCCTGTCTTGACCCTTTTGCCGGAGACGGGCATCTCCTTGCGTTGGCCGAAGAAGCGGGATTTCAGGTGCACGGTTACGACATCGATGCAACCCATTGCCAACGTCGCGGCTGGGGCAAACCTCACGATTCCATTCGTCTAGTTCCACAACACGAGAACACCTTCGTGTTGACCAACCCTCCCTACATGGCAAAGAATTCAGCCAAGCGAATGAAATCGCCCATGGTGGACTATTTTCGCCCCGGTTTTGTCCCTGGTATGGGTGAGAAGCAACTCAATGTCCTCAACGACCTGTTCAAACTTGCCATCGAACGTACCATCGCCGTTTATGGAGATTCCATTTGGATTGTCCCAGAGTCGGGTATTCAGGATTTGGAACGACTGCCGCACTGGAAGAACAACCTTCATTCGTTGACCATCTTGGAATCAAATCCGTTCAAGGATACTGAACATCCTGTTTGCGTCATGGTCTTTTCATCTTCAAACCCAGCCCAAGAGGTGTGGAAAAACGATATCTTCCTGGGCACCTACGATCAACTTCGCGAGGTACACCTAGAGGCCCTGAACGCTCCAAGAACAGCGATTTCGATGCAGTTCAATGCTCGGCAGGGAAACCTCGGCTATCGCGCCGTTGACGGTACGAAGGAGGACGATTCGATGCGGGTGAAATTCTGCCGAGCAGACGAACTCGGCTACGATAGGAAGGGGATCAAAGTCACCAGTCGACACATGACCTACATTGACGTTCCACTCTCGGGCCAAGACCTGGACAAGACCATCGAGAAAGCCAACGCCATCATTGAGGCCTACCGGGCAGCTACGCACGACGTTTTTCTTACGGCGTTCATGGGGAACACCAAACGTGGACAGCGACGGCGACGTTTGGATTACAAACTCGCTCGTCGTGTGTTTAACGCAGCTTTTCTTTCGCAACAGGACCGCCAGTAACCCCATTTTTTTGTGTAAAAAAACGGGGAATTGCGCAGGAATAGAGTTAATATGGACAGAACGGCACACTGACTTGATGTCCACTCTGCGTAGAACGACTCCTGGCCTGCTTGCGACCCTGCTTCTGTTGACGGCACTTTCACCGATCGCTTCGGTGCAAGCCGTTCCCGATGAAGCATCAGAATACTACTACGGGGTTGAATACGACTGGTCAAGCCTTGACAGCGACGTGCAAAACGTGACCGGTTTGGACATTCAAGAGTTGTTCACCGAAATCATGGCGGACGCCGATGATGCAGGGTTCAACCTCGACCTTGGTCAATTGACCACGGGCGCTTCAAACGTCTATGTCCACCAAACCGAGGACATTTCCCCACAAACAATTCAGAACATCGAGGGCGATGACGTTCAAGTTTGGAGTCGAACCAGCGACGTTGTCCTCCGACACGGTCTTCTCTCCAACGCGGTTATCATGACCGATTGGTCCGAGACCACCTTTGGTAGCGACACCACTGGATTTGACATTGACATCGTCGCCGAGGCCGAAAACGTGCTGACGGTTGACATTCTCTACACGGAGTACCTCACCAGCGACTATGAGTTGGTGGGCGCCGACATGGACATTGACATGATGGTCGGCAACGACATGAACCTCGCCGTCGACATCATGGTCGAAGGCGGCGGAGAAGAATTAACCGTCGATTTCGACACGGGCATTGAATTCAGTTATTCCATCGCTTCCGAGGCGGAATGGCGCCTTGGCAACCCAAGCCCCATTTACGTCCAAGCAGCTCAAAATGATCGAACCGAATGGTACTGCGTCGAAGAAGGTGGCATGGTGGGTGTTGATGACGGCTGGAACGATGCTGAAGTCCACGATGACTGCGGCATGGTTGATGGTACCTACATCGGTTCAGCCGATTACAACGTGTACTTGACGGGTCTGCCCATGGAAGAATTTGGCTTTGACGCTGGCGAATTCGACATCACCATCAGCGATGAACTCACCAACGAAGGCGATTACGAAGGGGCAGCAGAAATGGATGCTGTTGAATTCAACATGCGCTCTGACGAAACGCTTGAAGTTGACCTTGGCGACGGCACGACTCTCGATGCCACGCCCTGCGACACCTGCCCTCCGGGTAACCCCGTTATGTTCGTCATGATGGGCAACGTACTGTTCCATGCAAGCGAATCCTTCGGCAACGCCATCGCCGAGGACTTTGAAGCCGAACTTGAGGATTCCATCGAGGAGATTGTCGACAGCATTTGGGGCATTGAAGATAACGATGATGGCCTTGAATCGACCAATTACTGGGAATGTGATGATGGACAACTCATCTATGAATGGGAAGTGAATGACGGGTACGAACATTGCATGGACGGTTCGGATGAAATGGACTTTTCACTGGACCCCCGCATTGGAGAAGACTGGTCCACTGGCGAACAGGTGTGGTATTACAGCGGACACGTGAATCCTTCCGTTTTGGGGTATGACACAGCATCCAGCGACGATGACGAATTCTACTGGTGTCAGGATTGGAGCACCTCCGTTCCATTCCAAATGGTCAACGACGGCACAGAAGATTGCGACGACGGTTCCGATGAAACGACGTCCTCCAACGCACCCAGTACCTTCTACTGCGAGGAAGAAGGTAGTGTTGACTTTGCAATGGTCAACGACGGCACAGAAGATTGCGCAGACGGCTCCGACGAAGGCCACGCCATCCTCCACACGATGAACCTCTACGTTATGGACAACCAGAACAACGTGCTTGCCGCCAG
Source organism: Candidatus Poseidonia sp. (assembly GCA_049600935.1). Classification (GTDB taxonomy): domain Archaea; phylum Thermoplasmatota; class Poseidoniia; order Poseidoniales; family Poseidoniaceae; genus Poseidonia. The sequence goes on from JBMYQB010000048.1 coordinate 6,720, forward strand.
TGACGGTTTGATGGTGTGCTCTGATTATTCCGCTTGCGATGTTCACAACGATGGCAATTCGGATTCCTATTACACCAACTCCGAGATCACAGCACCCTCCACTTACGGCCCACTCGAGGTTTGTTTCGGAGGAGAACTCTTTGCAGAGGATGGAACATCCGTTGCTACCTTTGATACGGACTGCAAGGAAGTTTGGGTCGGCGGCCCTGAAATCCGCGGCTACAACACTCACCTGCACGACGATGGCGACAACACCCTTCGCGTCAGCGCTGAGGCTGGTTCTTGGGATGGAGAATACGACGACGTTACGATTCACTGGGAAGTCCGCCATACCACCGACGGAGCCAACGATCTGCTGGACGAAGGAACGGCAGCCTTCGTTGACACAAACGAGGTGTATGTGGAAGAATATGTCGACATTTCCGGCCCAGGCGATTACTGTTTGACGGTCTCATTGACGCAAGACGGTGAAACCGAACCTTACCAGACTCACGAAGACTGCGAGACGGTCGACGAGGAAATCGTCAGCGAGCGACTCATGACCATCGGAGAGGCCCTTGCAGAATCCGGCCTCGGCAGTGTACTGGAAAGCTTTGGGGAGAATCTCGAAATCACCTTCCAAGAACTCGACGAGGACTACGAAGTTCCCGTCTTCCCCTACAGCGACGGCATGTGGGCGCCTCTATGGAGCAACGAGCACGCTACCATCGTTGGTGTTGGTGTGTACGCTTGGGACGAGGACGGCAACGGCTACGTCATCGCTGGACCTGAAACGACTGGCTACAGCCAAGACTTGCCCATGACCTTCGCCAGCATCCGCTACATCACCGGCGTTCCCGCACAGGAAGCCCAAGAAGCGATGGCTGAATTTGAAGACCTCGAAGACATCGTTGACGTGGAAAACCACGACCTGTCCGAACTGGCCGATGACCTCGAAGCCGCTGGTGCCGACACCTCCGACCTCGGTCTGGGAGACGAAACCACGGACGACGGTGAAACCACCGATGACGGCGAGGACACGCCTCCAACCGCCGAGGAAGTTGCCGAGGACGCAGGGCTTCTGCCCTTTGTCTCGCCGCTCACCGTGATGGCCATGATCGGCCTCGCTGCGCTCGCCGGCAACCGCCGCGGCAGCGAGAACGAGTGAAGTCAAAAGGAAGAAGGGAGACGGAGCGCCGTGCTACCACGGCCTCGCCCCCATCGCGCCTTTGGTGCGATTCGCCTTGGCGTGACAGCGTTTCTTGCGGTCCATGTGTTCATTTCAGCGTGGCTCGTTGCCACCGTTGAGGGAAGTTATACCGACGGAAAGCCTTCGCCCACCGAGGTTCATTCCTTGGTGGCGATTGACAAGGACCGTACGATGGTTGACGTTGAGATTAAGAAAGCCACCTCGTTCTTCCTCTACACACTTGAGCGGGACGGCGATGCTGCCGTTGCGACCAACACTTCTGGTGATGTGACCAACGCAGACGGCGATGGTGATTCGAACGATAACAGCGATGTTGAGTGGCTTACGCTCGGACGACATTCCATCAAGGCTGCATTGGTGTTGTTGGTGTTGAGTGAATTCTTGATGCTCACTGGTTTCAAATGGCGCCATCACGTTCGCACCCTCGCGTTCTTGACCACACTGGTGGCCTTTTCCGTTGTGTTTCCATCTTGCTACATGCTTGAATTGAATAGCGGAGGTGGCGGCCAGGATTCGACCGCTACCAACACACCCGGTGCAGAAATTGAGACGGTGTCCTTCGTTCACACCAACGCCTCCTCCGATGTTTCGTTGATTTGGTTGGGGCTCCAGTTGGAGGCGGCGTTCTCGGGATACGATCTCGGGTTGGTTGAACCCGAGAATCGCACGACGGTAGCGGAACAGGTACCCGAGGAGGGCAGCGAAGATGCTTCCTCGTTCATCGCGTTCGAATCAACGTTTGACATTCAGTTGGGCAAGAACCTCGATATTCTTCTGGTGCTCCCCGTTATGTGGTTCCTCTTGCCTTCTTCACCGTTGCATGGAGCAGACGTGACATCAAAGGATGAAGAAGCATAGTGTGGCGCCCACTCCGGGAATTGAACCCGGGTCGCAGGAATGACAATCCTGCATGATAACCTCTACACCAAGCGGGCAGTTGCATCTCGTCGGGGACGCAACCGCTATTTAAGCCGCGCCATGTGGGTGAAATGGGTGCCACCATGGCCAAGCCGAAAACTTCTGCAGAAAAAGCACGGGATGATGAAGAAAAGTCCCAATTGGACAACATGCTTGGCGGAGCGTTCGGTGATATCGAAGCGTTGGAAAAACCACCTGAGGAACCACCGTCCTCCGGTGAGGAACAAACCGAGCCCGTAGCGCAAGAAGATGCTGAGGCACCCTCCGGCCCAACAGGCCCTCCAACAGGCCCTCCGAGCGGTCCACCCTCCGGTCCTCCGTCAGGGCCCCCAAGCGGTCCACCCTCTGGTCCTCCGAGCGGTCCACCCTCTGGCCCCCCGTCAGGGCCCCCAAGCGGTCCACCTTCCGGTCCTCCGAGCGGTCCACCTTCCGGCCCACCTACGCCGCCGCCTGCAGAGCCTGCCGCCGAGGAAGCAGAAGAGGAAACGACGACAGAGGCCGAAGAATCCCCTCAAGAATCTCCCGTTGAAGCAGAGGAAGTTGCCGAGGCAAGCGAAACACCGTCGCAACAAGATGAGGCCGTCCCCGTGGAAGAACCTGCTGAGGCATCCGCCGAGGAAATCGACGCCATGCCTGCAGCAGAGGATGCAGCACCTTCAGAGGAAGCTGACGCAGAACCTGAACCTGCGGCCGATGCAGCACCGGATGAAGCCACCCTTGCGCTGCTCGCTGAAAAGGAGGCTGAACTCGAACGACTCCACATGGAGAACGCTCGTTTGCGCCAATCGGTTGTGGGAGCCACTGAAGTCATTGAGGAATTGGAAGAGCCTCCCATGCCGCCGTTGGTTGAAGACAACATCGTCATTCCCCCCTACATCGTTTCCGACTTCGTCCGTCTTGGCCGGCAACTTGACCGAGAACATCTTGTCCGTGCCACCATGGGCTCCATGGCCATGATCCACCCCGAGCAGCCCGGTGTGATGATTTCGACCCGCCATATGGTTACGCTGCCACGGATGAATGAACGCAGCCTGTGCGCTGCCCCGCTCGGCTCCACCTCACCCCGAGGGGCCCCGAGTGACTGGCACGTCCTTGAAATCGTTCTGGCGTCTGTTTCCATGGTAACCGGTGGACCCGCCGCCGTGATTCACATGCACGGCCCCCACACGACGGCAGCAAGCTGCGAAAAAGACCTGGTGCTGTTAACGCCCATTGATGAGATTGGAAAGGAACACATAGGGAAGATCATCATCGTTGACCCTGACCCCGAACATCCAGAGGAGTACCTCCGGCAAGTCGCTGAAGCACTCAATCAGGGCGGTATGCGCTGCGTGGTGGTTCGCGGCAACGGTGCGTATGCCGTGGGCGCTGACTTTGACCAAGCATGGGCCAATGCGGCCATGGTTGAACACAGCATGCAGATTCATCTTCTTGCTCGTCAAGCGAACCTCAAAACTTGACGCCTTCATATACACTTGACCGTCTTGGTCAGTGGACGTGAGCAACTGCACCCAACAAGAGTTCGAAACCTGCGAGCGAGTCAAGATTCTCCTCGTTCTTCGTTTCTTTATATGGGGTTAGAAGTTCATACTCCCAAACAGGTGAATACCATGGAAAACAAAACGAAGTTTGACGTAGAAATTGCAGACGCTTCTGGACACTCCATTGTCCAGATGACACAGAACGAAATTGCCCAAAAGGCAGGCCAAACCCAAGGCTCCTGGGTGTTCGTGAACGACCAACTTGTCAGCGCCGCTGACATCGCTGACATGAACTTGGATGCCGGCACCCGCATCCGCTTGATGCCCGGCCTCATTGGTGGACAAGACGCTCCGACCTTCGTGGTCGAGA
>JBMYQB010000049.1:0-3965 GCA_049600935.1 Candidatus Poseidonia sp.
TGGGCGTTAGTGACCCGTCTTTTTTCCTCACTGATGGGCACCTGCGAGTTTCGAGCATTCCCCACATAATTGGTTGGATTCCTCAGCCCGTAAGGTTCGATTTTGCCAAACATTCCTATTCATAGTGAATATTGATTCAGTAAGGTTGAATAGAATGGGCCCTATCCTGAGCTATGCTTGGGCACATTGGGGGCAAGTGGCTCGACCGACTTTTGCAACAACTGGCCAAGGAACTGAGGGCCATTGGATGGACACAAATGCAGATTGCAAAGGCGACCGGGTCGACGCAGAGCACGGTTTCCCGCCAAATCACGAAACCCGTTATTTCTCTGGGTGCCTCTGCTGACGAGAACACCGTCGATGGTTGGGCAAGGGAACTGGCGGCCTCGCTGGCTCAATTTGGACCTGACGCGTCGGTTGTACGCCAACGACTTGTCTTTGAGTTGCAGTTTGGTGGAAGTCAAACATTGCGCTACGACAAGACGTTGACGGGGCTTGATTTGGACGAGGACCAAACCTCCAAGGCCTTGTTACGGCGCCTTGAATGGGCCACAGGACGGCTTGACTTACGCCGTTTGAAATCCTACATGCCAGCGGTTGGCATGAACATCGCCACGTGCATGCCCGACGCATCAAGCACCGCTGATGTGGCCGCTTATCCAGGGCGAATGACGCTCGTTGACAACGTCCTTCGTCGTCATGAAACGCCCGAATTCGGTGCATCAAACCATCTCGCAAAGCTGCTCTTGCAGGCCAAGGCAATCGATGACGAAAAAGTCGCTGTATTGAATCTCAAACCGCCAACCTTGGACGGCATGGTGGACCAGGGCGACATCAACTACATCTCGGATGAACTCGACTACAAACTGGGGCATGCCAATAAAGGCGTCCTTCAGGACCACGAAGGTCGTCTTGACATCGTGTTGGATGAGGGCGCCTTCGGTTGGGAGCCATCGCTGTACATTCTTGCACCGAATCCAATGGACCTCATTGACAGAGCCCACGCCATCATTGATGCAATGAACACGGAGTGATCATCATGCGTTCGGTATTGCCAGTTCTCCTTCTTCTCGTCGTCACTCCATTGAGCGGTTGCATCGAACCCCTTGAACCCATCACCGCCGATGCGGACGGTGGTTGTGCAATTCTTGAGCCTGGACGTGCATCAGACGGGGTTCTCCGACTTTTGACCTACGACATCGCGGCATTTTCTGATGAGATGCTTGACGAATTCACCAACCAAACCGGATACCCCATCGAGATCATTCGCACAGATGATTCCGGTGGCATTCTTGAGCAACTCCTTCAAACCCAACAGGCCCAACAGGCCGACCTTGCCATTGGGCTCGACAACACTTACCTGCAAACAGCGCTGAACTTTTGCTTGCTTCAACCGCACAACGCTAACGTGTCGGGCATCTCAAGCACCGCACTGGAACCCTACGACGGTCCGAACGCCGTTCCCTTTGACCGTGGCGATGTATGCTTGAACTACGATGAAACGCGTGTTGACGGCACCAACTTGACGGTTCCAACCTCCCTATGGAATTTGACCGAACCTGAGTGGTCGGGTCTTACCGCCTTCCCTTCCCCGCTTACTTCGTCGCCCGGTCGTGCGTTTATGTCAGCCACCGTCGACTACTTCGAAAACGACGAGGACAACACCACGGATGCGTTCGATTGGTGGAAGGCGATGGCTGACAACGGCGCCATCTTTACCACAGGATGGACCGAAGCCTACGAGATTCACTACAGCGGCGGTTATGGTGAATGGGTTGAAGGACATCTTGGTGATGCAGCCATGACGGTATCCTACTGCCATTCCCCTGGCGTAGAGGCGTTCTACGGAGGAAATTGGACCAAATCCACCTCGTTAACTCTTGAACGTTCCACCTTCCATCAGGTCGAATATGCGGGTGTTATCAACGGTGGGACAGAACTGGAGGCTGCAAATGCCTTCATTGAGTACCTGCTCTCCGAAAATGTCAATCGGAACATGCCAGAAAACAACTTGATGCAATCGGTGCTTGAGGACGCCGTGTGGCCCGAAACCGACGGCTATGCCTACCACACCGACGACCCAAACATGAACGCGGAGATCACCAACGAACGCATCGCTGAAGAAATGGAGCGTTGGCTCTCGAAGTGGAAGCAAGCAACAGAGTAGGACGTGCTGAGATGTCGCTTGAGTGGAGGGCACGCTTTGCCGGCCTCCCTCTTGTTCAGTGGTTGGCCATCCTCTTTGTTATCGGCCTCGGTTTGTTTCCCATCACCCTCGCTCTCCTTCGCTTGTGGGCCGTAACCGGTATCACGCCGTTGGGGGCCTTGACCACCGTTCATGAACAGCCGGGCGCCGTTGAGGCGTTCCAGTTCTCACTGCTTGAGGCTGCAGCATCAACAGGCATCACGGTGGCCATTGGTCTGCCGCTTGCGTGGGCCTTTGGCCGCTATCAATGGCGAAACATTCGACTGAAGCGAGCACTGCTCTTTCTGCCCTTTGTCACTCCGCCCGTGGTGGCAGCCGTTGGCTTCTTGGCGTTGATTTCACCGGGCGGTTTCCTCTACAATCTTGGATTTGACCTCAGAGGTGAAACCGGGTTCATCGGTTGGCTGTCAAGCGTCACGGGGTGGTCGCATCCGGGCCATTTTATCGCCTTGGTGGGAGCGCACGTGTGGTTCAATTTGTCCTTGATGATTCGATTTGTTGAACCGGTGGTGGCCCAGTTGGACGCAACCTGGGAGGAACAACTCGCCCTTCTTCCCTCGGGTCAAACCCGACGCGAGCGCATTCAACATCTGTGGTGGCCAGTGCTCGGGCCCGCAACGTTGGTGGCGGCAACCTACACCTTTTTCTTCAGCTTCACGTCCTTCGCATTGGTCAAATGGTTAGCACCGTCGTCCAACACCCTCGAGTCGATGTTGGGTGAAATGGGTGGAACGGCCGGCATTGCTGGCTACCAAGTAGAGACAAGCCTCGCCGTCTTGTCCATCGCCACCTTCCAAATGCTGCTGATGTTGGTCATGTTGATTCTCGCAGGTCGATTTGAGCGTCAACACAGCCAGGTGTTGTCGATGCATCACGAAACAAAGAACAGAGAACGCCACGGACCTGCCTCTCGCCGATGGACGTTTTTCGTCAACGGCATCTTGGTGCTCCTGTTGGCTCCGCTCATTTCGGTGGTGATCGCCTCCTTCCAAGTCAGAACCATCGGCCCCTCCGGTGCCACCAGCCAATGGACGGTTGAAGGATGGAAGCGTGCATATTCGGGCGATTTCTCGACCGTCCCCCTGTTGGATGCACTCACCAATTCCTTGAGCTATGCTGTGTTGGCGCTCTTTGTGGCGCTACCGCTGGGCTACACCGTCGCAACAAGTTTGGTGACCCTGCGTGAACGTGGGCATCGCAGACTGGCCGGTGTGGTTGATTCGCTGTGCATGCTCCCGCTCTCAATGTCCGCGGTCATGGTTGGTTTGGGCATGGTGGCGGGCATTCTTCGTTGGTTTCCCGAGATGTTCACCTTCCCCTATCTTCCTGTGATCCCCCACGTGATGCTGGTGCTGCCCTTCGTGATTCGACTCATGGTGCCCGCCATCGAACGCATCGACCCCATCTACGCAGAGCAAGCATCGTTGTTGCCGATGAGGCCGTTGGCCTTTTGGTGGCATTCGAGAGGATCGTTTCTGGTCGTGCCGGCCACCATGGCAGCATCGCTATGCCTTGCATTCTCAATGGGCGAATTCGGTGCGACCTTCCTGGTCGTACGGGTAGGTTCGTGGGATTCTCTTTCCATCCTCGTTGACCAAGTGGCATCACGCCCCAAATTTGACCCCTACGTGTTCCCAACTGCGATGGCCCTCGCAACCATCCTCATGCTGGTTACGCTGCTGGTTCTTTCCATCAATGAGCGCGCACGCGCATGGAGGTCACGGCATGATGTTTGAGATAGAAAATGGAGCGGTCCGAT